>DYKV01000336.1 GCA_020722415.1 Anaerolinea sp.
CATTATCCCTCGAATGACCAGGTTTTTGTATATCATTTTCATTTAGAAGGCAAGCTGTGCCGTTTGGGAGAGTCTAAGAGAATTTTCTATTCGATCATCTGCCCCAAAATATGGAAGAGGGTGGGAAAAAGAGGGGCAATGATAATTTTCCTTTATTTCCATAGACTTAATGATGGTTTCTTGATATATGTGCTATCTTCATTATAATTTACATCGAAACTGCCGTTCCCATCCCCATACACCCGTTTGGCGATGATCTGCCCAACAACGGTGGTCTCATCTGGTGTAGACCCGCCGCCGCGCGCTTGAACCGTGGCGTTCAAACCATAAATTAATCCATGCACCGCATCCCCTCCATTACCGCGCACCTCGAAGATAGAGGTATTGGCGCGGGCCATAAACACGGCTATTCCTTTATATGTGCAACTAGCAGTAGGATCCCCTTCTGTACCGAGACAGTTGCTGGCGTTTGGAGCGCTAATAGTCATCCCAGCATTGCCCGTATAATTTAACCCCCCATTCACAAAATAAAAGACAACTCCATCCCCTTTGATTACCCCACTGCCAGAGATATGCACATCTCCGTAAATACAATAAATACCAGGCTGATAAGTCCCGGGTGCAATGGATGGTTCACCAGATCTGCCATACGATCCTGGAGTAAACACGCCACCTGATACTGACCCTTTCTGAGTACACTGTGGTTCAGGAAGGTCTGCCAATGGATCGGTTATGGGCTCGTTCAAATTCAGATTAATATCAATTGGGTTTGGAATGACTTTCGGTTGTCCGGCATAATCTACACTCCCGACACTAGCGATATGGGCGTTATCATGGACTATAATTCCTGGTGCGTTCGTGGCTGAAGGAGGATCAATAGAACAGCGATTTTCCTCATTTTCAGGAGCATTCAGGAAAATACCACCATGGTGAGTCTCAACTGAACCGCTATTCCCGCCGCCGTTTATCATTGCCAAATGGCCGCCTTCCGCTGTGCAGTTTCCCATTGCTACAATAGCATAGCCAGGCAAGGCTGGTTGGCTGATATAAACGCGAGCAACCGCTTTGACGTGGTTCTGAAGCGGCCCAGGATAGACAAAATGGGCGAAACTCGTCTTGGTTGGCGCAGTAATCTCCGCGGTAACCAAGTAATATTTCCCAAAAAGATCCCAATAATGTCCATCAATTGCCCCGCTTACCTGGCTGCCAGTATAACCATTTCCACTTGCGCTAGCTGTAATAGCTTGCATAATCACAGTGTCGGATTGGTTATTGGCTTTCTGTAATGCTCCAGATAAAGCGGCTGCATCAGCTGCGTTTTGCGCATGGCGACGATCGCTATATACCATCCCGCCATCAATTGCCAGGGCAGTGAAACCTAAGAGAACGACCATCGCTAAAACCATCAGGACAATCGCCTGACCTTTTTCTTGTTTCTTCATGTTTGTTAATCCCATCTGGCACTCCTTCACTTAAACCTACCTTTCAATTTTGAGCATTAATGGCAAACTTCATTCCGCAAAATTGTATCCTGTATTTCCGCAGTTATGGATATTGTCTGAGATCCGGCGATAGTGCTCATAAACGGCATGATAAGTGGAAAGTTCTGGTAAGTGACCTGTACTTTAATTCTTCCTGGATCCGGGATGCTTTCATTACAAGAATGGCTTTCTCCCGAAGCGTTGACAAAGGTGCATTTTATTTCAATATTTGGGTCGTTTGCGAAGTCCACTGGAGAATTGGAACTACTTTTTACATGCTCAATAATGGCATTCACGTCCTGTGGGCAAACAGAACCATACACCGCCCCTTCCTGAGCTGCATCGCGCAAGGCAATGTAAACAAAGAAAGCGCGTCCTAAATCAACGATACCGGCTAAAAGAAGCAATAAAATTACCGCTCCTACTGCAAATTCCAGCAGGCTTTGCCCTCTTGGTAACCGGTAAACCAAACGAGGAGGGTATTTCTGTTTTATATTATTTAATTTCACGCTATATTTTTCTATTGCCATAAAATTACCTAAATGATTGGATTTAGAGGTCATGGCAAAATTTACGGACCAACGCTGATATCTTTGATGATCGTCCGCGCTGTGGTGACATGAATAGGAAAGTCCGGAATTGGCACAATGGGAAGTATGGCTTTGAGCTTTCCATCTACCGTCACTCGGATCCGATCACCAAATGTGGTCAAAGCTGGGCCCATGGTACTGCCTGGCGGGCAATCACCATAAGTAGATCCATTCTGATGCTGATATTCAATGGTGATGTCGTCATCCTCTATGCCAGCCAGAACAGCAATACGTTGAGCAGCCTGACGAATGCCGGCACAATCGCGGTAATTCGGGATGCCAGCATTATTTGTTCCCACTGCTGCCCCATACCGAGCAGCTTCACGGCTGGTGGACACAACTACAACATAAGTAAATAACGCTCTACCAGCTTCGATAACTCCAAATATCAGCAGCAAAAGGATAGGAATGATTAAGGCAAACTCGATCATTCCCTGGCCATTCGGACAGATTTTTCCAGCTCGCGGTTTTTTCATCATCTTTTACTATATATCAATTTCCTGCAATCACACTTTACAAAACTGTCACTTTCAAGCTGTAATTTTTTTTCATTAATTACGTTAAATAAAAATTCCCCGAATAATTTGGGGAATTTCTATTGAAACAACGGTAATCCTTATTTTGAGGTGATCTCATCATTCCTTATCGTCGTTAATCCAAAATTATTATAACCGAATATCAAGGA
>DYKV01000337.1 GCA_020722415.1 Anaerolinea sp.
GAAGCATCACTTTATCCTAGGAGAACTAGAGGGCATATTGTGCAGCAAGCAATGGAAGTGATGCTCTGCAAAACACTGTCAGTGGGTTTGGTTGATCGCATCCGTGTCTATCCGTTAGCCATTATCTCTTTGAAATGTTGGGAAGCTTCAATTACATCCTTGTCTTCAATCCAGTAATGGGTGACTAACCGAAAGCGCCGTTCGCCAACCACGCCAACCAGTACTCCTCTTTCTTTTAGCTTTGCAGCTACCCATTGGGCAGTATGGGGAAATTCGGGGCTTATGTTCAAGAAAACCATGTTTGTATAGGGCGTACCGGGATCTAAAACGAGGCTGGGTATAAGGGCTAACTCATTGGCTAACTTTTTTGCTTTCGTATGGTCATCTGCCAGACGGTCAATCATTGTTTCTAAAGCTACAATCCCAGCGGCAGCTAAAATGCCGGCTTGTCTCATCCCACCGCCGAGCTGTTTGCGGATCCGACGAACTTGATTGATGAAAGAACCACTTCCCACAATCACAGCCCCAACTGGAGCGCAAAGGCCTTTGCTCAGGCAAAAAGTCACCGAATCAAAAGGTTGGGCGAGTTCCTTAGCGCTCACCCCTTGGGCAACTGAAGCGTTAAAAATGCGCGCACCATCTAAATGAAGGAAGAGACCATATTGTTCTGCTATAGCCCGGACAGCCCAGCCATAGGCCGGGCTTAACGCTACACCGCCGCAGCGATTATGGGTATTCTCGAGCGCGATTAACCGGGTGGGAGGTTGATGGATGTCATTTGGACGAATGGCTGCGCGAATATCTTCTAATAAAATAGTGCCATCTGCCTGATTAGGGAGTTGGCGGGAATGCACCCCTCCTAGGGCAGAGATACCGCCCGCTTCATAGATGACCGTGTGGGCTTTATCGCCTAATAACACTTCATCGCCTCGTCCACAATGAGCCAAAATGGAAGCCAAATTTCCCATCGTACCAGAAGGGACAAATAAGGCAGCTTCTTTTCCCATTATCTCCGCTGCAATCTCCTGCAAACGATTGATAGTTGGGTCTTCACCGTAAACATCATCGCCAACGGGTGCTTTAGCCATTGCCTCTCGCATTGCCGGAGTGGGTTGGGTTACTGTATCAGAGCGCAAGTCAATTGGTTTCATTGTCTATTCTCCAAATTTGCGTAATGTTTCCAATATTTCATTCAATTCGATTGGTAAAGCAGCCTCAAAAGTATGTGGAATTTTATCACCAGGCAGCCGGATAGTTAACCGTGCAGCATGAAGAAAATGGCGATTTATGGGCAAGGTGGGTATCTTTCTTCCATATACTGTATCTCCGACTACTGGACAGCCGATGAATTTCAAATGCAGACGAATTTGATGAGTGCGCCCCGTAATTGGATGGACTTCAAGTAAGGTGTGGTTAGGAAAGTTTTCTAATGTATGATATTCGCTTTGGGCAATCCGACCTTTAGTTGAGATTACAACTGCCATTAGCTTGCGCTGTTGGGGCGAACGACCTATTGCAGCTTCAATGCGCCCGCTGGGGGTAGGTGGTTTTCCATCTACCAAAGCCAGATACACTTTTTGTGCCTGACGGGTTCGGAATTGTTCTTGCAACCAATGGTGGGTTGAATCGTTTTTTGCCAGGAGAATGATACCGGAAGTATCTTTATCCAAACGATGCACGACCCCTGGGCGTTGTTCGCCCCCTACCCCTTGAATTTGGGGAGAGTGGGCTAAAACTGCCTGCACGAGAGTGCCGGTATCATGGCCTGCGGCCGGGTGCACTACCATTCGAGCTGGTTTATTCACCACTATCAGGTTATCGTCCTCATAGAGAATATCCAAAGCGATCGATTCGGGTTGAAGTTGAGTGGGTTTAGCGGGAGGAATAATTGCCTCGACAAAATCCCCTGGTTGTAAGATTATCCCTCCTTTTGAGGCACTTGATCGGTTGAGTTTGACCAATCCTTCTTTTATCAAAGCCTGCCAGCGTGCCCGTGAAAGCTGGGGAAAATGAGCGGCGAGATATTTATCTAGGCGCTGGGGAGAGTTTTCTTGATAGGTGAATGCTATTTCCTGTTCAACCACTTTTCTTATCCTGCGTGGTTGGCACAGAGGGTTCGGATGGAGGAATGGATTCGTTTTTTGCTGCTTGTGTTTCGTTATTCATCCGCCAGTCTTTCAGCCAAACGCTTAGGGCCAGGATAATTACACCGATGGTGATACTGGAGTCAGCGATATTGAAAACTGGAAATGACCCCACCGAGATAAAATCAGTAACATATCCCTGGGTAAGACGATCAATTAGATTTCCGAGTGCCCCTCCCAACTGTAAACCAAGGGCAATTTTCAACATCTTATCATGGCTGGGGATTTGGGGAAAATAATAAATGATCACCAATGCTACAATTATTGCCAGAATCGTGAAAACTCCACCAAACCCCTGGAGCATCCCAAAAGCGGCCCCTGAATTTTTCCAATGAACAATGCGAAGATAAGGCGTCATAGCAGCAATGGGCGACCAAATCTCGCCCACTTGTAAATGGGTACGCACTAATTCTTTTGACCACTGATCTAAACCAATTACAGTGCCAGCCAAAACAATTAACGATAAATAATCCCAGAAAAGCTTTTTCAATTCAAAACTCCATCCATTGATTCTTATTGATTTTACCGCGAGTCTCATCCTTGTGGAAATGGATCTGCTGAGCTGGCTTTGATTATTTTATAGATATTCCGTAACTGCTCAGCCATGTC
>DYKV01000338.1 GCA_020722415.1 Anaerolinea sp.
CTTGCTGCGATAAGATTTCTCCTCACTGCGTTCGTCGAACTGACAGAGACAGGTTCTTTGAAATGTTAGTGGGTTGTATCGTTTCAAGGGAGTTGTTGATAAGCTAATGCTCACTATTGGCGGATGAAGATGGCTCATCGGAGCCAGAATATTTTCCAGAGAGGTATTTATGTTGGATAGTGTATCTAGAAGGCGTGAAGAGGAAGAAAGAGTTTTGAAAGAGGGTAGATTACCACCCGGCCAATCGCTAACCCAGAAATTCCCGGTTTTACACTATGGACCGGTGCCAACTTTCAACCCAGCCGCCTGGGATTTTCGGGTTTGGGGTGAGGTAGAACAACCGGTGATTTGGTCATGGGATGAGTTTAGCCAACTGCCCAGAACGCAGGTGACAATGGATGTACATTGTGTTACTCGGTGGAGTAAATTTGACACTCGCTGGGAAGGAATTTCGTTGCGGACTTTAGTAGAAAAAGGTTTTATTAAACCGAAACCAACTGCTCGTTTTATTATTCAACACGCAGAATACGGATTTACGACCAACTTGCCTTTAGAAGTAATGCTTCAAGATAATTTTTTACTGGCAACCCACTTTGATGGAAAACCACTTACCCCTGATCATGGGTATCCGGTTCGGGGCGTAGTGGGGAATATTGTGGGGAGAGAAGACTTGAAAGTCCCTTATTTTTGGAAAGGGGCAAAGTGGCTGCGAGGTTTAGAATTTACGAAAGAGGATCGCCCGGGATTCTGGGAGCAAGCTGGCTATCATAATGATGCGGATGTTTGGGAAGAGGAGCGGTTTGCTTGAGGGTTTTCCAAATCACCACCTGTCTATCCCTCTTGTTCCAGGGAGGATATTTTTTCCTTATAAAAAGGCAAAGCGTTATTCTGCCAGCGAACGTAAATTGCCATTGGTAACAATCTTTTTGCGGATTGTTCCTCTAGGGCAAGTTCACCGCAAGAAAATTGACCATTAGAAAGAGGCAGATATTCACTAACCGTATTGTAGATAGTTATTGCCGATGCTTGAAGAGCATAGGCTGTGAGGACAAAAAACAACGGTCTAGGGTTTAAGACCTGACTACACAGTTCAAGCAAAATGGGAAACAATGCAAAAAATTCCCAAACTTCACCTTTTGGACCACGTCCGAATTTTGGCGGGTCAAGAATAATTCCATCGTACTTCACTCCGCGGCGTTGTTCGCGACGCAGGAATTTCAGTGCGTCGTCAAGTATCCAGCGGATATTGGAATTGGATAGGCGGCTTATTTGTTGATTCTCCTTCGCAATTTGGATGGTTTTTTTGGATGCATCTACATGGGTAACGGTTGCGCCTGCTGACGCTGCCGCAAGGCTGGCGACACCGCTATAGCCAAACAAATTTAATACCTGGACAGGCTTGGATGAAGAGGAGATGATCTGTTGAATCCAATCCCAATGAGGCGCTTGTTCAGGGAAAAACCCAATGTGACGGGAGCTGGCTAGATAAGCTTTAAATCTGAGAGCCTTATACGAAATTTCCCAACTGGGAGGAAAGGGCTTTTGTATCTGCCATTGCCCACCGCTTTCGGAACGATTAGCGAGAAATATACCATGCACAGATTGCCATTGCGAAGTCTCTAATTTCGGTTTCCACATTGCTTGCACTGCCGGCCGAATAAAACGATATGGTCCGATTTTCTCCAGCCTTCGCCCGTTACCCGAATCAAGCAATGTATAATCCTGCCAGCCTTTGCTGACTAAAATATGTATCTTAGGCTCAGAAGCTAGGTGAGAATTTTCCATAGATGATCATATCTTTTTAGCCAGTTCAATGAGATACAATAAGATAATTGCTCCGGCGGTGGCTGTCACGAGAGAACCAAGTAAGCCTTGGGCAGAGATGCGGAGGAGATTAAACACATATCCACCAATGACTGCGCCGAGAATTCCGATCACAATATTTCCGATTACCCCCAGATTGCTTTTATGCATGATTCGACTTGCCAACCAGCCAGCCACCAACCCAATTAAGATGTACCAAAGAAAATGATCGAGATTCATTTTGAACAAAAACCTCCATGTAAGATTACTAGAGTTTAACACGTTTTGAATTGATGGGTAAGGGTTAACCGATCCATGAAGTATAATGGCTCAATGGGAAAGAATAGATTATTTTGGATTGGGATGACTTTGCTGATTTTTGGAGGAAGTGCCTTAACCTGGTCTTATCTTCCAGTTCCGCCAGTAATCTATACCACCACTCTGCGCTGGAGCGATATATTAACGGAATCGATCCAGAATTCAGAGAAAACTGAACCCCAATCCACCATGTCGGCAAATCAACCCGAAAACACAATTAGATCCATCACATCTCTTCCAAGTATATTAATGATTTCCGTTCCGCCTCGAATCCATTTTGGCGATCATGGGGAAATTAATTTGCGCATAGTAAAAGAAAAGAATAAGTTGTCTGATAGAAGCAAAATTTTTCCACAGGAAAATAAATTTAGTGGCGAGAGACCGCAAATCTTAATCGAAGCTGATCTGGATTTGAGTAATATGGACATCGCACCTGCGCCTCAAATTCGCCAGATTCTCGGGGACGATGGGGAAATTCATTTCCGTTGGGATGTTTATCCTAGAATAGATGGGGTTCATGATGGTTTACTTTGGGTTTACGCCTATTTGGATAATGGAGAAGCGCAACAAGAGAATCGCCTGATCCTGAGCGCTAAACATTTTACGATTAAGAGCGATCGAATTTTTGGT
>DYKV01000339.1 GCA_020722415.1 Anaerolinea sp.
GAGGGGATTGCTTCTTCGCAAAGAACGCTCCTCGCAATGACAACTATACGAAAATTTGACATTGTCAATAATAAATTACATTTTATGCCGGTGGTTTTTTTAAATCGCAAGGAGGTAGAAAATGAAAGCAATGGTTATTTCAAAGCTGGTCAACCTGAACGATGTTCCCAACCCATTAGAATTAGTTGATCTACCCGTTCCACAACCTAAAGCTGATGAAATACTGATAAAAGTAGAAACGTGTGGGGTTTGCCACACGGAGCTAGATGAGATTGAAGGCAGAACGCCGCCCCCGATACTTCCAGTCGTCCCAGGGCATCAGGTTGTGGGGATAGTGACGGATAAAGGCGATGCAACTACTCGTTTTCAGGTTGGGGATCGAGTTGGAGTAGCCTGGATTTACTCTGCTTGTGGGCGCTGTGAATTTTGCTTGAGGGGCGAAGAAAATTTGTGCCCAGAATTTCGGGCGACTGGAAGGGATGCGGACGGGGGTTATGCGGAATATATGGTGGTTAAGGAGAAATTCGCATATCCCATACCCGAATCAATCGAGAATCATCAAGCTGCTCCATTATTGTGTGCTGGTGCGATTGGTTATCGTTCCCTGAAACTGACCCATTTGCAAGATGGTATGCGCTTAGGATTAACTGGTTTTGGCGCCTCAGCGCATTTGGTTTTAATGATGGCGCAAGCACTCTACCCACACTCGGAAATTTATGTTTTTTCACGCAGCGAGGGCGAACAACAATTTGCCCTTCAACTGGGTGCAGTTTGGGCAGGTCATTCGGAAGCAAAGGCACCAAAATTGTTACACGCCATTATAGATACTACACCGGTTTGGAAACCGGTTTTAGAAGGGATGCGCAATTTATTGCCCGGCGGTCGCATGGTGATTAATGCTATTCGGAAAGAGTCAAGTGATCGCGAATTATTAGCCGAATTGGATTATCCCACTCAAATGTGGATGGAAAAAGAGATCAAAAGCGTAGCGAATGTCACTCGTCAAGATGTCGAGGAATGCTTGGCGCTGGCTGCTCGCATTAAGCTCAAACCAGAGGTACAAATTTATCCATTAAAGCAGGCAAACCAAGCTCTGTGGGAATTAAAAAACCGCAAGATTCGGGGAGCAAAAGTGCTGGACTTGTCCCTGAGTTGAGATGACTTCACTGCGGAAGTACAAATGGAGCTTGATTATTCTAGGGGGTTTTTCCATATATTTTTGTTTTTCTGCTCTGCTTGCCCCATTTTGGGGTGGAAATGACACCTGGTCAGATCTGTTACCGGTTGTCCATTATCAAAATTCCCTTCTAAAAGAACATCGTTTGCCCTTATACACCGAGCAATGGTATGGCGGGCGCCAACAATGGAAAAACCCATTATGGAATTTTTTCTACTTACCGGCTACACTGATTTGGTTAACCCTGCCATTGGATTGGGCGACTCGTTTGATATTGCTGGGACATTTACTTTTTTCTCTCTATGCTGGCTGGAAACTGGCGGCGCTCTTCTTGAAAAAAGAGGAGGAAAGAATTTTCGCTTCTATTATTTTTGTCTCACCTAGTTTACCAGCCTATCTTGCCGGGCATATTGAAAAAATCCTCTCTTGGGGATGGATACTCTTAGCGCTCTATTTTCTATTGAATAATAAATCTTCGTTTCGAAAGCGGGGCTTGCTCAGCGGGGTTTGTTTTGGTATCGTCCCTTTGACCGGTTCGAATTATTACGCTTTTTATGGATTTATATTATTTCTCCCGCTATTATTGGCGCTGAGAAATAAAACCATTCTGGGTTATTTTATCCTGGGAGCTTCGATTGGATTAATCCATTTACCAAGTGTTGCTTATGCGATTGGAGTGGAGAGAGCCAATTCAGTCAGAATGATCGAGCAATATCGGCTGAATTTTTGGAGCGTATTGGCTTCCCTTTCATTTGGTTTTACTTTGCCAATTCATTGGGATACCTGGGGTTGTGTGGGAATAGGCGTGGTAGTTTTATTCACCAAATCCCTTTGGAATAGTTTCAAACAAAGAAAATTATCCATTGTGTATGACGAACGAACGGCATTACTTCTCTCCCTCATTGTGTTATTCTTTTTCGCTAGTGGATGGATTTATAAAACAGCTCATTCGTTCGATACTTTTCGGGTACCTGCTCGCGCCATAGCATTTATAGCCTTAGTTGTTACCCTATTTTGTTTAGAGGTGATGCGGTCGGATGAGGATAAGAATAAATTGAACATCAATTTTTACCTGGGTGTTTCTGCAATCCAGATAATTTTGTTGGCGTGGTTAATCCGACCAATTGGTTACCGTTATTCCTATCAAGATGGCGGAGTGAACGAGCTGGTTGAATTGTTAAAACAGGATAACGCAAAATCTGTATGGATAAATCACCAATTGCCGACAAATATGAATATGGAAGTTGGACTAACTAAGCAGGGTTTTAATCTCCCCAATGTTTATTATGGAGATATGGGACAGACGGTTCCCGTTTACGGTAATTTTTGTGGTTATGCTTTTGATCATATAATAACTTCAGAGAAAGCCGAAAAATTCATTGTCTTAACCCCGAATAACGAATGGGAAAATTTTGCTATCCCAATCCCTAGTGATAATTTAAAACTGGTTGGGAAAGTGCGCGTGAATGATTTACTCTATTGGATTTATCGGTTGAGATGTTGAGCATAAAACAGATGGGTTTAATGGTCTTTACTAAAAAAGAATTATGTATAAGAAATGTGTGTAAATT
>DYKV01000340.1 GCA_020722415.1 Anaerolinea sp.
AACCAAAATAATTATAAAGATTTTTTACACAGAACCCTAGAAGTAAGGGTCTAAGGACATCGCATATTGTATCTGGAGTAGCTTGAATTACTGGGCAATCGGGGCAGTATTTCTCGCGGAGGAATTTAGCCAAAAGATAGGCGTTGTTGGAGATATTTCCTATTATGAGAATTTTCATCTGGTTACCCAATTGTCCACATGCTGTTTTACTTAGGCATGTGTTGTCTAAAGGAAGATACATCTATACTCTGCGTCCTATAATGAAAATATTCCGGCTTGCCAGAGGTATTTTTATATCTTTAAACCCATATTGTTGAAACCAGCCAATTATCTCTTCAGGGCGATGGAGATCATTAATTTTAGGGGAAATTGCGTCAAAATAGCCGTGGACATATTCTTCCCCGTTAATCCGGAATTGCTTATTACGCATTCCGGTTTTGATTGCTTCCAGCGTTTCATTCATGCTCATGTTCCTGGTCTTGTGGCGCCAGAATTCATATTCATTTACTTCTTCATATTCTGTCAAAATGTCATATCTGGGTTCCCCATAGATCATAAGGAACAAATAACCGCCATCCTTTACTAGAGGAACGATTTTCTTGAATGCGCCAAAAGTGTTTCCTGTATGATGCAACACCCCGAAGCTCCAAACCAAATCATACTGTCCAAGTTCTTTAGGTAGCTCTTCAAGTAGATTGATCTTCATTGTTTTGTGGGAGGGAAATTCTGAACACGCATTTTGTACTTCCTGGAGGCCTTTGTCAGATTGATCGGCCGAAGTTACTTCAGCACCGAGTTTTGCCATCGCCCACGAATAGCGGCCGGCACCGCAGCCAATATCAATAACTCTTTTACCGGCGAACCAGTTTCTATCCAGTCCGGTGAAAAGACAGATGTTGTCCGGGGCCTCCCTGCGAAATTGTTCGTTTGACAGGAGGTGACGGCTCTCGGGAATATTTCCCCATTGGAAATTAAAGCTATCGCGCGTCTGGCGCGAATATGGATTTTCCATCTTCAAATCGTCTATCATGAGGCGCACCAAGGAAGAAAGGTTACTCACCTGATATTCAAGATAATCGATTTTAGCCTTCATCAGATTTTCCTTTTCAATGTTCATATTCTGTGGAACCTTATTGGTTCTGTTCCTTAAATTCAAGACATCCTGAACAAAAGGTATTTTCTTAATGGTTTCTTTTATTCTTCTTTTCACTTTCCGTCTCCTTTCCTGCTGTGTTTATTTAAGAGGTCTTGGTAGATGCCTGTAAGCCGATCTGTGATCACAGAGGAGGAATGATATTTCAAATACCATTCGTGGCTTCTTGACTCGATGTTGCTGCGGAAGGATTGGTCGGTGGAATGACGCTGCAATATAGCTGATATTGATTCCGGCGTGTTGGCGTTGAGGACAGGCGGGAGCTCAGGGAACACCCATTTATGGGTGTCCTCGTTGAAGTGGAGCAGGGCGGCGCGGCCGCACATCATGGCCTTAGGTGTAATTCCTCCGAATGCCCCAAGCCAGAACTGGTCAGCGACAATGTCGCAGGCCCTTATGAATTTCACCATCCTGCGGTGGGGCATAGGCTTAATCCATTTTACACGATTAGTAATGCCAAGTTCAGACAGGAGTCTCTTAGTCTCCTCAATCTTCAAACCCCATTCGGCTAGGACTATTGCAGGTCTAAGCTTAGAAATTTTTGCGAAATCTGCAAAACCGCGGATGAATATGTCATTCCCTTTTTCCCAGCTAGGATGCCGGACTTTTGGATCCCAGTGCTGGCGCGAGGGATGAAGGACGATATATTCTGAATTTAGGTCGCGGCGAAGCTCATCTCTCAGGGATTTGATGGCATTGTCATCACCTGTGGAGCCGATCTCATTAATCGGGTGGGGCAAGAAGATGTAATTCTTCAGATCGAGTTTTTTAGCTGCTGCAATATTGTCGCAGTTGGTGATCAGCACCTTGTCAGCCATCTTGTATGTCAGCGCACATGCCTGTCCGACGAAGTCATCCTGGAATGGGATGTTCCTGATAGTTCCATGCTCAAACGCGACATAAGGATGTTTCCCGAAGAACAGTGGAAATATTCCGTCAGTAGCATGTCCTTGGACGATGTCGTATTTCGAGAATAATTGTTCCCAGCTGACTTTGCGGCTGAGCATGAATTCCGCCATCTGCGGGAGATAATTGAACTGCCTGCCAAAGGTGGAGGAGAAGGTTCTTGGAAAAGTGATGAGCTTTTCTTTTTCCTTATTATCCGGTTTGAAACGGGCCGAGATGCGCTGGGCGGCACGCTGAAAGCACCGCAGTATCCGGATTGGAAGAAAGACAAGGAAACGCGTGGGAGACTTGCGGAAGGCATCCGGCCACTCATTTGGATGCCAGTTGGTCCAGGCATGGGAGTATATCAGGCAATCTGAGAGCAATGTCCATGTCGAAGTTTGATCCAAGGTATAATTGGCAGTCTGGTTGATTATGGAAAGTTTCCGAAGTGTCTTGGAATTAGGTGAGATAAGATGATTTACAGCGTCCACCATTGGGCCTTGGGCGAACCATCCAGGGCGGACATAGCCATGCAGGTTGACATTGAACCATTCTGGACGCTCATTTCGTCCCCAGCCGTCATCGAATTCGGCATCCTCCCATTCGGGACAACTCATGATGTCGTAGTAGTCGTAGCATAGGACATCAACCTCTATTCCTTGTTCCCTGAGGAACTTTGCAATCAGAAATCCGTT
>DYKV01000341.1 GCA_020722415.1 Anaerolinea sp.
TTAAAGGGGCAGATTCATCCCAATCCTCATGAATCGAACGCCGGATTCGGCGGGGGATAAATCCCCGCCTCAGGTCATGGAAGCCCTGCGGGCTAACGGATAGTCGGCTTCAGCCGACTTTCATGGACTGAGCGGGGGATTTATCCCGATGCGAATGCAATGATAGATTCGATTGTCGGTTGTTTAAGGGACAGATTAATCTTAATTCTTATAGTATTACCGGGCAACATTTGCATCAAACGCGCAAATGTTGTTGACATTTATGCCGCCGTTTGGCTGCGGCATGAATGCCGCGTTACGAAGCAGACAAAAAATCCAGCATCTTTTGAATATCTTAGCGACTTTATGTCTTTGCATTAAAAACAAGCCTTTTTGCAATGGACTTATGATATACTTATTTTAAATGCATAGATGAGAACTAGTAAACGCAGAGACGCAGCCCAGAGAGCGGTAGATGCTGGAAATCCCGCCTAAACGTCTGCGTTGAATGGATCTCGGAGCTGCCTGGTGAACCTGATTGGACTTCTAGTAGCCACGGTCGGAACTGCCACCGTTATAAGGGCAATGGTATCTCCTTGTTGAGTTGATTCCAAGGCGTACTGTATGCGTGAGACTGGCTCACCTTCCCGTCGCTTCACCGACGGGTTTTTTATAAATAATAATAGATGTCGTGACTTTGATTTGAGCAAACCTAAATAAAAATCACGGATTATTTTGGAGGAACAATGACACCAAAAGGACGCGTTTTTTCGGGTGCCCGGCCAACCGGGCGACAGCATCTGGGTAACTATCTGGGTGCAATTCAAAATTATGTGGCATTACAGGATGAATACGAATGCATCTATTGCATTGTTGATTTGCATGCCCTGACAACTCTCGAATCAACCGAGGACTTACGCCAAAACAGTGTTGAGATGGCTTTAGATTGGCTGGCAGCCGGTATCCGTCCAGAAGAAACCATTATGTTTATCCAATCTCAAGTACCCGAAGTGACCGAACTGCACACAATCCTTTCTATGGTAACCCCTTTGGGCAAGTTGACTGATTTACCGACCTTTAAAGAAAAAGTGCGCCAGCAGCCACACAATGTCAATTATGGACTGGTTGGCTATCCTGTCTTGATGACTGCCGATATTGTGTTATACAAAGCTAATCTTGTGCCGGTTGGGGTAGACCAGGCGCCTCATCTAGAATTTGCTCGAGAAGTGGTGCGCTCCTTTAACTACCGCTTCAAAACGAATGTTTTAATCGAACCAGAGATGATCAGCACAGAGTATCCTAAAGTAATTGGAATAGACGGCGTACAAAAAATGAGCAAGAGCCTGAATAACCACATCGAGTTAGCTGCAACTCCCGCTGAAACCCGTCAAAAGGTGATGCAAATGGTAACCGATCCGCAACGCAAACGCCGCAGTGACCCCGGCCGCCCTGAAGTCTGTAATGTCTTTTCTTTCCATAAAGTCTTCTCAACCCCCCAGCAAGTCCAAGAGATTGATCGAGAATGCCGGATCGCTGGGATTGGTTGTGTGGATTGTAAAAAAATACTTGTAGAAAACTTAAATCGCCATCTTGAACCATTTCGTCACCGCCGAGCTGAACTGAGCCGCGATCCCCAATTCGTGTTAGATGTATTACAAAACGGAAAAGAAAGGGCAGCGCTAATCGCCCGCCAAACAATGGCAGAAGTGCGGGATGCAGTTGGTCTACCGTAAGAAATGAAACTGGTCGTGCAAAGGGTTAAGCGGGGATCGGTCTCCGTTGCCGAAGAGGTATTGGCTCGAATTGGGAAAGGGCTGGTCATCTTAGCCGGTGTAGGCAAGCAAGATGATCCCCAGACCGTACGCGTTCTTGCTGAGAAAGTCGCCAATTTGCGCATCTTTGAAGACGAGCAAGGAAAAATGAACTATTCACTCATAGATGTTGGCGGAGAAGCGTTGATCATTTCCCAATTTACATTATACGCAAATACAAACAGGGGACGACGACCTTCATTCACCGAGGCTGCTGCACCTGAAATCGCTAAGCCTTTAGTTGACCTTTTCGCTCAATCATTGAGAGATTTAGGAATATCTACCCAAACAGGACGTTTTGGTGCCCACATGATTGTAGAAATTATCAATGACGGACCAGTAACCATCTTATTAGATGATTGAGGTTTCTCAATGCCTCCATTCCTGCAATAAACGCTAACTTTGACAGTGATAACTGTGCTGGTAAAAATTGGAGGATATCTCGGCTATCGCTTAAGCCAACCATCGGTTTTAGGTGAATTGATCATGGGCGTTCTCCCCGGACCATCGGTGATCAATTTCTTAAACATGCCATTTTTCTCCGATACACATCTCGCGCAAACGATCTCTCATCTAGGGGAACTGGGTGTTATGTTCCTTATGTTTCTTGCCGCCTAAGAATTACATATCTCCGAAGCAGCAAAAAGTACGCAGGTCGCCCTTCTAGCTGGCACATCCGGGGTAATCATCCCAATTCTCTTTGGATTAGGTCTCGGGAAAATTTTTCCGATCGGAATTACCAGCTCTCTCTTTTAGGGTCTAACCATAGCTGCCACCAGTGTAAGGATATCCGCACAAACACTTCTCGAGCTAAACCGATTGCGATCGAAAGGGTGAAAAAGAAATTGTTGCCCAAATAAAAACGGATGATTTGGAAATCCAGTTTCGTATGGATAGTGGGTATTTCGATGAGGAAATTA
>DYKV01000342.1 GCA_020722415.1 Anaerolinea sp.
GAACCCACGGAGCCTTTCGGCTCACGCGCTCTCCAGGCGCGCGCGTTAGGCCAGACTACGCTACCTCTCCCGATTTGGTTCTCTCCAGCTTGTTCTCCCTCAAGCTTTCAGAAAACCGAGCAAAATGTTCTATTTCTGCGGGATTATACCATTTTTCAAAAAGATATAGCGAAAAATCCCAATCGTTCTCAAAACCAGCAGCCTTCAAAGCGGCTTTGACCGCGGGGTGGATTGGCGCAATCCAGCTTGCTTTCTGATATCCAAGCCGGCCAACCAATATCCGAACGTCATAGAGGAACCTAGCCAAATCCGCTAATTCACATCCCAACCAACGGATTAATCCAAATAGTTCTCCGCTTTCTTCATCATTATCTTCTCCCAACAATAGCAGCCCTTGGCGATGCTGCCACCAGTATGCGCTTTGGGTTTGGAGGAAATGGGCGAGATTCTCCCCAGGCAAAGGCAACCATTGCCATCCCAGATCAACAAAACTGCCCCCGTATTTTTGTAAGGGGTTATTTTTGACAAATTTGCGAGCGTCATCCAAATCCTCTCTGGATAACCGAATAAAATCTTTCTGATCAACTGATAGCGCCTTCCTGGGGTCAAGAGGAATGGCGTTGGCGCTAAACGAACTTAATTCAGCTACCTTTTTAAAACCGGTTCTTTGGCAGATGCGGTGAACGGCAAGCCGTTGAGAATTTGTGGCTAAACGGATCGCGCCGTTCCCAATTTTATACCACGCAGCGAGAAGAAAGGTTTGGATATGGGCTGCGATTCCGCGCCGCTCGAATTCGGGATGTACCCGTAACCCCTCCAACCACCATTCTCCATTGCTGATCTTGGTTAACTTTCCCATCCCAACTATCCTGGACCCAAGCTGGGCTACCACCAACTGTCCTTGTTCATCGCCTAACCAATCTCCCCATACCATTGGTATATAATCATGTCCCTCCCAGATGTGGCGAGTGAGCTCTAAGATCGCAGCCGTATCCTGTGGTAAAGCAGGACGACACACTAGTCGGGCTAAATCCATGTTTTTATCACCCCTTCATGTTTCTTAGGCGGGAAAGAGCTGATCAAACAAGCTAGGGGCATATTTCTCGACCATAGCCGAGGTTATCCCGTTTTCACGGCAGATGTCTGCGTAAAGGTTGGCGCTTGGTCGGCGGGTGCGCTGCTGGGTTTTTAAATCAAGCGCCCACAAACCGAACCGTTGTGTCCAACCGCGCTCCCATTCAAAATTGTCCACCAACGACCAATGAAAATATCCTTTGATCGGGAAGTTAAAATTTACCGCTCGCCAGAGCTGATGGAGATGTTGTAAAATATAGCGGGGTCGAAGGCGGTCTTCGATATCGTTTACGCCATTTTCGGTGATGATGATGGGAAGATTAAAACTGTTTGCCCAACGCAATGCCTCGGCGAAACCGAGAGGGTCGTTGGCGATATGCCCCGCATCGCTCAATTCCGCATTCTCAGGGAAAAAGCGTCGGGCAAACATCTCGTCGGCTTTGCGCAAGTCAAAAGCCACGGTCGAACGAGTATAATAGTTCAGACCCAAAAAGTCTTGCGTTCCTTTGGCTTGCGGGATTCGACTCTGATAAAGGATCAAATTCATTTTCCCGCTTTTCAATGGATTGGTGATCATTTCATTCAGGGTTGTCTGTAATAAACTGGTCGCTAAACGGTCCAGCGGAGACCAGCTGACAGCGGGTTGAAGTGCTAGAAAATGATGCGCTAAACCAACCCGAGCCTCTGGCTGTAAAGAGTGGATAATTTGATAAGCCTGAGCATGGGCGAGTATCAAGCGGCGGGCTACCTGGAAAGCGCTTTTTAAATCGGTTTTGCCCGGTGGCCAGATGCCTTGCACATAACCGAGGGCTACATAAAGGTTTGGTTCATTGAAAGTCACCCATAAATTGACATACTCTTTGATCGCTTCGACGACTTTCCGGACGTATTTTGCAAAGATATCAACGGCTTGGTCATTTTCCCAACCGCCGTTCTCCAAAAACCAGATTGGTTCAGAAAAATGATGCAGGGTGATCAAGGGAGTCAATTTGCGTTCATACAGCCCCTGGAGCATTTCCCGATAATAATCAAGAGCATCTTCATCCCAGCGATCGGGTGTGGGCTGGATACGACTCCATTCAATAGACATTCGGTGGGCGTTCTGGTTACCGCTAGCGGCGCGGTCGAAATCCTCCCGCCAGCGCCCTCCCCACCAGTCGCAGGCTAAACCGCTTTGATCGCCATTCAAGATCTTTCCTGGCTGCTGTTCCCACCAATACCAGGTATTGTTGGTGTTATTGCCTTCAACCTGATGGGATGCGGTGGCGCACCCCCATAGAAATCCGCGTGGGAAATGATAGCTGGCTTCAATCATGGTTCACTCCCTCAAGTTTAAAGTAGTTTTAGCTTAATCACAATTGTAATCGGACTATCCGTTTTGGATGGTAATATTTTTGCGCATTGGAGAGGGTGTTGTAATTGTCAGGATGGTTGCTTAAGTGGCTGTATTTTCCGGTCTGTGAGCGGTGAGGATCAAATATCCTCACTGTGTAGACCATCATGACGATTAACTGTTGGAAAGGGATCTTGCTTTACGAGGTGAATCTGATTGGCGAGAATGCAGTTCTGCCCAACTGGCTGAACTATGTGAAAAAATCCCATAGCAATTCTCAATTTATCTTGAATCCGTCCT
>DYKV01000343.1 GCA_020722415.1 Anaerolinea sp.
GGTACCTCCTTATTGAGAATTGCTGCCAGCAATAGCGCAACGAGCTGCTTGCGGCAGAGAGGAACGCACACTAAATACCACTCCTCTCGCCAGCGGCCGCCCTGAGGGTGACTTCAAAACCCATCGGTCTTGCGCGAAAGGCTTCATATTCGCCAGATAGCATCGTCATTATCGCATGCATCCTTTCGTGGACAATGAGTAATACTAAAACTGCAAGGTGGAAAGCCAACCATCTCTTCATCGTTCATCTCCCAATAACTAAGGCTGCGTTCGGTTTGCTAACGAGTAGTTAGAGAAGATGATTATTTTCTTTTATCGCTATAGACCGCTTTCGCAATACTCCAAAAGCGTTCCCCAAACCGTTCCACCACTTGCGCTTGTCCGCTTTGCAGGAGATTCTCCAGCACCTGATCTGCCTGCCCGTCAGTATATTGGTCAATCGTCTGCCGTAAAATTTTTTCTTCCACCGGATGACGGGTTAGGATATCCATAACTGCATCTTGTATACTTGCCCGACCGCTTAAATCAAAATTACCATCAGCCGGTGAAACCGGATGGGCAATTTCACCTAAAATAGAGATTGCCCGTAACACCGCGGCTTGGCTAGGCGGTCTGACCCATTCTTCGGCTGGCGGGCGAGTGGGTAAATTAATATGCACCTGGTCAGGGTGAATTTCTTTTAATACCATCGCGATCTCTGTTAACGCTTGCGAACTATCATTCAACCCCTCCACCAACATGACCTCAACCCACAGCTTCCCTTTGTACTCCAGGCGAAAACTTTTTAATCCCTCGATTAATCGCTCAAAAGTTAACTCTGGCCAGGGACGGTTGATCTTGCGGTAAAGCTGGGCATTACCTGCATCTAGCGTGGGCAAAACCGCATCCGCAGCCAGTAAATCTTGGCGCACTTCGGGCAAATACAGCAATGAGCCATTGGTGATGACCGCCAACGGTATGGTAGTTATCTTTTTTATTTCCCGGATAAGCCAACCGATGCCAGAATGCAGGGTAGGTTCTCCAGATCCGACAAAAGTGATCCAATCAATCTCACCTGGTTGATGCGCCTCTAAAGTTGCACTTAGCTCTGCCAAGATCTCATCCCGCGGAATGTACTCTCTTCGTTCATTTATTAGCGGCACAGTCCGCCCTAATTGACAGTAAACACAATTCCAATTACAGGTTTTTGCTGGTATCGGATCAATCCCTAAAGATTGTCCAAGGCGACGAGACGGAACAGGACCAAAGATCGCGCTCATCATTATTCCTTTACCATCTTCGTTCCACATTTTGGACAGGTCATTTCGTAGCACGGTTTACCGGTAGTGTGGGTTACTCGCTCTCCGCACTTCGGACAAACACAAAACCCTCCTGGTCCAGAGCCGGGTTTATTTCCGCCACCCCGTCCTCTTCCCTGTCCGCTCGGAGCTCCTTGTCCGCGCCCTCGGCCAAATTTTGGATTCCAATTTATCATTTCAACCTCCATTTTTTCTTACTTGGTCATGTTATTAATAAATGCATCCTCAATGAGAAAATGCTGCTCAGTTGCCCGATCTGCCTCATCGCTCGGGCAAATGATCAAAATTGAGCGCATGATCCCTTCTCCTGTATTTCCCCATTGGTGGGGGATGTGCGCTTCAAATAGCAGGCTGTCGCCAGGTTCGAGAAGATACGTATCCTCCCCAATGCGATACTCCAAACTGCCCTCTAAACAATAGACAAATTCTTGACCAGTATGCACAATCGGTGTTTTACCGCTATTTGCACCAGCTTCCAGGAATACGAGGAAGGGTTGTCCCCCAGCCAAAGTGAGCCCATTACCTAAATCTTCTAACCCGCCTCGGTTGAATCGCGCCTGTGGTCTTTGCCCTGATTTCTGGTAAACCACAGTCCTCGGCTCTTGAATGGATTCAAAAAACGCGGTAATCGGTACATGAAGCGCCTGGGCTAGCTGTTGTAAAGTGCTGACACTCGGCGAGGTCTTGTTATTCTCGATCAGGCATAAGGTATTGACATTTAAACCGCTCTTCTCTGCTAGACTGCGCAGCGAATAACCTTGCGCCTGCCTGACTTCGCGGAGCCGTGTCCCTACATCTATGTTGGCATTCAAGTCTTGTACGGTATCCAGCCAGGGATTGATTAGCTTGGGCGGTGCGCCTGGCAATTGTTCCCATCCCCGCCGTATGCGCTTTCGGATTCTTCTAAATTGCCGTTCGTCCATTTATCACCTTATTTCTTTTTTCTTTTCTTAATTCTATTTCTGGAAAATTAATCAGACTATCCTTTTTTAAAAACCTTTCTGGCTGGTTTATCTAAAATTCAAAACAGGGCTAATAATAATATTATAGTACATTTATGCCTGCATTTCAATGCTTTGTACCAATATTATCAATTAGTGTACAGGGCATAAAACGATTAGTTATAAGACCTTGAAAGACCTATCTTATCGGTAAGGGTATAAATTTGGTAACTACTCAGGTGTTGTTGTTTCGAGATTATGCTATACCGCTGAAAGGCAGCATTCGAAGATGAAATAACATTGTACAATGTAATCATACCTCTATGCAGGCAAGACCGGCACCAACTGGTCCGTTAGAGCCCATTTTTGAGGTTTCATAATTATGTTATGAGTAGCGAAAGCGAAAAACCTTAAACTGTTGGCTAAGATTTCTCAGTCGCTTCCGCTCCTTCGAAATGAC
>DYKV01000344.1 GCA_020722415.1 Anaerolinea sp.
CTCACATCAACAATTCTACTCCAAGTCCTTCTATTTTGAGATGGGCAATAAGTCGCAAATATCTTGGACTATACTTCGAAGATCGTTCATCCATCTTGGTATCTTTGCAGAACATCTCAATAGACATAATATTAACTGACTTAAATTGGGCTCAAAAAGGGCAATTGAGAATTGTCATTATTCGTGTAAAATTAGCGCCGATGGATGATGAATTCAGTAATTTTTCAGCAGCAATAAACGAATTTTACCGCGCCCGCAATAGAGCTCAATTACAAGAAATCATTGCTCGTATCCGTGGTGAATCCACCCAACTATTGAATTACGATGAAGTTCGAAAACGACTGCATGCGCAAGGCGCCATTGATCGGGGGCTAAAAGAGATACCGATTGCATCTATTGTGGGAAGCTGCGGTCGGTACAATGACTTTACCCGCGATTTTCTTCCCAAAAAAGATTCGATTAAAGACCGCTGGGCACGAGTTCTTGCGGCTATCGGTGGAGTTAAGGGTCTACCCCCTATTGAGGTTTACAAAATAGGCGATGCCTATTTTGTGAAAGATGGCAATCATCGCGTTTCAGTAGCTCGTCAATTAGGCATAATCTATATTCAAGCCTACGTTACTGAAGTGCAAACTCGGGTTCCTTTATCATCCGATATCACCCCAGACAGTTTGATCATCTCTGAAGAGTATTATCACTTCCTCGAAAAAACGCATCTAGATAGCGCAGTTGCAGACCTCGATCTTTCTGTTACCATTCCAGGGCAATATGCGATCCTGGAAGAACATATCTCTGTCCACCGTTATTTCATGGGCATAGAACAAAAAAGGGAAATTACGTTTGCAGAAGCAGCTCTCGATTGGTATAGAAATTATTACCTGACCATCGCCAAAAAGATCGAGGAATTAGGAATATTAAGGAGTTACCCAGATCGTACGGTCACTGACCTTTATTTATTTATATCGGAAAACCAGGCAGAACTGAAAAAAAGATTAGGCTGGCAAGTCGGTTCTGAACGGGCGATAATTTCCCTCGTTGAAAATCTTCCGCAAGAATTTCAAAATTGGTGGTCAAAGATTTTCAACAAAATAGACATGGTTCTATTGAAGGGTAAATTTTCAGCGGGACCACCACCTGGGGAATGGCGGCAAATGGCATCCGCCATTTTCCCCAAAAATGCGCTCATTCAAGACATCTTGGTCCCGATTGATGGAGAACAAGGCGGATGGTTAGCAATTCAACAAGCCAAACAAATCGCAGAAAAGGAAAACGCCTCCATCCACGCAATTCATCTAACAAGCCACGGAAGCAATACCGCAAATAGCGAACAGCTTCAAGCTGCCTACGAACAAATAATGGATGGCACCTCCATACCACATGACTTAGTCATCACTCAAGGGAATATTGCTGATGCGATTTGTAATCGCTCTCGTTATATTGATATGGTGGTTGTAAATCTTCGGTTTCCCCCTGGCCCTCTCCCCCTGGATCGATTGACATCGGGATTTCATGAATTGGTGCAAAGATGTCCGCGTCCGATTTTGGCGGTACCCCAAAAAACATCTCCGCTCTCAAAAGCCCTATTAGCTTATGCTAGCGGTCCAAAATCCGCTGAAGCGCTCTTTATGGCAATTTATTTGGCTCAAAAATGGAATATCCAATTAACCGTTTTGTCTGTGGAAGATAAGCGCAATCAAACCGAACGCAATTTGGCGATTGTGAAAAAACACCTCACCTTCCGAAAAATTCAGGCGGAATACATTAATGGTACAGCCCCGGTATCTAGTGCGATCCTATCAACCGCTGAAAAGTACAATTGTGATTTTATCATTATTGGAGGGTATGGCTATAACCCACTTATCGAAATAATGGTTGGGTCAGTGGTAGATGAGATCTTAAGAGCAACAACTATCCCCTTATTGATTTGTCGATAATTATTCCCGCGTAGATTTGTTTCCTTTACACCGTGATTTCCTGGTAACCATAACAATTGATAATTCGCGTTCCATCGAAGACAGTTTCCCTTTTTACATTGTGATTATAAATGTGGATATGTCCATGTAGATGAAATTTTGGGGAAAACACACGATCAAACCAAGTGAATGCTTTAATCCCTTGGTGGGGTAAATCTATTTCATCATGAATGCCAAATGGTGGTGCATGGGTGACGAAGATATCTAAAAACCGTCCATATCGCATACGATTTACTATCAAACCGGGAATTAACTCAAACACATTCATCCACATTTCATTCTGCGAATACATGAATGGACCATCCCGATAACGGAGACTGCCCTCAATGCCGGCTAAAAGCAAACCATTAAATCGGGTGATCTTCTTATGCAGGTCAAATCCGCCGAGCGGTCCAGGCTGGGGTACCTGCCAATTCTGTACAGAGACATCATGGTTACCGCGCACATAAAACAAGGCGGCATTCAACATGCTCAACAAATACTCAGGATAAGCATAAGGCAAATCTCCGCAACTAATAACCAACTCTGTCCCGGCAAAGCGTTGTGTCACCCCTCCCGAATATAACCCCTCGATTACTGTATCGCTAATGGCAAGTATTTTCATAGATTTTATGTGTTCTTTTCGGGAATATTTTACTATACCCATAATTCGAATCGCACACCGAAAATAAACCAGCCAGCAAGATTATGTTCGATAGCAATTTTATATTAATTCGGCTTTCATT
>DYKV01000345.1 GCA_020722415.1 Anaerolinea sp.
ACCCAAGGGTATTCTCGGTCACAGACGCTCAAAACAGCCTGTATTGACCTGAACTGGCATCTTTTTGAGCTTTTCCAAAAAATTTTTCAGGTTCAAACTGCTCCAATCCAATTTTGGAGTATTTTCAGTTACCGGAAACTAAAGTTAAAAGCAGTTCTGGCTTTGTAGTCGCCAGTAACAATCAGGACTCCAGAAATTTGATCTGGACTTTCGTTGAAAAGCTTATCTAGAATCAGGCGTGCAAATAGATTGCCATTCGTTAGTACAACAAGTTTGTCTCTCATTTTTTGTCGTGGCCTCCTTATTATTTATTAGGATGCGCAATAATGGCCTCCTGGTAGATTTTCTCAAAAGCTTCAGCGGCATATTGGGGGGAGTGATATTGGACCACATAGTTCCGGCCATTCGTCCCCAGTTCTTTGCTTTTGCCTGCGGTGGTTTTCAGTTCGAGGATGGCTTCTGCCAGGGCAACCGGGTCTTCGGGCGGCACGCAAATGCCCGCTTGCGCCTTTTCAACCAAATCCCAGGCATCGCTGCCTTCATCTACGCAGGCGATTACGGGCCGCCCGCTGGAAAGGATCGAAAAAGTTTTCGAAGGTAACGCGCCAAAACTGGTGCCTTTTTTCAGGCTCACCAGGGAAGCATCAGCGCTTGCAAAAATTTCGGGCATCAGCTCACGCGGCTGATACCCGATAAAGCGCACATTCTGCAAGCCCAAGGCCTGCACTTTTTCCAAAAGGAGTGCTTTTCCGGCCCCATCGCCCACAAAAACGAACAAAATTTCAGGATCATCTTTCAATAAATCGGCGGCTTCCACCGTTTTTTCGAGCGCCTGCACCAGGCCAATATTGCCAGCATATAAGATTACATACTTATTATTCAATCCGTGATCGGTTGAGAATGCGTTTTGACGCGGCAGGGGCTTGATGGCGTCCGTTTCGACCCAATCGTAGACCAGTTCGATTTTATCTGCCGGAATCCCTTTCTTCAGCAGCCCATCTATGAATGATCTGGATAAAACCCGAACGCGCTGGGCGTGTTTCAAACAGTGATTCTCCAGCGCCTCTACCATCCTGATTACGATTGGATTACGGAAAAACCCGAGGCGGATGCCCACCTCCGGGTAAACATCATGAATCGAGTAAACGAAAGGTTTCCGTTTCCAAACCACATAGCGCACAAACGGCAGCCAGATTTCCATAGCGGGGGTGTGCGTCATGATGACATCGAACGCTTCTTTTGGTCCAAAGCGAAAGGCATTCCATTGGTAGGCCAAAAATTGGTAAAACCGCTTACTCAGGCGAGCGCGGTCTACCGAGGGCAGGCCGACCCGTAAGACGCGCACGCCATTTTCAACGCTTTCTTTGACGCCTTTGGTGTGAAATGTGTCCGGCACTTGCCCTGAGGGGTAGTGCGGCACAGCGGTTAGCACAGTGACATCATGCCCGCGCCGCGCCAAACCTTCACACAACATCGTGAACAAAGGTGCTGCCGGACCACCATCCGGCGCATAGTGAGAGGCTATCAACAAAATACGCATTTATTTTTTCACAACCATGCCACTCACAGCAGAAGAAGATCCAGGCGGAAATTCAGCATCGCGCTGAATAGCATCCCAATTGTCTTTGAACCATTGAATGGTCGTATCCAAACCCTCTTCAAATTTCATTTTGGGCTTATAACCCAAAATTTCATCGGCGCGGTCAATACACGCCAGCAAGCGTTTTTTGGTGTCCCAAACACGCGGCGGGGCGCGTTTGATACCGGCTTTGTTGCCTGTTAGTTCATTAATACGCTCTGCCATTTCAAGAATGTTGATTTCTTTACCCGAAGCAATGTTCATTTCTTGCCCAATGGCTTGTTCAAAATAACCAGCGCGCAATAACGCATCCACAATGTCCATGACATAGGTAAAGTCGCGTGTTTCACCGCCTGTACCGGTGAAGGGCAACGGCAAACCAGAAAGCGCCCAAAAGATGAAATTGGGAATTACATTGCGGTACTGACCCGGCACTTCGCCCGGACCATACGAGTTGAAGAAACGCGTTTTAACGACCGGTAAATTGTAATGATGCCAGAAGAAGTTGGCATACAGTTCACCCAGCATTTTTGTAATTTGATACGGGGTGGTCAAGTGCATGGACATAAACTCTTCTTTGAGCGGCAGCGGCGCAGCCGAACCATAGATTGAGCAACCTGAAGACGCATATACAAAGCGTTCAATTCCATTCATTTGGGCATATTGCAGCATCAACAATGTGCCTAAGCCGTTGGTGTGCAGGTCTTTTTCGGGGTAATCTACCGAGTTTTGGTTAGCAAAGAATGCCGCTAAATGGTACACCACCTGCGGACGCAGGCTAAACACACGCTTTAATGCAATTTCATCGGTGACAGAACCTTTGACAAATAGTACGTTCGGTAAGGAAGGAATATTCCATAGATATGCCGCCGACATATCATCTAACACAATTACACGCTGCGCGCCCAAACTGGCAATCGTGCGCGTCAGGTTTGAACCAATTGCACCTGCACCGCCGGTAATCAAAACGGTTTTCCCGGCATAATACTCTTGATAATTTTCCATGATGAATGACTCCTGAAGAATGAAAACTTATTTCCTATTTTCCGCTATCCCCCACAAGTGGGGGCCCGCGCTAACGCACACGCCAGA
>DYKV01000346.1 GCA_020722415.1 Anaerolinea sp.
ACTTTAACAAACGAAAGATCCTTACCATCGGCACTGATTTCGGTTCGATCTGGGGTCAGGATGATTTTGGCAAGAGCACCCGCGGTTTCTACTTCATCAATGCTCACTATCTTCCCATTATTTTTTGCAACAGCTTTTAACTTTCCCGGAGCATATGGAACTTTCCATTCCAAATGTAAATCATCTGTCTCAGAGAATTTCTTTTCGCCGAGTGATTTTCCGTTTAAAAACAATTCCACTGATTCACAATTGCTGTAACACCAGACGGGGATCTCCTTTCCCTCGAAACCCTGCCAATTCCAGTGAGGAAGAATGTGCACCATGGGTTTCCCTGTCCACTGACTTTGATAAAGGTAATAACGATCTTTTGGAAATCCGCATCGATCCACAATGCCGAAATAAGAACTGACCGACGGCCAGCCAAAAGGTGTTGGCTCGCCAATGTAATCAAAACCTGTCCATACGAATTCACCTGCAACCCACGGTGAATTTTTGATTGCCTTGAGGACAGTTTCTGCTCTATTTGCCCAATTAGGAACCGCAATGTCGTACGAAGTGCACTGATTGTTCAACTCTTTTACAATCTTAAGTGTATCTCCATCTTGGACCAGGTTATATTCTCCACGGGTACTGACAGTGGAAGCAGTTTCAGAAGCAATTAATTTTGCTTTTCCTTTGAGTGTTTGATAAAACTGAATGTTATAATTAATGCCTAACACATCGAGCGGTTTTGCAAAACCACTTTTGGTGGCAATTCCCGGATTATTGCATGCAGAAGTGACAGGACGAGTTGGGTCTTCTTCACGGCAGATATCTGCAAGTCGCTTCGCTTTTTCATAAGCATTGACATCGTCTTGTTCCGGAATTTCATTGCCGATGCTCCAAAGAATAATGCTGGGATGATTCCTGTCGCGACGAATCATGTCTCTCAAATCTCTTTCGGACCATTCGTCAAAAAACCGACCATACCCATACATTGTTTTGCCCCGTTTCCATTCGTCGAAAGCCTCATCCATCACTAGAAAGCCCATCCTGTCGCACAAGTCCAGCAATTCAGGTGCAGGAGGATTATGGCTTGTGCGGATGGCATTGCAACCCATGCTTTTCATAACTTCCAGTTGACGCTCAATTGCCCGTTTGTTGACTGCAGACCCAAGGCATCCAAGATCGTGATGGAGACATACACCTTTAATGGGAACATGTTTGCCATTTAAGAAAAATCCTTTGTCTATGGTAAATTCAAATGTTCGAATACCAAAAGGTGTGTTGAAAGTATCAACAACAGAATTGTTCACATAAACAATGGATTTGACAGAGTAAAGATTGGGTACTTCTATTGACCATAATTTTGGTTTTGAAAGTTCAAGAGTCTGTTCGAAAATACCTGTGTTACCCGCTTCTATATTTTTAACAGTGCGTGTACTATTGCATTTTCGGTCGGATGGATCTGTAATAATGGTTTCGAGTGTAACTTGTTGAGAAGATGTTGATTGATTTTGAATTTTTGTTTGTACACGAACGGTTGCACTGTTTTTAGAAACTTCCGGTGTAGTCACATACGTTCCCCATTGCGCAATGTGAACAGGATGAGTGATTACCAAACGGACATTCCTGTAAATTCCAGCGCCTGAATACCAGCGTGAGCAAGGTTGCTGTACATTGACACGTACTGCTAAAACATTTTTTTCTTGACCAAATTTTAGATGGGGAGTGAGTTCATACTGAAAGCTGGAATAGCCGTAAGGTCGATTACCAAGGTGAATACCATTGATCCAGACATCGCTGTTCATGTACACACCGTCGAATTCAATGAACACACGCTTGCCTTGAATGTTCGGAGGAAGATTGAACGTTTTCCTGTACCAACCAATTCCTGCGTTAACATAACCCGCGCCGCTTCCGCCCGGACAGGTTGATTCGAAAATGCCCTCGGCAATTTTTACACCATCCTCATAAATACCGCCAGCTATAATTCCGTCGAACACACGAACAGCAATGAGATTTTTACCTCCATAGTGAATAATTTCATGTGGAATTTTATAATGTCTAACAGCATCCCATGCAGTGATGTAATTAGGTGGGAATGAACCCATACTTCCCACTTTCACACCGTTAAAATAGGTCTCATCCACATCATCAATTTTACCGAGGTTGATATAAATATCCTTTCCGATTAATTCTGCAGGGATATCCACTTCGCGGCGGTACCATCCATACACATTATCTTGCGTATAATTTGAATGCTGTTCCCATGTCGAAGGAAGGTTTACAATCTGCCAGGAACTATCATCTATATCGGGGTTTTTCCAATCCAAGTTATCGCCCTTGTTAAATTTCCACTCTCCCTTTACGACATAGAACTCCGGTGCGTCCTCGACTTTCGTTTCGGATTGGGCAAGTCCTTCAATACTCCAGTCGTGGGGAAGATTAATTAATTTCCAGTTAGAATCATCATAAAAAGGATCTTGCCCATCCCGAACCTCGCCAAAATGAAAATACCATGATTTAGTGAACAACTCTATGTTTCGTGGCTGACCGAATGCAACCGGTATTACTGACAATCCAATTATCACTGAAACTATGAAGTGTATTGATATTGACAAATATTTCATGAGTTCACTCTAAAAAGGTAAAACAATATAAATAAAAAAACATAGTTAGT
>DYKV01000347.1 GCA_020722415.1 Anaerolinea sp.
GCCGTGCCGCTCCTCGTCGGGCATCCTGGGCAGATACTTCACGTCCACATGGACGAATCCGGGCTTGTAGTCCTTGAAGGTCTTCCTGGCTGTCTTTTCCTCCTCGGGAAGAAGTACCTCGAGATTCGATACCCCATGGCGCTTGAGGCACCGGTAAAGCCCGGATCGTGAGGCATTGGGATTGATGAACTCCCTTGTTACCACCAAAAGATCGTCCACGGAAAGGAAAAGGCTTTTCCTCAGCTCCACGACGATCTCCTCCTGGACGGGACTGAGGGTGGTATTCATCTTGTTTGGCCGGTAGGGGCGATCGACCTGCTACTCCCGGTATTTCCATTTCCTGACGGTATCTCTTGTGATGTTATATTTCCTTGCGAGTTCCCTTTCGGAAAGGGTAGCCTCCCGGATCTCTTTCCGGATGACCGGGGTGGTCCGCGCCATCTTGTGAAGCTGGATCATGCCCATTTCCCGCCCTCCTTTACCTCCTCCATGAGTTTCGCAAAAAACATTCTGGCAAGCAAGAGAGGATAACTCCTCAGAGGAATATGATCAAACGAACCGGAACATACAAGCGTAACTGCTATGGGCATAACCAAATTGGTTATGTCCATAGCAGTTACATGCTATCAGCTGATTTCAGTTATGATCTCGCTGAAAAAAGTCCTTTTTTGAAGGCCACGAGCTGATAGCTATATATGTTTCTTATGCGAAATAGATATATTACTGATACTTTTTTGTATTGCATTTTTTGAGCGGAGACTTTTTGCAGTCCGATCAGTTATTACTTCCTATTTTATTGACATAAAATCCTGTACAGCAGCAGGGGGGGGCGAAGGCGGAGGCGATATCTGCCCATCTCGATTTACTCCAACCAAATCAATATCAGCTCCCATATCTACTCCACCACGGCCGGACCCTATACATTGTGAATTTCGAACTAAACGGAAGTCATTCAATTGATTCATTTTACCGGAGATATTCTCAAACATAGGGTCTGAAGCTAAAGAACCAAAACCCGGAGCCCCACCATCCTCTAACTCGCTCGAACCTTGCCAAGAAGACAAATCAGTATATGTATGGTAACCCTTTGCCTTTGTAATAATTTTAAATTTCGTTATCCATTGATTGTGATCTACTGCCTTCAAATTACCTGCGACCGTAGTTCTCGTATATCCTGTCACTAATGAAGAGCCTGTACCCATGGCGGGGAAAATATTATTGTAAATTTCTGCCCCATGTCCAAAAACATTTTGCCCCGTTTTCACCCCCATATCAGCACATCCATAAAATGTATTATTATAAATCTTTAAATCATTTGCAGTGCTCTCCTCCTCACTATCTACTACAAAACAAGCATAACCACAATCCGCAATTACATTATTGTAAAAAGACAAGCTATCACTTGACATAGCAAGATATGTAGCAACAAAAATACCTTGATCACAATTGTGGATATAATTATTATAGCACCATGAATTGTCTGTGTCAGATTTAAAATATATTCCTGTCGAACTTTGATATACTTCACAATTTCTAATAGTTACATCATTATTATGATACATTTTAATAGCACTAGTATTATGCCAATTAGTAACATGGCGAAAATTATAAAAAATACAATTCTCGACCAATGTACCAACTGTATCCTCGATTCGCAATCCCTCCCAATTGTCATTCGATGATATAATAGTAGAACCACCATCAAATTCACAATTACGCACGACATTACCGCGCAATCTAGTTGATGAATTTGTTGATTGAAGCTTAATACCGCCAGCCTTTACACCACCATCAGCTATCAATTTAAAGCCGTCATAAATTATATACTCATGATCATTCAAGCCAAATGCTATTCCACTATACCGACTAGAAAGTGATCCAACATTCATAATAGGTTTTTCGCCAGGATACGCCATGAAGACAATGGGTAAATCCGCCGTGCCAGAATGTGATGGGTTCAGAACACCATTCGTCCAATAAAAAGTAGAATCTGATGGTTGCGCCAATTCATAAGTACCACCTCTAAAATAGACAATGTCTCCGGCTACGGCATTTGCCATAGCTGTTTGAGGAGAACAAGGAGTCGCAATGTTGACACAAGCATTCCATGTTGAATTACCATTAGGCGCCACATAATACTCAGCTGAATAGGCAAAAGAATAATTAAAAAAACAAACCAAGCAGAAACAAAGTTTAAATAAAATGTTCATAATTACCTCCTTATTGTTACGTAACTTGTTCAAAGATTTATTAAAATATTAACTTTTTTACAGAATATTTAGAACTATTAAAAAATATGCTCAATATATCGGATGTTCCGCCACCAAAAGTGGCTAACGCCCTTAATATTCAAGCAAATATCATCTTTTGGACCTGTTTTCCTTCAGGAAGCTTTTTATACGACAGATCTTGCAAATTACGTACCATTTTCGACACGGTATAACGAAGGCTCCTCGACGTTTCGAGTGGATTGGAGCTATCAATTAACTCCAATCCACTCGAAACGGAGGAAAGTCATGAACAGCCGGGATATCATCAGTTTGGGTCTTGGACTTGAGGAGCCGCCGTGCCTACCGGCAGGCAGGTGGATGATTACGGGGCAGATCCTTGACACCACGAAGGTTCCCCATGAGCTTCGGCTTACGATCGGGGCGGATCGG
>DYKV01000028.1 GCA_020722415.1 Anaerolinea sp.
AGACTCATATTCAACAAATTTTTTTAACAAACGGAGATTTATCCCAATTCAAATAATCTTGGATAGATAATCCGATTTAACGCTATAAACAAAGGAGTTGTTGAAGAGCGAATGCTAATCATCGGCAGATAAAAATGGCTCATCGGAGCCAAAATATTTTCAAAGGAGATTTCTATGCGCAATTCTATCTTACTCTTAATTTTCGCCCTTTTGTTGATCGGCTGTAGCCCAGCCACCAGCGCTATCGCACCCACACAGCCACCGTTAATTGCTATGACTTTTATGGCTGGTTATAAACCGCAGGCAAACCTTCCCTTCGTGGGTGTATATTTAGCCAAAGAAAAAGGTTTCTTCACCCAAGAAGGATTGGATGTAACCATCGAGCACTCGCCCGGCAAAGGCGAACATGTTCAATTATTAACGGCGGGAAAGATACAAGTGACGACTATGGATGCCGCAACAGTTTTACAACGGCGGGCAGAACCAGGCTTACCTGTCGTTTCGATAGCTCTAATTGGACAACGGGGTCAGCAGGCATTTGCCGCTTTGGCAGATCAGGGGATGAAAACCCCTAAGGATTGGGAAGGCAAGCTGGTTGGTTACAAAGGCACTCCTCCACCCGATCTATATGCCTTACTAGCGGTAGCTAATGCGGATATAAACAAAATACATTTAGTCAATGTTGGCTTTGATCCGCGTATACTCAGCGAGGGTAAAGTTGACGTTTATCCGTTGTTCAAATCCAATGAACCGTATTTGCTTCAGAAATGGGGGTATTCTCTCGATCTATGGGATGCGGCTGATTATGGTGTTCCGACTTTGGGATTGACTTATGTCACCAGCCAAGATTTCATTTCACAACATCCAGAAGTATTAAGCCATTTCATCAAAGCCGCTCTTCAAGGAATTCAATATGCCGCCGATCATCCAGATGAAGCGGTTCAAGTCGTCATGAAATACGCCGGTCCCGAAACAGACCCAGAGCACATGCACTTTATGTTATTGAGCGAATTAATGGATGCCCAAAATTCCCACGGGATAGGCTGGCAATCAAAAGAACAATGGCAAGCACTGGAAGATATGTTGTTGCAGTATCAAGCTTTGCCCAAAGCTATCCCAGTGGATGCTGCCTTTACAACTAAATTTCTCCCCTAGCTGTAGTAAGGATGGATTCGAAAATAACCGCTCGATTTGGGATCTCACTCGTTCTCTTCATTGTTATCATCAAATCCGATCTCTAACTCCGCATCCTCGGCTGGGATCCGCAACCATAAAATCAACAATTGTCCTTCCTCTACTTCTACAGAGCGGGCTGCTATGATGGGTGTTTCTTGTTGTAATCCATCCGGTAGGCGATATTCGAGCCGGATGGTTTTGTTATTCCGCCAGGCGTTATAACAGCGCTCAACCAAAGCCGGTCCATTAAATGTGCGCAAACGGGTCATTACCATCGCTGCCTGGCTAGGCCCTTCATTAAGACCCATAACCCAAGCATCAGGCGCTAGCTCAAATGTAGGAGGAGGACCCTCAATAATCGTAATTTTATCTTCCATGCTAACTCTCCAAAAAAGCATCATACCACAAAATGGATGCGCTGTTGAGAATGAAACAGAGGATTTTAGTTAATCTCTATGAAGCATAAATCAGACCTGCGCATTTCAATAGAAGTGCGCAGGTTTAGAAGCGATTTAATCACATGCAATTTGATTGTAATTATTTTAGGGTTTGTTCTTGAGAGACATGGAAAAGGTTTTCTACAGGAATGCTTACGACATCTAACCATTCTTTTGAATGAGGATTCAAACCCCTTACCGCGTTGTGGAAGGCGCTTTGAATAGCTCGCGTTACCGGTCCCATTCGGCCGCTACCGATGATTCGAAAATCAATTTCGGTCAATGCAATACATTCAGCAGCAGTTCCGCTGACAAATACCTCGTCAGCAATATATAGTTGATCGCGGGAGATCGGTTGCTCTATGACCTCATAGCCCAAATCGCGGCAGATCACTTTGATCGTGTCTCGGGTTATCCCCTCCAGTATTTCAGCTGTCGGTGTGGTATAGACCTTGTTGTTGCGGACTAAAAAGATGTTTTCGCCGGTACATTCAGCAACATACCCTTGCGGATCAAGCATGATGGCTTCATCAAAACCCAAACGGACTGATTCGGTTTTTGCCAGAACGCTGTTGGCATAGTTCCCGGTAATCTTCGCCTTAGTCATCATCACATTAGGATGGTGGCGTGTAAATGAAGAAATATTTGCACGGATACCCTTCTCCAAGGCTTCATCTCCAAGATAATGGTTCCATTCCCAGACGGCGATTCCTACACTGGCTTTGCCATTATCAACACTTAAATTCCAACCACCATCGTCAAGATAAATCAGCGGGCGAATATAGCACTCATCAAAACCATTTGCGGCAACTGTGACCCGCACCGCGTTGGCTAGTTCGTCTTCACTATAAGGTAATTCTCGAAATCCTAAAATTTGGGCTGATTGAACCAGACGATGGATATGTTCTTTCAGACGGAAGACAGCTGGCCCATCGGCGGTAGAATAAGAGCGAATCCCCTCAAAAACCCCCACACCATAGTGCAAAGCCGGGGTGAGAAAGTGCAAGGTTGCCTTCTCATATTCCTCCAGCCTGCCATTCATCCAGATATATTTAGACATAACATTCATAGGTAAACCTCCTTTGAAAGATTCCACATAAGATAGATTTATTCGTAAGCGGAGATACTCTCCGAAAACTGTTGTAAAATCGCCTGGATCATCGCCGATGTTGTGTAATTTCCGCCCAAATCCGCAGTCAAAGCGCCTTGCTCAATCGCCTGGCTAACCGCTTTCTCGATAAGCAATGCCTCATTTTCCAGACCAAAAGAATAGCGTAGCATCAGCGCGGCCGAAAGGACTGTTCCAATTGGGTTAGCAACCCCTTTCCCGGCAATATCAGGCGCAGATCCGTGGATTGGCTCGTATAAACCGCGCGGTTTGCCAAATTTATTCAATCCATCCCCTATAGATGCTGAGGGTAAATTGCCCATTGAACCGGTCAGTACTGATGCTTCATCGGTTAAGATATCCCCAAACATATTCTCAGTAACCAGCACATCAAAACTGGCTGGTTTACTTAACAAATACATCGCCGCAGCATCCACCAGAATATGCTCTAAAGCCACATCTGGATACTCGGAACCTACTTGGCTAACCACTTTGCGCCACAAGCGAGAGCTTTCAAGGACATTGGCTTTATCAATCGAGGTTACTTTCTTGCGACGCTGGCGGGCGAGTTCAAACGCCAACCGACTAACCCGCTGTATCTCACCAGTGGTGTAACTCATTGTATCCACCGCCATCTCTTCTCCATTGATATTGCGGCGTTCCTTTGGGGTTCCAAAGTAAATGCCAGACGTTAATTCGCGCACGAAAATTAAATCCACTCCAATCAACTTTTCAGATTTAAGTGGCGAAGCTGATAACAACTTTGCGTGCGGTTTAACCGGGCGCAGGTTAGCAAATAAATTCAATCCTTTGCGGATCGCCAGGAGACCTTGTTCAGGTCTAACCAAAGCATCGGGGGAATCCCATTTTGGTCCGCCAACCGCACCTAAGAGAACTGCATCAGCGTCGAGACAAGCCTCGAGAGTAAAATCAGGTAAGGCATTCCCATAAAGGTCAATCGCACCTCCGCCAATTGGGTAATTTTGCAAAATAAATTGATGACCAAAAGCATCTCCGACAGCATCTAAAACCACTTTAGCTGCGTCTACAACCTCTGGTCCAATCCCGTCACCGGGTAAGCAGGCAATGTTTGCATTCATTTTAGACTTGATCCTCGAGGTGTTTTTTGGGGTTCACCAATGCATATTCGAAACTATCGGTGATTGCCCGCCAGCTTGCTTCGATAATATTCGTACTTGCCCCAACAGTACTCCAGCGGCGGGTGCCGTTTTTCGTATCAATCAACACCCGCACCGCGGAAGCAGTGCCATTTTCACTATCCACGATACGCACTTTGTAATCATCCAGGCGCACTTCCTTGATCGCCGGGAAGACATCCTCCAATGCTTTCCGCAGCGCAGCATCCAGGGCATTGACTGGCCCATTTCCTTCTGCAGCGGTGTGAATAATTCGATCGCCAACTCGCACCTTCACAGTCGCTTCTGCCAACATTCCCCTTCCCTGACGGTTTTCAACCACAACAGTAAAATCAATCAATTCAAATGGTGGTTGATAATCGGGCTGGTAACGTTTGAGCATGACGTTTACTGATGCTTCCGCTCCTTCAAAGGTAAAGCCTTTGGCTTCTAGCTCTTTTATTTCATTCAATAGACGGCGAGCTTGATCTGGGGAAATGAGGATACCCAGTTCTTGCGATTTCTCGATTAAATTACCACGCCCGGATAGCTCCGAAACCACTGAACGACGCTGATTGCCCACTTTATGTGGATCGATATGTTGATAAGACTGTTCATTTTTTAACATCGCCGCAACATGAATACCACCTTTATGCGTGAATGCGCTGGCGCCAACATACGGTTGGTGATAGTCATGGGGTAAATTAGCCACTTCAGAGATAAAAACCGAAAGCTCGGTTAAGCGTCCTAGGTTTTCTTCCGGGACACAGCGCTTTCCCATTTTGAGTTGTAAACCGGGTAACACTGCACATAGATCCGCATTCCCAACTCGCTCACCATAACCATTGATAGTCCCTTGAACATGGATCACTCCCGCATTTACCGCTGCTAATGTATTGGCAACACCACAGCCGCTGTCATTATGGCAATGAATACCTAGCGGTGTATGGATTCGTTGAGCTACCTCCCGCACAATTCTGTCGATCTCCCAAGGTAAACAACCCCCATTCGTATCGGCAAGCACGATGACGTCTGCGCCATTTCGCTCTGCAGCGCGGAGAGTCTCTAAGGCATAGGCAGCATCAGCTTTATAACCATCAAAGAAATGTTCGGCATCATAAACAACTTCTTTTCCTTTTTCTTTGAGGTAAGCAATACTGCTCCCAATCATGTTCAGGTTTTCTTCAAGGGTGGTTTCTAAAACCTGATAAACATGCAAATCCCAGCTTTTTCCCACCAGTGTAACAACCGGGGTCTGTGCTTCCAGAAGCGCTTGTATGTTGGCGTCTTGATCTGGAGGGGTATCTTTGCGGGTTGTTGATCCGAAAGCAGCAATTTTGGCGTTTTGAAAATTCATTTTTGCCACCTGCTCAAAAAAGCGTGCGTCCTTTGGGTTTGAACCAGGCCAACCACCCTCGATGTAATGCACCCCAAATCGATCAAGGCGTTCTGCTATGCGGATTTTGTCTTCCACACTATAAGAAATCCCCTCTCGTTGCGTTCCATCTCGAAGGGTAGTATCGTAAATGAAAACATCGGGCTGAAATGGTGTGGATTTCATAACTTCTTCACTCCAAATGGGTATGCTCGATCAGACCATTCATAGGATTCGATTTGTCCAGAGAATTCTAGAATATAACCTAAGGAATCAATACCTTTTAGTAAACAAGTCTTATGGAATGATTCGATCGGAAAAAATGCTTTCGTAGAATCAGGCAAAATTAAAGTTTGATTTGCTAGATCAATTGTGACTGACCATGGCATTGCAGAAGCTTCGGCAAATGATTGTGGCGAGCTTAATTCTTCCTCTGTGAGAGCTAATAACTTCGAGTGTGTTTGTTTATCAACTTGAACCGGTAATAGCCCATTTTTCAAGGCATTATTGCGGAAAATATCAGCGAATGAGGTACTTATGACAGCTCGGATATTCCAAGCCATTAATGCCCAGGGGGCATGCTCTCGTGAGGAACCACAACCAAAATTATCGCCAGCTAACAAAATCTGGCGGTTGTGATAACGGGGTTGATTTAAGGGAAAATCTTCGTTTAAAGACCCATCCGCGCGGTAACGCCAACGTGCAAACAGCCCTTCTGCAAGACCATTTTTATCGGTGACTTTTAAATAACGGGCTGGAATTATTTGATCCGTATCAATGTCATTATATGGAACGGGAATTAATGCAGAGGTCAAACTCGTGAAAGGTTGCATTTATATACTCCTTGGATCAGTGACCTGACCAGTAATGGCAGAGGCAGCCGCCGTCAATGGACTGGCTAAGATAGTCCGTCCGCCATCTCCTTGGCGGCCTTCAAAGTTACGGTTACTGGTGCTAACCGCAACTTGGCCGGGTTTAAGCTGATCTCCATTCATTGCAATACACATCGAGCAACCGGAAAATCGCCACTCACCACCTGCTTCCTTAAAAACTTTATCAAGGCCTTCGGCTTCTGCCTGACGGCGGACACTCTCTGAGCCAGGTACGACAATGAGACGAACGCCATTGGCGATTTTTCGTCCTTTGATCAACGAGGCAGCCTGTCGTAAGTCCGTCATGCGAGAATTGGTGCAGCTACCAATAAAAACTACATCCACCGCTTGTCCCAAAAGCGGGCGGTTGGGTTGGAAACCCATATAATTCAATGCCTTTTCCATCGCTGTCCGTCGATCGGGATCTCTTTCCAAAGCTGGATCGGGGATCGGCTGACTTATCGGAATGCCCATACCAGGATTAGTACCATAAGTAACCATTGGTTCTAGCTGAGAGACATCAACCACAATCTTTTTGTCGTAGTGCGCACCCTCATCCGAGGGTAAGCTTCGCCAGTATTCGAGCATCCTATCCCACTCATGCCCTTTCGGAGCGAAAGGTTTATCCGCCAGGTACGCAAATGTCGTGTCGTCGGGCGCCACCATGCCTGCCCGCGCTCCTGCCTCGATAGACATATTGCAGAGGGTCATCCGCTCCTCCATGTTCAGTTCCCTTACTGCATCGCCGCAATATTCAAAAACGTACCCTGTACCCCCGCCTACACCAACTTGAGCAATGAGGGCTAAGATCATATCCTTAGCAGTGACTCTTTTGGGCAGCTTTCCGTCAAAGACTACTTGACACGTTTTTGGACGATACTGAATTAGGCATTGGGAAGCCAACACCAACTCCACCTCACTAGTGCCCACGCCAAAAGCCAATGCTCCAAAGGCGCCATGCGTGGCAGTATGGCTATCTCCACAGACTATCGTCATACCCGGTTGGGTGTAGCCTAATTCGGGCCCGATGACATGCACAATACCCCTCTGCGGGTCATTCAAATCGTATAATTTTATGCCAAACTCTGCACAGTTTTGGCGCAGCTTCTGCAACTGTTTTGCCCCTAACTCATCCAATCCTTCTAACGAAAGGGATTGCGTAGGTATAGAATGATCCATGGTCGCGATACTGCGATCCGGACGCCGCACCTTCAGACCCCGCTGACGCAATCCTTCAAATGCTTGCGGTGAAGTAACCTCATGGATTAAGTGAAGGTCAATATAGAGAATCGCCGGCGAATCTGGTTCCTGAGCTACAATATGGCTATCCCATATTTTTTCAAATAGCGTTTTCGGTTTTGACATAGATATTAAAACGCAGCAAAATATTCTGGACGGTCACGTTCATCGTCGGGATAATGAAACTTTAACTGCCAATCGTCAAAGGCGATTTCTGCTTTTGAGCCACTGGTTTGGGTTTCATCCTCTTTTGAAATTGCACTACCCTCCAAATTCCGAGAAGCATTTGCCTTTTTAGGAGAGGGCACTTCGCTCATATCCCAGCCACGGGGATACAAACATGGCTCACGAAAGGCATTCATGGCATGTAATTGATCATAATGAACTTTTTCATCTATTCTTGGGTTCATCTTTAACTCCTTCAATCATTAATAGCATCAATAAGGCATTGACATAACCATCGCTATTTTCATATCTACAAATGGTTCAAATTGACGGAAATTTTCACGAAATTGTTGAACAAGCCGATCGGCTGCCGCATCATAAGCCTTAGGATCGCTCCAAGAGTCGCGCGGGTTTAATACTTCAGCAGGCACATCCGGGCAGCTTTGCGGTACTTCCAAGTTGAAGATGGGCACGCGTTGATACGGGACATGATCCAAATCACCATTTATCGCAGCCGAAACCATCGCTCGAGTATAAGGAAGCGGCATTCTTTTTCCTACACCATACCCCCCACCGGTCCATCCGGTATTCACCAGCCACACTTTAGATTGATGTTTTTGTAATTTTTCTGCCAACATTTGGGCATAACGAGCTGGATGCAACGGCATAAACGGCGCCCCAAAACACGTTGAGAAAGTCGCTTGTGGTTCCTTTCCTAACCCTTTTTCAGTGCCGGCTAATTTAGAAGTGTAACCGGAAAGGAAATAATAAATTGCCTGCGAATGATCTAGTCGAGAGATAGGTGGTAAGACACCATAGGCATCGGCAGTGAGAAAGAATACATTTTGTGGATGCCCACAAACCCCATTTGGAATAGTGTTAGGCAAGAAACCAATCGGATACGCCGCCCGAGTGTTTTCGGTATAGGAATCATTATCAAAATCCACGCGGCGATTATTGGTGTCAATCATGACATTTTCTAAAACGGTACCGAAGTGGCGGGTGGCTGACCAAATCAATGGTTCATATTCTTTTGAAAGTCGAATTATCTTTGCATAACAACCGCCTTCAAAATTAAATACTCCATCTTCTCCCCAACCATGTTCATCGTCCCCGACCATTTTTCTGGTTGGATCAGACGATAAAGTGGTCTTTCCAGTACCCGATAAACCAAAAAATAGAGCGGCATCGCCGTTCTCGCCCACCGTTGCTGAACAATGCATCGGCAGTACATCCTGCTGGGGAAGCAGGTAATTTAGCACAGTAAAGAGGGATTTTTTAATTTCGCCTGCGTAACCAGTTCCACCGATCAAGACCATCCGCTTGGCAAAGTTGATGATGACAAAGATGTCTGAATTGAGCCCATCTAAATCGGGAATTGCTCGAAAACCGGGAGCATGTAAAACCGTGAATTGAGGGACATGGTCGGGAAGTTCCTCTGGGGAACGCCGAATGAATAAATTACGGGCAAATAGACTATGCCAGGCGCTTTCAGTGATAATTCGAATGGGCATTCGATAACGCGGATGAGCTCCAACGCTGGTGTCTTGGACAAAAACATCTCGTCCTTGGAAATAGGCAGCCATTCGAAGGTGTAGTTGATCAAAGCGGGCCGGCTCGAGCGGCTGATTGATTTTATTCCAATTAACCAACTCGGCGGTTTGGGGATCATTGACGATATATTTATCATTTGGCGCTCGGCCGGTGTAATTGCCCGTCCGAACAACTACTGCCCCTTCATGGGCAAGCATCCCTTCTCTTCTAGACACTACTCTCTCCACTAACGCTGGGGTTGGCAGTGTCCAATATTCCATATTTAAATTTCGCAAACCGTGGTTTTCTAAACCGTACTTGCTGGCAATTCCCATTACATTTGTCATGCCACCACTTCTCCTTTCGTTCTAGCGACATTACTCACTGCAAGCAATTTATTCAGTGCCACAAGGTAAGCTTTGGCTGCAGCCACGATGATATCGGTATCTGCACCGTACCCACCAAAGGTGCGCACATGGGTGCGCCCATTTTGTGGGGAAGCCCTTTCCGGCAGTTGATTGTCATTGGCTTGCAAGCGCACAGTCACCTCGCCTAATGCATCAATTCCTTCAGTTACTGCGTGCACATTGAATTCCAGCAAGGTGTTTGGCACACCTACGATGGCATCAATAGCGCAATATGTGGCATGGACTGGGCCGGTGCCCACTGCAGCATGGGTATGTAACTCTCCATCTGGTCCCCTAAGTCGGACGGTTGCGGTTGGCATCCCCATTGTTCCACAGGATACTTGCAACCCCTGCAAGCTGTAATATTCTTCACCTTTGTTTGTTTGAGCACCTAATAAAGCTTGTAAATCTGCCTCGGTAATCACTTTTTTCTTATCAGCTAATTCTTTGTAGCGTTCAAAGGCTTGATCTAATTCCGCCTGAGTGAGTTGAATACCCAACTCTTCCAGTTGAACGCGCAGGGCATGTCTGCCGGAATGTTTCCCTAAAACTAATTTTGACCGGCTCAAACCAACCGTCTCGGGACGCATAATCTCATAGGTCTCTTGATGTTTGAGCATCCCGTCTTGATGAATACCGGCTTCATGGGCAAACGCGTTCGCTCCAACAACGGCTTTATTAGGCTGAACGGGTATTCCGGTGTAAGTAGAGACCAAGCGGCTAGCCCGAATGATTTGGGTAGTATCAATCCCCGTAGTTAGACCAAACATCGCTCGGCGGGTATGCAACGCCATCACCACTTCTTCCAAGGAGGTGTTTCCAGCCCGTTCTCCAATCCCATTGACCGTAACTTCCGCTTGACGGGCGCCTGCTCGTAAGCCAGCTAACGTGTTGGCAGTGGCTAACCCCAAGTCATTGTGGCAATGAACAGAAACAATCGCGTTTTCGATGCCTGGCGTGTTGGCGATGATGCCGCTGATCAGTTTATAAAATTCATCTGGTGTGGTATATCCTACTGTATCGGGGATATTCAACGTGGTTGCTCCAGCCTTGATCGCTTCCGATAGGACCAGATAGAGAAACTCCGGCTCACTCCGACCCGCGTCTTCTGGAGAGAATTCTATATCCTCACAAAGGGAACGGGCATAAGAGACAATGTCTCGCACTCTTTCTACCACTTCTTCTGGATCCATGCGCAGCTTATACCGCATGTGGATTGGCGAGGTAGCAATAAAGGTGTGAATGCGCGGGTGGCTGGCATAGCGGACCGCGTTCCAAGCCGCATCAACATCATTTTTATTTGCCCGGGCTAGTCCACAAATAATTGGAACCCGCCGAGAAATTTCTCCGTCACCCATCGCTGAATTCCCTACCTGTTCAGCAATCTGACGGACACCAGCTGCGTCATCGGGTGAAGCAGCTGGAAATCCAGCTTCAATCACATCAACACCCAATCTTGCCAAGGCTCGGGCGATTTCCAGCTTTTCAGTTGAGGTAAGACTCGCCCCAGGCGACTGCTCGCCATCCCGTAAGGTAGTGTCAAAGATACGAACGGATTTTGGGTTTAGGGCGGTATTCATAGTTTGCTTCCTTCCAAATTGGATTAATCTCCCGGTTTGATTTCAACCGGCTGGATAAAGGGCATCATTCGTCGTAAGCGTGCTCCTACTTGCTCGATAAGGTGATTTTGTTCTTGTTTTCGACGTTCGTTGAACCAAGGACGCCCTTTTTCGTTTTCTTCTATCCAGTTTTGCGCGTACGCCCCGCTTTGGATATCCTTCAATAACTCCGCCATTGTGTGTCGAGTTTCTTCGGTGATTAAACGCGGACCGGCTGTATAATCGCCGTCTTCAGCGGTGTCGGAGATCGAATAACGCATATAATTCATCCCTCCCCGATACATAAGATCCACAATCAGCTTTAATTCATGCATGCACTCAAAATAAGCTATCTCGGGTTGGTATCCGGCTTCTACTAAGGTTTCAAAGCCTGCTTTAACCAAAGAGGTCACACCACCGCATAGCACAGCCTGCTCCCCAAACAAATCGGTTTCGGTTTCTTCGGCAAAGGTGGTTTCTAACACACCGGCGCGGGTTGCACCAAGTGCATAAGCATAAGACAGGGCTGTGGCGTGGGCTTTCCCGCTGTAATCTTGATGAACCGCGAGTAAAGAAGGCGTTCCCCCTCCTTCCATAAAGACTTCTCGAACGCGATGCCCTGGCGCTTTAGGAGCGACCATTGATACATCCACAAAATCGGGCGGCTGGATGGTTCCGTAGCGGATGTTAAACCCATGGGCAAACATCAAGGTTTTCCCAGGAGCAAGATACGGGGCAATGGATTGTTGATATACCTTTGGTTGTTCTGTATCAGGTAACAATATCATAATAACATCCGCCCATTCGGATGCTACCGCAACCGAGTCAACTTGTAATCCTTCATCAAGTGCTTTGTTCCAACTTTTTCCGCCGGGTCGTAAACCAACCCGCACGGTTACCCCGTTATCTCGCAGATTCAAGGCATGAGCATGTCCTTGAGAACCAAAACCGATAATAGAGACCTTTTTGTTGCGAATAATGGATGGGTCTGCATCCGAGTCATAATAGATTTTTGCCATATTAATCCTTTCAATCTTTGTCTAGTTCACGAATTCTTCGTGATGATGTCCATTGGAGCCTGCGCCGGGTAAATGGCGCACTGGTGCCAAGCTTCCGCGCATCATAGCCACTTGACCAGTTCGCACCATTTCAATGATCCCAAACGGCCGAAGCAATTCAGTCAAACTATCAATCTTATCTTCCGTGCCAGTGATTTCGACAATGACCGATTCAGCCGCCACATCAACGATGCGGCCGCGGAATATTGAGGCGAGATTAGCAATCTCCGCCCGTTGATCAAGATTTGCCTTCACCTTAATTAATGCGAGATCGCGCGTCACTGCTGGTTGGCCAGTTACATCCTGTACATCAATGACATTGACAAGTTTATATAAATTTGCTTCTACTTTGCGGGCATCCGCGCTGTCACTATCCACCACAATCGTCATCCGTGAAATTTCCGGCTTTTCCGTCTGGCCTACATTTAACGAATCAATATTGAAATTACGCCGGCGGAACAAGGATGCGACTCGGTTCAAAACGCCAGGTTTGTTTTCTACCAGAGCAATCATTGTATGCTGCATGATTATCCTCCTAATTCACTTTTTCTATGCTGTTCCTTGAGATTGCCAAACCGGACGACGGATCATGTTATGTAAATCAGCCCCGGCTGGCACCATTGGATAGACCGCTTCTTCTTTTTCAACAAAGAAATCGAGCAAGACTGGGCCAGGGGTTTGTTTTGCGAACTCCAAGGCTGGTTTAATCTCTGCTCTTGTTGTCACCCGCCGACCCGGAATACCATGTGCTTCAGCAATTTTCACAAAGTTCGGTCCAGTTAATGGTGTTCCAGCATATCGGCTATCATAGAAAAATTCCTGCCACTGCCGCACCATCCCTAAAAAGTGGTTATTCATAATGGCGATTTTCACATTAGCGCCTTCCTGAACAATGGTAGAGAGTTCAGCCTGCGTCATCTGAAAACTACCATCACCATCAATCACCCATACATCCTCTTGGCGATTGGCGAACCAAGCGCCTAAACCAGATGGGACACCAAAGCCCATCGTACCTGTGCCGCCAGATGTAATGAACCGATAGGGTCTCTCAAATGAGTAATACTGAGCTGCCCACATTTGATGCTGCCCGACGCCGGTTGCCACCAACGCGTCTCCGCCAGTGATTTCCCAAATGCTGCGGATAATGTGGGCAGTGTACAGTTTCCCATCATCTGGCCAATATAAAATGTTACGTGAGTCCGATTCGGAACGCCATTCCTCTATTTGAGCCATCCATTCGGGATGTTGATTCTCCTCTATATAAGTTAACAAATCGTTCAAAACCGTCTTCAAGTCACCCAACAAAGGCAAATCAACCACGACGTTTTTATGAACCTCTGAAGGATCAATTTCAATGTGAATTTTCTTTGCATGAGGAGCATAGGTTTTCAAATTACCGGTGACGCGATCATCAAAACGCATACCCAAGGCTATGATCAGATCGGAATTTTGAACGGCAAGATTACAGTATGCTTCCCCATGCATACCCATCATTCCTAAACTAAGTGGATCCGAAGCAGGCATAGAGCCCAAACCCAACAAGGTCATCGCCACCGGGGTTTGGGTTTTACGAGCTAGCTTTTGCACTTCTTCAGAAGCATGAGAAATCAGCACACCATGTCCAGCTAAAATGACCGGCCTTCGCGCTTGATAGATCATTTCTGCAGCCTTCTTCAAGAGGTGAGCTGGAGCAGTACGCGGGGGCCGATAGCCTGGCAATTCAATTTTGTCCGGATAGACAAACTCCGCCTTCTCAATTTGAGCATCTTTACAAATATCAATTAAAACCGGACCCGGTCTCCCGGTGCGGGCAATATAAAACGCCTCACAAACTGCTTGAGCGATTTGATCAGCCCGAGTGATGAGATAATTATGCTTTGTAATTGGAAGAGTGATGCCGGTTACATCTGTTTCTTGAAAGGCATCCCCACCAATTAAGTATGAATGGACTTGCCCAGTGATAAATACTACGGGACTCGAATCCATCATGGCGGTTGCGATACCAGTAACCAGATTGGTTGCACCAGGCCCTGAAGTTGCCATGGCAACCCCAACTTTTCCAGAGGCACGCGCATAGCCATCCGCCATGTGAGCTGCCCCTTGTTCGTGACGAGTGAGGACATGATGAATGGGGTATTTCAACATCGCATCGAAAATTGGAATGCTTGCCCCACCAGGAATGCCAAAGACAACCTCAACACCCTCACGCAATAGACTTTCCCATAAAATTTCTGCTCCAGTAAGTTCCATCACTATCTCTCCGTTCCTTTAGAATGATTGATGAATTTCTTCCTACCTTGATCTACACCTAAACGCATCAACATAGTTTCCTAGATAAATCTACGAGAGCAAAACCGCCCCTTGTGATGCGCTAGTAACAAACCGGGTATATCTTCTCAGCCAAGGACTACTTGTCCGCGGTTCAAAAGGAGGCAAATTTGCGATCCTTTTTTGGATTTCCTCCTCACTCAAGCGCACATTTAAAGTTCTATTCTCAATGTCAATGTCAATTACATCGCCATCTCGCAATGCCGCAATCGGGCCTCCAGCAGCCGCCTCAGGACTTATATGACCGATACAAGCTCCCCGTGTCCCTCCTGAAAAACGGCCATCGGTGATTAATGCCACCGATTCACCCAACCCCATTCCCATAATTGCAGAGGTGGGTGAAAGCATCTCTTGCATTCCGGGACCTCCGCTAGGTCCTTCATAACGGATCACAACGACTTCCCCTGGCTTCACTTGATTGTTGAGAATACCCCTTAGGGCATCTTCTTGGCTTTCAAAAATACGCGCTGGTCCGCTAAAATGCCGCATGTGTGCCGCCACCCCCCCGGTCTTGACGATGCCGCCCTGTGGGGCTAAATTGCCAAATAAGATCGCCAACCCTCCAACCCGGCTATGAGCTTGTTCTGCTGAATGAATTACCTGGCTATCTTTGATTGAAATGCCTTCAATAGATTCCCTTAATGTCGCGCCAGTTACGGTGAGACGATCCAGATGAAGGGATTGATTGAAGCGTTCCAGTTCATTCAATACTGCCGGAACACCCCCTGCTCGATGGAGGTCCTCTATGTGCCAGGGTCCTGAGGGACTAATTTTAGCTAAATACGGGGTTCGATCCGCGACGGCATTGATTCTTTCCAGAGAATAGTCTATGCCTGCTTCATGAGCAAAGGCAAGGGTATGTAAAACAGTATTAGTGCTGCCACCGAGAGCCATATCAAGGGCAAAGGCATCATCTATAGCTTCGCGGGTGACGAGTTGCCGAGGGGTGATATTCTGCTCTACTAAATGCATAATCTGCCTGCCTGCCTGTTGGGCTAACTCTTCTCTTTCTGCAGTCTTGGCTATTGCTGTCCCATTAAAGGGTAAGGCAAGCCCTAAAACCTCAAGAAGGCAATTCATCGAATTGGCAGTGAACAACCCAGAACAGGAACCACAGGAAGGACAGGCATAATCTTCGATTTTTTTCAGTCGAGCAGCATCAATTTTCCCGGCCTGGTAAGCGCCAACGCCTTCAAATACCGAAATCAAATCTAATACCTCGCCTTCTGGGGTGCGGCCAGCCGGCATCGCCCCGCCGGAGACGAAAATAGTCGGGATATTGACCCGCAAAGCCGCCATGACCATACCAGGCACAATCTTGTCACAATTAGGAATACATACCATCCCGTCGAACTGATGGGCTTCAATCATCGTTTCAACACTATCCGCAATTAATTCCCGTGAGGGAAGGCTGTATTTCATGCCAGCATGCCCCATCGCAATGCCATCATCAACGCCAATCGTATTGAACTCAAAAGGTACGCCGCCAGCCGCACGTACCGCTTCTTTCACCAGACGGCCAAATTCTTGCAAATGGACATGGCCGGGAACAATATCTACATAAGAATTAACAATTGCAATAAACGGCTTTCCAAAATCCTCGTCTTTAACGCCGGTGGCTTTTAAGAGAGAACGATGGGGCGCTTTTTCAAATCCAGTTTTGATATGATCCGATCTCATTCTTTTCTCCATAAATCAAAACGGGGCTGCTCTCTCTCAAGGGCAGCCCCGTTGTCTTACAGGCGAAGTCAGGCTGAATTTATCTCCGCGGAGTTGCCCAAACCGGTAAAAGGTTCTCAATGTTAATAATGAGAACCAACAAGCTACCTAGTATAAGGACAATGCGGAGATAATCAATTGACATAAACTCTTTTCCTGTTCTTGTCACCCAGTTTACTGGACAATTTGAGCCTTGTCTATTGACAATCTATACGAAAATAAACACTGCCTTTTAGTGAAACCTGCTTAGATTTGCATTAATTTGGCAAAAGTGTAACAGAAGCCGGTTAGGAATCTCTCTGGCAAGGTAACAAGATCCAGGATGACATGGAAAATAAACCACACCTAGTTTTCAGTAAGATAGAAGCGATCGAGAATGAAATTAACACCCTCGCCAGACTACGAGCTGACACTCCGAAATTAAATTGCTCGATGTTGTCAGATCTGGCTTAATGCCTGATCTAAATCGGCTATGAGGTCTTCCATATCTTCAATCCCAACCGAATAACGGATCAGATTATCTTGAATACCTAATGAAAGTCGTTCAGAACGCGAAAGCTCAAAATAAGAAATTATTGCCGGTTGAGAGACTAACGATTCGGTTCCCCCTAAAGATACAGCTAATAATGGGATTTGCAACGCATCAATTACTCTCTCTGCCGCTCTTCCATCTCCACGGACAGTGAACGATACCACCCCGCCAAAACCTTTGTATTGTTTCTGCCCAATCATATAATCGGGGTGTGACTCCAAACTGGGATACCAGACTTGTTCAATCTTCGGGTGAGAGGCAAGAAAAGCTGCAATACGTTGAGCGCTTTGATTTTGGCGGTTTATCCGCATACCTAAGGTTTTTAAACCTCGAATGAGCAACGATGCAATGTAGGCATCACTGATTGCACCGATGACGCCTTGAAAATCACGTAAACCAGCGATCAACTCGGTCCGCCCGGCAACAACCCCAGCTAATAAATCATTATGCCCGGCTAAATATTTGGTTGCGGAATGGATAACTAAGTCAATTCCCCATTCGATGGGACGTAAATTAAAGGGTGTAGCAAAGGTGGAATCAACGATTGATAATAATCCATACTTTGCTGCTGCCTCGTGAAAGCGCTCCACATCGAGCAGCCGAATATGTGGATTAGTTGGGGATTCAGAAAATAAGATCCGTGTATTTGACCGAACCGCCTTTTCTAACATATCAAAATTATTCATAGGGACTACTGTGCACTCTATCCCATAGCGTTGTAATACAAATGTGCAAAACTGGCGTGTTTTCCGATAAATATTATCAGTAATAATGATATGATCTCCTCTGGAGAGCAGCTGTAACAATACGGTGGAGATTGCCTGCATTCCAGAGGCAAAAAGAAGCGCATCTTCCGCCCCCTCCAAAGCTGCTAAACGCGCTTCAGCGGCAGCGATAGTTGGGTTACCATACCGTCCATATTCGCTGCGGTTATGTCCCTCCCCCCACATTTTTTGTTTCATGTATTGGCGCAAGTCTTGGGTGTTATCAAAAGTATATGTGGCGGTTGAAACAAGGGGGTCAGAAATCGAATGATAGGGATTGGGGGAGCGTCCATCGTGCACTGAACGGGTTGAATCACCTTTTGGGGCAGCCATCACCTCAGATATCGGCTCATTTTCCATAGAAATGGATTGAATTGGTATCGGTAGAATTTCGCTCATGGTTCATCTCCACGATAATCTTT
>DYKV01000348.1 GCA_020722415.1 Anaerolinea sp.
GCAAATCGGAAACAAGGTTTAGTTTGCCTTGAAATCGCCCTGCGGGTATTCGCAAAACCCATCCAGCCACTTTCGAATGTACGTTCACGAGTTAATTCAGATTATAACTATCTAAACCGGCTGTTTTCTGCCAAGTTCGGCGGGCTGGAAACTTTGCCTTAGTACAAAAACCCTTTGGGCTGCCAAGCCAGTCACTATTAGCCGGCTTCCACAAACCAAGGCAAAGATTTATCCCGCCTGATACAGTCAGCAAGCAATATGGCTGAACAGTTACTTCCCATTGAGAATTGCTGGAGTTAAATAGGTTTGGGATTATTTTTCGTCTCTAGTTCTGTGAGACGTTGCTGGATTAATTCGTGAGCTGAATCGGCGTCATTAATTGGTCCGGCGACGATCTCTTGTAAAGCGCGTTCGTAGTGAGTTCGGGCTTTCTCAAGCTGACCGGTCTTATAAAAGATTTCTGCCAAACCCAGATGGACTTGTAAAGCTTGGCGAGGGACATGTTCTACCAATGGCAATAACGCAAGGGCATGTTCAAAGTGTTTGCGGGCTTGATCGATCATAGATAACCCGTTCGCTTTTTGTGCAGCCAAAAGGAGATAATAAAGCGCTTTTTCAGTTTGATTGCTCCAGGAGAAGTGACGGGCGAGAATTTCAGTCACTTCATAAATCCGATCTTGATATTGGCTTTCTATTGCCCAACCTACCAAGGCATGATAACGATTACGTTCTTTTTTCAGCATCGTGTTGTAAATAGCCTCGGAAAGGATCATGTGCCGAAAGGCATACTCACCGCGTGGGTCTTTGGGTGTATAAATGATGAAATTGCGTTCGATTAGCGTTTTGAGTGCGTTGTCGATGAGACCCGGTTCGGGAATCGGAATGACATATTCTAAAATAGAGCGCGAAAAATAATGTCCAATTACCGATGCAATTTGCAGAACTTTTCGAGTGAATGGCTCGAGTTGGTCGAAGCGAGCTTGTATCAAACCTTGTAATGTGATGGGAACGCCGAGCGATTCCTCTTCTAGAGTTTGTTTGACCTGTAATCCATTTTCGCCCAATTCAAGGCTACCGGCATCTAGCAACATGCGCAATATTTCTTCAAGATATAAGGGGATCCCGGCACTCTGGTCGAGGATCAATTGCACTAGATTATGGGGTAGTTGGTCTGTCGGCATCAAATTCGCCAGCAACTGGCGGGTCTGCTCTAGATTGAGGTTTTGTAAATGGATTTCCTCGAATAATATCGTTGGTTGGGTTCTGATCCAGTCTAGAAATGCACTGAAGTGAGAATTAATGTCCTTCCGCATAGTGGCAACAACCAATAAAGGAAGAGGGGGAATTTCGGAGAGGATGGACTGGAGGATATCTATTGAAGCTTCGTCAGCCCATTGAATATCCTCGATCAACCAGACCTGGTGAGGTTTTTGATCAGAGCCAAATAACAGTTGGTGGATAACTTGGTGGATCTTTAATCGAAACTGATCGGCTTGCATCGTCTCGGCAAGCATTAAAACCGAAGGGTCAGAATTCGGTAATGCAAAAAGGTATTCCAGATAAGGCAGAACAGTTTGGAGATTTTCGATGGGCATGGATTGGAGCGCAGATTTTAGGTGGCTGCGCGGATCGGCCTGATCGAAATCGAGGCGTAATCCCAGGTGGGAGCGCAGAAGATCGGTAAAAATCCAGTACGGTACAGATCTACGATAAGTCAAGCTCTGGGCGGCGAGATAAGAGATTTGGTGGTGCTCTAATTGTCCTTGAAATTCTCGTAAAAGGCGAGTTTTTCCAACTCCTGCTTCACCGGATATCAGAATGAAATGACTACCCTGGCGAGCGGATAGATCTTGCAGAGCCTCCATTAGTTGATTTAATTGGGACTCGCGGCCGATCATTGGGGCATGGAAAGTATTAAACGTTTTGAATGCACTACCGTGCGGCTTCTTGCCAATTAAGCGGTATCCATTTACTGGCTGATCGAACCCTTTCAAGCGTAAGCCGCCCCATTCCTCGTACTCAAATAACGCTGAAGTCTGGGAAGCTACCTGTTCACTGACAAAAATCGTGCCTGGCTGGGCGATCTCTTCCATACGGTAGGCTAAATTAACCGTTTCGCCAATGGCGGTATAATCAACGACAATGCTTGATCCGATTTCGCCCACAATAACTGGTCCGGCATGAATCCCGATGCGCAGATTCAGCTCTATACCGAGATTCTCTTGGGTCTTTTTTCGCCAAACCTGGAAGTTGGATTGCATTTCTAACGCAGCTCGCACGGCACGTTCAGCATTATTTTCGTAACTGATCGGCGCACCAAATAACGCCATTACCCCATCGCCGGTGATTTTATCAATCACGCCCTCATATTTGTATATTTCCCGACTAAGCAGGTCAGTGTATTGCTGGACGAGTTCATAGAGAATTTCACTGTCGAGGGCACGCGCTGCACTTGTATAGCCGACCAGATCGGCAAACAGGATGGTGATATTGCGCAGTTGGCTGCTTTGTCGTGGTTCTGGGTAGATCAAAGGGTCTTTGAGACGCGCCCCACAATATCCGCAATAGCGCATCCCAGGTGTGATTTCTGATTGACAATAACGGCAGCGTAAAGTCATTGTTTTAATCATACCTCGAAAAAACCGATTATGGACT
>DYKV01000349.1 GCA_020722415.1 Anaerolinea sp.
AATGTTGTAAACATTGATGTCGCCGTTTGGTTGCGGCATGAATGCCGCGTTACGATATTTTGCACATCATTTATCTCTTAGCGGGGTTATGATAAATAAAGATGATATATAGGAGTAGAAAGAATGCGACAAGACCGAACTTTGCAAGTAATTTTTGTTGTCATTTTATTGATCATTGCCTTGGCATTAGGCGTTTTTTTTACCCGCCGACAAACACCTAGATACATGAATGATGTTTCTCCAAAAGGTGTAATCCATAATTATGCGGTGGCATTATTGTTAGAAGATTACGAAAAAGCTTACTCATATCTCAAAGAAGGGGAGAACAAGCCATCATTGGGGAATTTTCGGAATGCATTTCTCACTCGTCAGATTGACCCAACCTCAACTAGCCTGGAAATCGGGTCAGTGCGTCAAAATGGGGATGAAGCAATAGTAGAGTTGTTAATTATCCATAACAGCACCGATCCATTGATGAGAGGGTTTACTGAGACTAACACCGCCACTTTAATCCGTAATTCATCTGGTGAATGGAAAATTGCGAATATGCCCTTTCCGTACTGGAATTGGGATTGGTACAATCCGCCGGTTGAGCCGCCGTCGAAATCTGGAACGGATTAATAGAGGAGCTTAGCATGCAAACTATCCGTAGAATTTATATTTACACCATTACCCTAGTGAGCCTAGAGACCATCTTATGGGGATTGATTGGGCTACTGCGCTCTATCGCCTCACCTCAGATCGTGGGGGGCGCTGAGGAACGATTGGCAGCTCCATTGGCGTTTGTCATTGTGGGCATTCCTGTTTTCTACATCCATTGGCGTTGGGCACAGCACGCAGCATCTCTCCAAAGAGAAGAAGCTCAAAGCTGGGTAAGGATACTGTTTTTTTACTTGGTAATGGCTTTCTTGCTAATCCCAATTGTGCAGAATGGGTTAGCTTTTCTAAGCCGAAGTTTAATGATTGTATTTGGTTTGGATGCCTGGCATGCTTTGGTTGGAGGACAACAAACAAGCATGGATAATGCCATCGCCGTTTCTGTAAATACATTTGCTGTGGCATATTTTTATCCGCTTTTAAAACAAATCTGGGGTAGAGAAAATCTTCAGGTGAATAAACTGTCCAATTCCAAGACCTTACCTAGCTATTTTTTTGAGTTTCGCCGCTTGTACCGTTACTTGTGGCTTTTCTACGGTTTGGGTATAACCGCTTTAGGCATACACCAGCTCATCCAATATATCCTCCTCAGTCCTAATGGGATTGGTGTTTCTTCTACAATAAGCCTCGCCAATGGATTAGCGTTGGTTGGGATAGGGTTTCCGTTATGGGCGTATGTTCACCAATTGATCAACCAATCATTAGACAGTGAAGAAGAAGCTCGTTCCTGGCTGCGTTTTGTATTTCTGCTTGGTCTCGTTCTTTTTTCTTTGTTTGCGATACTTTATAATGCCGGCAACATTGGAAGGATTATCCTCCGCTGGATTATGGGTGAAAATCTAAATAGCCTGGGCTGGTTAGGGTTGATGAATCGTCCCATTTCACTTCTGCTGCCATTTTTGGGAATTTGGTGGATATATAAACCACAACTACATGATCGGATAGCGAAGGAAATAGAGATAGCGAGCCGGGCTAGCCTGACTCGTTTTTACCGATATCTTCTCACTTTAGGCGGCTTGGTTACGTTACTGCTAGGTCTTAGCCAAATATTGGCTTTTGTAATTGAATCGCGGTTAAACCCCCAAGCGTCTTGGGAAAACGATTTACGAAATATGCTTGCGGCAGCCATCATGTTAATTTTGATTGGTTTTCCGCTTTGGTGGGACAATTGGCGGAAAATAAATCAAGAAATCAATCAGAGAGATATGCTGGGAGAGAAAGCTCTCCGATCGTTGGTCCGCAGGAGCTATTTATATTTGCTGATTTTATCCGGTGTGTTAGGAGTTATGTTCAGTAGTGGGGCGATCCTCTATCGCGTACTGATGGGAGTATTCGGAACGAATAACCCAAATCTATTTTTGGAAAGTATGCGAAATTTTCGTTTGTTGATCCTGTTTGGTTTTTTATGGATTTATCATTGGAAATTTTTACAAACGGATTTACACAAAATAGCCACTATTTTAGAAACCCAGCGCGGTAATTATGCGGTGGCGATATTGATGAAAGATATCCAGAAAGCAAAACTGACTTGCGAAGAAATAGAACAAGAGGCGCCTGGGGTCACGGTGAAGGTCATTTCCCCCGAAAATGATACGGCAGAAAATCTACAGGATTATCAATGTCTGGTCGTGGATGATGAAACGTTGGGGGAAAATTTGACGATGAAGATGATAACGAGTTTTCAGGGAGTGCGATTGATCGTAACTGGTCAGCAGGAGGGCTGGTATTGGTCGTGCGGGTTGTCCAAGAGGCCACTTGCCCAGATTCGGGAGGTTTCCAAATGGATCCGTGATCTTGCTGATGGTCAGACTATTCGACAATCTAGCCAATCCAATATCTGGAATGTTGTAGCCTATGTATTAGCGGGCTTATTTGTGCTCCAGATTTTATTCGGTTTAATTATGACAGCGGTATCCTTTATAGCAGATTAATCTTTCTTTATTTGTAACTGCTCAGCTATGTTAATTTTGATGGAATTCAAATGTCTGTTTT
>DYKV01000350.1 GCA_020722415.1 Anaerolinea sp.
TTATTGCTTGTGATGGAGGCTGTGCAGCATCCCTGGATTAGATAACCCAAAGAGAAATTAGCCATAATCTCAGCAGAGCAACTTACCAAGACAGTCTCGCTTCCTTGAATATTTTCTCATTATCAGCAAAATTCATTCAATTTTTATAAAAATCCTTGCAAATTTCTCCAAATAATGGTGTATAATAAAAATAAGTTTGGGGACGAACCCATACGGAAAAAACTGTTTCACACTGGTATTTTGTTTCAATTTTTCGGGTAGATTAGAATAGCAGTTATTTTTTCCGGTCATTAGGTTCTTTATATTTCATATAAAAGTGGTTTATTAGAAAAACTTGAACGGCTGCAAAGATTTGTGTTTTCATTTTTCGACTAATTATTCGACGAATCGAGCATAGATAAATTATCTATTAAACAATGCTAATTTACACCCCCAAAGTGAATTTCTTGTTTGATTGAAAAATTACCTGGTTATCCGATATTTAATTGAAAAGCGGTATAACCTGCTAAAGAAACTCTAACGATATCTCATTGATTAGGATAAGGAAGAACGATGAAAGTTGCTGAGCTTGAAAATATAACTTTAGCCGAGTTAAGGCAAAAAGCGATAGAACTCAATGTGACGGGTGCTAATCGAATGAAAAAAGAAGATCTGATTTTACGCATCCGCCAAGTTGAGGGTGAGCAGGAAGGCATGGAATTGAGAGGGGGAGTTTTGGAGATCATGAATGAAGGGATTGGTTTCTTGCGCTCTGGGCATTACATGCCCGGTCCTTTTGATGTGTATGTATCACAATCCCAAATTCGGCGCTACAATTTAAAAACAGGGGATCTAGTTATTGGGCAGGTACGGCCGCCGCGCGAATCAGAACGCCATTATGGTTTATTGAAAGTAGAAACAATTAATGGAATCGACGCTGAAGAAGCGCGTGAACGACCGGGTTTCGAATCCTTAACCCCAATTTTTCCCGACACTCGTTTCGATTTAGAGACAGACCGCCACACGCTTTCGACCCGTTTAATTAATTTAGTAACCCCAATTGGGCGTGGTCAACGCGGTTTAATTGTCTCCCCACCTAAAGCAGGTAAAACAACCATTCTCAAGCAAATTGCAAACGCCATTTCTACAAAATATCCAGACGTCCATCTCATGGTTGCTCTGATCGGTGAACGTCCAGAAGAGGTAACGGATATGGATCGTTCAGTCGAGGCGGAAGTGATCTCATCCACCTTCGATGAGCCGGTTACATCCCATGTACGGATTGCCGAGATGGCGTTGGAAAGAGCAAAACGGTTGGTGGAAATAGGCCGTCATGTTGTCATATTGATGGATTCCATAACTCGCCTGGCGCGCGCATACAATCTGGTGGTTACCCCTTCAGGACGCACTTTGTCCGGCGGGATTGACCCATCGGCGCTTTACCCTCCCAAACGGTTCTTTGGAGCCGCACGCAACATTGAGGAGGGTGGATCATTGACTATTATTGCAACCTGTCTTGTGGATACAGGCTCGCGGATGGATGATGTTGTCTATGAGGAATTTAAGGGCACCGGCAATATGGAATTACACCTTTCACGGCGATTGCAGGAACGGCGCATTTTTCCCGCGATTGATATTGAGCGTTCTTCTACACGGCGTGAAGAATTGTTATTAGGACCCGATATTACCCCACGGGTATGGTTAATGAGGCGGATGTATGATGCTATGATCACCCCTCCTCCCCATGGAGCTGGCATGGACCCAACCACAGCAACTGAAGCAATCCTGCAACGGCTTGGTCGGACTGCCAACAACCAGGAATTCCTGGAAACTTTAAGCGATGATTCAGATTAGAATGGAGAAAAATATGTCCAAAAATATGCCTGAACCTGAGACAGATGTCATTGCTGAAACGGATAATTACCTTGTCTGGCGCGCTCAAGAGCCAGATGGTGAGACCACTTATCATTTAGAGCTGAACAATGTCACATTACACTTTTTTCAAGAAGAGTGGGACGAATTATTGGCATTAGTTAAACTGCTTGTTTAAATTGCTCGAGAGAATTATCTTTAGCAATCTTCCTCTTGCTCTTCTCTAAGGAGGCGCAATTTGTGGAAAGGGTTGGGTTTTTTAACCAACCCTTTTCAACATAATTACCCTTGATGAAATCTCTCCTAAATTTAGCCTCAAAAATATCTTATTTACTCTACCGTATTCGAATTGCCCCGTGGCGTGAGCTACTTACCACCTAAATCATGTCCGGGATGGAAAGCTGGATTAATCATTTTGTCGAAACCAAAAGACATTCTATCAAAGGCAATGCGAAAATGGCTTTCCCCGTGAATGCAATTCATATTTGTAAACACTCAGGTATTGTTGTTACAAGCGAAAGCGAGAAACCTTAAACTGTTGGCTAAGATTTCTCAGTCGCTTACGCTACTCATAACATAATTATGAAACCTCGAAAATGGGCTCTAACGCACCAGTTGGCAGCAATTCTAGATATGAAATAACCGTTCAGTAAGCTTGTTTGCTGGTTGTATTCGGCGGGATAAATCCCTGCCTTAGTTCATGGAAGCCGGCTAAAGCCGGCTTTACTTGCAGCCCGCAGGTTTTTTTTCGGGCTGAGGCAGGGCTTCCAGCCCGCCGAGTTTGGCAAAATAGCCAGC
>DYKV01000351.1 GCA_020722415.1 Anaerolinea sp.
ATGGAATTCAAAGCCTGATCTGTCATTTCGTAGGAGCGTCAGCGATTGAGAAATCACTGTATTGACTGCGATAAGATTTCTCCTCACTGCGTTCGTCGAAATGACAAAGGCTTGCGTTCGTTGAAATGACAGGCGTGTGTCATTTCGAAGGAGCGTAAGCGACTGAGAAATCTTAGCCAACAGTTTAAGGTCTCCCGCTTTCGCTCGGAACAACAATACCTGAGTAATTATTAGGATAATAAAAATCAACATAGTATGGAATACAAAATTTTATTTGGTGATGATGATCCCGATATCCAGCCTGTCGTCAGCCAATTGTTAGAGAAAGAAAACTATAAGGTCAGCCTGGCTTCTAATGGACAGGAAGTCTTGGATAACTGGCGGAAGGAATATTTTGACTGCATCATTCTAGATGTGATGATGCCGGTTTTAGATGGTTTAGAAGTATGTCAACGGATCAGACGCAGCTCCACTATTCCTATTATTTTATTAACGGCATTGGGCGAGGAAGAAACAGTTGTGAAAGGATTAGAAGCTGGGGCTGATGACTATATACAAAAACCTTTTCGGCAGAAGGAGTTCCTTGCTCGTTTACGGGTGGTGTTAAAACGGATGGAGAAGATGGGTTTTCCCGAAAAAAGACCGATCATATATGATGGATTAATTTTGGAACCTCAAACCAGAAACCTACGAAAGAGAGATCAACTCATCCCGCTCTCTCCATTAGAATACCAATTATTAGTCCATTTCATGCGCCATCCGGGAGAGATTATCAGCAAGGAAGAGTTACTTCAACGAGTTTGGGGCTATACCCACCGTGAACCATTTGATAACAATGAACTAAATTTTATTGAAGCTGCCATTCGCCGTTTACGGTGCAAGATTGAAGAAAAAGACACTCAACCGCGCATTATTCAAACGGTTTGGGGGAGCGGCTATCGCTTCGGCAATTAGAATTTGGAGTAAATCACTCTAAAACTGTCAGGAAATTGTCAGGAATGAATATTCATTTCTTACTTATAATGGATATAGATTATTTATCAACGGTTCTTTTAGTTTTGTAATTCATAATCAGAAAAAGGCAAACCCACTGTGAAGCGGGGGCGCAAAGCTGAGGGTCTGATGGTTCAGATAGTCTGGCTGCCTGAAAATTCGGGCAGCTTTTCTTTTTTTGGAGGCGTTTATGAGGAAAACAATATTATTTACCTTGGCGGCTATCTTTCTCAGCATTGCAATTATCAGCGGGGTGACTTTCTCGGCGAATGCTGCCGGCGATGCAGGAGATGGGAATATCGGAATATTCGACCAATGTGAGAATGACGATGGCGATGGGTACTCCGGTAACCCTGGCATCTGTCAATGGACGAACGGCAACCTAAATCACACTAATTCGACTTACACAGAAGGAGATGCAGTCGTGCATCGTCTGTGGCTGACCGGTTTGACTTCCGGCAGTCATACGGTTGAAATCACCTACGAGACAACAAAAGGTGGAAAACATGCTTATGATTATTTGATGAGTTGGAATTACTCCGAAAGTTGGATTCCCCTCTCTAACTTGTGTGAGGGGATAACTGGCTGTACAGATTGGGCTCAATCTACCTATCTATTTCCCACAGATGGAAACGCAGTAAATCAGATCGCCGGCAATCTAACGATTTTAAATGGAACGATCACAGGAATGTCAGCATACACGTTATCCGGATCCTATTCTGGTGATAGTGAAACAAGCATTACCGTTACGTTTAATACAACATCGGATCAAGTTTTTTTCGTCTGGGGAGGCCATGTAGCTTCGGTGGTTGATTGGGGAGCCGGTAATTCTGCTTCGAATATCCCCGGGGCACCGTACCACATGAAAATCACCAAATTTGACGGTACAGCAATCGGAAACCGCGATAATCAAGTAATGACTGAGGCATTCGTACCATCGGCAGAACTGGTGATTGTCAAAGATGCCATACCTGATCACCAACGCGTCTTCACCTACACTGCCTCTACTACAGCACCGACTGCGCTCTCACCAAATCCCTTCTACCTAGCGGATGATGGAGATGCCACCACCGATCCTCCCAACACGATTACTTTTCCAGGTTTATTGGATGGCAGCTATACCATCACCGAAGCGATCGCACCAGGCACAAGCTGGCTGCTCGTGGAGGTCAAATGCAAGGCTATTGAACGAACGACTAATACACCAATCACGCCGACTTACAATGTAGATCTGTATTCAAAGACTTTATCTCTCGACCTAACATTAGATGAGGCGGTTACCTGCACTTTTGTCAATCAAGGTAGCACAACCGCTGTTCAATTGAGCAGTTTTAGCGGCAGCGGGAATATCGCAAAACCATTAGCCTGGATAGTTCTGGCGGTCGTTGGGCTGACGCTGATAGGCTGGTGGATGGTCAAACGACGCAGCTCGAAAGCTTTACATTAGGACCTCGAGGAGAATAAGATGACCAACGAACCCAAAACCCAAGAAAATACCCTACCAGATTACCAGCCGCCAAGAATAATACTAGAGTTGGAGTTAGAAACTCATGCTGGATCACCTTTAGGTTTGCCAGACGGTTTGGATATATTTGAAGAATAACTGATAACAAGGCCCGATAGGGGATAGGGGCTAGCAAATTGATTTGACT
>DYKV01000352.1 GCA_020722415.1 Anaerolinea sp.
TGAATAGTTACAACCAGTCAATCAGGTGGAAGAGCAAAAAGACCGCGGAGCGTCCCTTAAGCCGGCGACGGAAATTTTCATGTGCTGCACGCCTTGGTTTCCGGTTTGCCGGCAGGCGCGGGCTTATTTCAAGGAGCGCGGCATCCCTTATGTCGAAATTGACATCTTCCAGGACCGCGCAGCCGCGGCACAGGTTCGCCAATGGGCAGATGGCAACGAAACCACTCCTACCTTTGAAATTAAAGGCAAGGTGATTGTGGATTTCAAGCTAGCTGAGATTGAAGCACTGTTATCTTCATAGCTAGGCTTCTGACCGCCGCCGGGACATTACTAAGAACGATATAATTGCGCCGCCTTGGTTCTCCACCAAGCATTCTTCACCGAGTTTCGGTAAACCCTTCGACAGGTATGGCGGGATTTAACTTGCCAGCTCAGTGTACCATTCAACTCAGGAGCAGCGCGGATTAAATAGTGCAGTTTATTGAAACCATGCCCTGCGCTAGTTTAGTAGCAAGACTGCGAATGGATCAACCCTCCTTGGGTGAAGTAGCACAGCGATGCATAACCACGCTCAGCGTTGGTCGAGTAAAGTTGCTTTTCGAAATCAATTGCTTCAGCAGAGTTTCAAAAGGTTCAACCGGCCGGATCAGCACATCGCTCAACTACCAGGTTTGCTGGGCGGCTTTGACAAGGATAAGATATGCCTTTTCGATCAGTTCGTCTAAATGGTGATAGGCAAGCGCAGCCGGCTGAGGGGTGGATTCAACCTCCGATATAGAACGCAAGAGCGACCCGCGCACGCCGCTGGCTTGATGCGCCCAATAAGAATCGGCGGAGAGCCGTTCAAGCCGGGCAGCCAACTGACGGGCGAATTCCAAATGACCTGACTGGATTCCGAGGGGATAGATCATCTTAAAATGTTGCATTATCTAGCTTAAAAATAAATTTCTCCGCCCACGCAGATTAATATCCATCCCCGCTCACATAACCCATTTTAATACCCATAATGTCACCATCCCCACCAGGATGGTCAGCAAGACACTGCGAGTTTTCCAAGCTACGCCGGTTGCCAGGGCTGCTGCTAGAATGCGAGGATTACCCCAACCCAAATTAAGCTCTCCATTTTGAGAAAGCACTTCTTGAGCGATGATGGCGGAAAATACGGCAGCCGGTACGAGACGCAGAGCCCGCCGCACCCAGGCGGGTATCTCCCAATGACTAAAGAGCAGAATCATGGAGAGACGGGTGAGGTAGGTCGCCAGGCCACCCAGAATAAGTATCCACCAGATCTTCATGATTCACTGATCCAATAGCCAGCCAGGATAGCGCAAAAGGCTGCCACCAACAAGCTCAGCTTATAAGGTAATCCAATCGTTAAGATTGCTGTGATACTCGCCACAATCGCCGCAGTCACCAGAGCGCGGTCTTTCAAGGTTGGCACAACGATGGCGATGAAGATCAATGCCAAGGTGAAATCTAACGACCAGGTTTGCGGGATAACTTTGCCCAGAAAAACACCTACTGCAGTGCTGGCTTGCCAACCACCCCATAAAGCTAAGCCTGAGCCGAAGAAAAAAGCGTGCCCGTTGGGATTGATCTCATTGCGCCGTTGGAACTCGGCAATGGTCACTGCAAAAGCTTCATCGGTTAGTAAATACGCCAGTCCAATCTTCCAAATCGGGCGCAGACGCTGTAAATAAGGAGCCATCGAAGCGCTATAGAGGGCATGGCGAAGGTTGACGATGAGGATGGTCAATACGGTTAATAGCAAGGGAGCATTTACCGCGACCAATTGGGTGGTGATAAATTGGGCTGAGCCAGCAAATACAATCGCCGACATAGCTTGAGCGGGAAGAGGATCGATACCTGCCGATAATGCTAACACCCCGTAAATCATCCCAAACGGTAAGACGCCGATCAGTAAGGGTAATTCAGCCCGGAATCCTTGCCAAAATTCCGCGCTGAAGGTCAGTGATTGGGTGGCGTTCTGCTTCAATGTTCTCTCAATGTTTCTGATTTTATTCGATCTGGATGATTTTCAAACGCACCGTGCCACTCGGAGTTTCGGCTACCGCTTCCTCACCAATGCGATGGCCAAGCAAAGCCCGCCCGATTGGTGATTCGTTGGAAATGCGCCCATTGCGCGGGTCAGCCTCTTTTGCGCCTACAAGGAAGTATGTCTCTGGTGGATAGTCACCTTCTTGCACGGTGACTTTTACCCCTACTTGAACCTCCTCTGGTTTGGTGTGATTGTTCTCGACAATGACGGCGTTTTTAAGCAGGTACTCCAGTTCCTGGATTCGTCCTTCCAAGAATCCTTGATCTTCTTTGGCTTTATGATAATCGGCATTCTCTGAAAGGTCCCCTTGAGAAACAGCTTGGCGCAGCCGTTCTGCCAATTCCTGACGGGCAGGTCCTTTTAGATGTTCTAGCTCTTCTTTTAGGCGAGCGGCACCTTCCGCTGTCAAAACGGGTTGTTGTGTCATATTCAACCTCTCCACTTGCATTGAGATAACCAATAAGTTCTCAGTTTATCCGCACCCGGCTGCTGGTTAAGAAAAAAGCCGGCCTGCGATTTTTTCACGAATTCGGGTTAGCCGATTATACCAACTTTTAACTTACTCTGAGAGATTTTCTC
>DYKV01000353.1 GCA_020722415.1 Anaerolinea sp.
CTTCTCCCGCACCCACCAAAATATCCATCGCAAACAGCGGAAACCACTCGCTCCATTCTCATCAGGAGCATTGCTTTTCCTGCCCTCTAGGTTATCTCACATTGATATATTTCGCCCAACAATTACCAATATTACGACCCCTAACAAGATTTGCAAGCTGCGATTGGAAAATTTCTTCGATCCCAAGTAACTGCCCAGGAATCCCCCTACGATACCGAAGAAGATCAATATTCCCCCAAAACTACCGTAATCTAAGCTGGATGCCAGCGCCCTTCCCATCAATCCACTAATGGAGTTAATCACAATGAACAGAGCGGAAACAGCGGCTGCCTGTTTAGCGTTGCCCCATTTTGCCAAAACAATCAAAGGTGATAAAAAATCCCGCCGCCAATGCCGATCATCCCCGAGATTAAGCCCAAAACTCCTCCCAACAGTATTGCTAACTGCTTTGCCGGTAAGTGAATGGCATTGTCATTTTCAATTTTGGAGTTATCCGATAAAAAGAATAGACGGAATGCCACATAAAGCAAAATCCCATTGAGGATCAGTTCATAAGTTGTTCTGCTCAATCGAATCATGCCACCAAGGAAAGCGGTTGGGATAGAGCTAATCAGGAATGGCCAAAGCAAAGCCCACTGGAAATATCGCCTGCGAGAATAATTAATAAAGGCAACCCCCGCCACCAAGATATTAAGCGTTAGCGCGATGGTTGAAGCAAAAGCCGGAGTGACATTGAATGCGCTCATCACTGCTAGATAACTGGAGGCGCCACCAAAACCCACGCTGGAATATAAGAAAGCCGTCAAGAATACAAAAAAACTAATATAGCCTATCACCACTATTTTGCCCTTGGGCAATCCAATTTTGAACCGCCTCAAGAACCCCTTGAGCAATGCGGCCCGGCCGCTGACCGATTCCCGCAATTTGAGCCCCTTCCAGCCGCGGATCCACTTCGATGACTTTCGTTCCAGCTTCCACTTCCACCCCATCACGGGTCAAACCCCTGATTAAACCCGAGAGTGGCGCTGCTAAAGACAACTCATCTATAAACGCAATCGGCTGCCCCTTCTCCACCCGATCTCCAATGCGGTGCCCACTGCGAAACACCCCCCGCTGCGGTGCATAAACATACCGATCACGGGCATGCCCGGCAATCGTTTGTGGCTCACCACTTAAAGGGTGGGTATTCCCCTTGGAAATGATCTTCCCTAACTCATCCCCCCAAGCTGTTTCGATAGCTAAATGGGTAGTAATCCCCGCCTCAAAGTTTGGCCCTAAACCAATGGTCAACCGAGCCAGGTGAATCTGAACTTCGGGTTGGTGGTGTTTACGCATCCGAGCGTCCACCAGGACATCGGGGTGAAGAATATGGAGAACTTGATCAAAATCATGGGTGACCACTGAAATCGAGCGCTGGTCAGAGAGGATCCTCGGCAGCGCAGACAAGTCATCGATTCGTTCAGCGCTCACCCCTGCCAAAGCAGCTTTGCCATCAAAAATGGCATCGGTAAATGCCATCATCCGCCGAGTGGCACTTGGTGACGGCGTATCGTGAATTAGAACCTTAAAACCATGCTGAAACAAACAGTGCGCCACCGCCGAGCCGACATCACCGCTCCCGCGCACAATGACGATCATAGAGGCGGTGTCGGGGAGATATTTTGTCTGTGAATCCTCATTCATGCAGCCTCTCAAGCGAAGTGAGAGTGGGTTTCTTTATTTCCATTGATTGCTTAGACCGATAATAAGATTCGCCAGCACACGCCCGGCATAAGACCATTCCATTCCGAATGATCTCCCGTTGATTAATGATTTCCTCGCCACAAACGGCACAATTAACCCTCACCCCTAATCTTCCGATAATTTGATCAACCGGCGTAAGCAGGGTTACCGGTTCAAATACTAACAATTCTTCGACCGGCATAATTTGATACCCGGCTAATTGAGCAAAGTAATGCCGTTTTTCCTGAGGTACATACGCATACGCCCGTTCACGGACCTGTGGGTGAGGGGCAATCCGCACCGTCTGTTTGGTCTGGACATCAATAAAAGTGGCAGCAATTTTGCCATAGTCCTCAACCCGCAAAGTGCGATGACCAACCGTGCAGTTGGTTACAGAAGTGATACCATCCACAAAGCAACCGTCCGTTTCACAAATCACCATTAGCCTTTTTTTCTTCGGTGGCTCGCTAAATCCGAGAGCCTCCAAACCGGCCAAACCGATGCGCACCCCTAAAACTTGCCGAGGACAAAGGTGATCATGATCTGCTGCAGATTTCTTGAGGTAATATTCTAAATCCATTTACAGGCTCCACTCCGAGATTTTTGTAAATATACTTAATAGACAACTTTCCTATGCGATAATTTACGTAACTCTTTCTCAAGCTTGCGCCTACCATTAACAAAAAAGAACCGCCTGGATGGGAGACGGCTCTTAATAGAATTAAAACCAGCCTATCTCCTTTCCAAAAACGGGAGGCAGGGAGGTTTCCACACCCTACCCGGTAGCACAAGTTCACAACCTGCACTACAGTCCTGCCGCCATGCATACAGTTTAGGCGGTTAGGCTTCGGAGAGATATGAACAGTATAGCATAAGATTTTATAAATGATAAGTCAC
>DYKV01000354.1 GCA_020722415.1 Anaerolinea sp.
CCGTTAGCCTGCTCTTGGTGGAGACAACGCTTTCACAGTGTGCATAAACATTATGGGAATAATCGAAGCACTAATCGAAATCGCAGTCAAGGTTATTAGCGATGTCCTCAGTAAAATTGCAGGACAAGCCGCTGAGCGTGCATTGTCAAAGACACCGCAACAGGCAACTACAACTACTACCACGCCTCTAAAAGAGCAAACCTATGCTGCTACATGTGGCGATAAGGGACTTGACCTGAAAAGGCAGCGATTATTCTTTTCTGTAACATTTGGTAACTACTTTGCAAGTTTGCTTGAGTCATCAAACACATACCTTGAAATGCCTGGACAAATTCATTGTCCAGCCGCAGGTGAATCAAATCCGCTCGAATGGATTTATGGAACATTGAATGACCCTCAGGGTTTTCGTATCATCGCTATTACAGCGGGTGGTGGAATGGGAAAGACAACACTCGCCGCGAAGATCGTACGATGTTTATACCAACAAAATGCAGTGGATTTGATTTTGGGTGATAGCGCGAAGCGTGTAGAGATAGACCCCGCAACTGGACAACCACGAACACTTCAACCTGGATTCCAAGACCTTGATTCGTTTTTTCAGCGACTAGCCGCACAGACAGGATTGACGAATTACCCAGCACAAACCCGATGGCGTACAATCATCCCTGACTTACAAGCACGCTTGGCAGGTCAGCGCGCGCTTATTGTACTGGACAATTTGGATACCGTTGAACAAGGCAGTCAGTTGCTTAAGAGCATACAGGAATTGACTAATCGGGATGTGCGAATTCTTTTGACGACACGAGAGGCAAACATATCAGATCGCCATGCTGTCGTTGTCAACCTAAATCCGATTGCGCGAGACAATATTCCGCTTGCAAAAAGTTTTGTATCTTGGTACATTACTCGCTATCAGTCGCAGAATACTCGCCTTGCAGATTTGAAGGATTCGCTTGACGACAAGAAACTGATTGGCCAGTTGCTTGCAAAGACTGGAGGTGTTCCTCTGATAATCCAAGTCGTGGTCAGCAAAATCGCAATGGAGAAATGGAGCTACTTGAACCAATTGCCCGACTTGTTGCCGAAGGAACTGCTAGATTTTCTGTACAAGGAGCGCTGGGATGAGTTATCGGCACGCGGAGAGGCGGGGCAGCTCGCCCAAGACTTGGTATGGTATCTGACAACAATTCAGTACGAGGGACCCAAAATCACAAGTGAGGCGCTGCGCGAGCAAGCACGTTTGAGAGGAAAGGAAACGTTCTTCTCCGATGCGATGCAGATGCTTGGTGAGAACTTCTTGCTAATTGACCGCGAGCCACAGTCTCAATATGGCAATTTTACTATTTTCCCAAGTCTTCGTGAATTTGTCGTAAATGCACGCAAGGCATAGGTGAGATGTATGGCAACTTCAGTAAATTGGGACGAGTTAGATAAACTTGCCCATCAAGACTTGCGCGAAGTCCCAGAAACAGATATTCGGAAAATCTTGAACGCATCGCGTATCCTTCGGGAGGAACAAGCGTGGCAAGATGTGCTGAAACTTCAAGAAATGTTTTCGTCAATGATGCTGACGCAGAAATTGACTTTGGGACACTTACGGACGTTACGCGACACGCTTGAGGAAAACGCGATTGAAGCCGCCCGCGCACTGAGTCTGAAAGATGTTGAAGCACGCTACCTGCATGACCGTGGACAATTCTTGCATCAAGTAGGTTCGCACGAGAAAGCAATCCAAGCCTTTAACCGTTCCGCGCAACTGTATTCAGAACTCGGCCAATCCTTTCGCGCACTTGAAAGTTATTACATGACCGCACTCTGCTATCGAGCGTTGAATCAAGGTGCTAAAGCGGAGGAAGTGCTTAACCGCATTTTGTCAGAGGTCAAGGACAATACTTGGCGCGCACACCCGCTTGAAGTACTTGCATGGATTCAGTTGGACAAAGGCAATCTTAGAGAAGTTGAGCGTCTCTTGCGCGAATCGTTAGAACTACACCGAGCGAGTGATGTGCCCAACAAAGACATAATGGTTGCACAAGTGCAAGCGGACATGGGCGAAGCGTTAGGGCTTATGCGGAGATATGATGAAGGGATGGAGTCATTTCAAGAGAGTGTCGAACTGTTAGCCCGCTATCCTGACCAATACGACAGATTGCGAGCGCGCACAACAATCAAGTATGCTGAAATGCTCAGTGATATGGGAAGGAACGACGAAGCGTTGAAAATGTTGCGCGGTGTAGAGAAATTGATTTCGCAATACGGTGCTTATCCGGACCTCTTATGGAGAATCGAATTAGACTTGGCAAGAATATATTGGCGCATGAGAAATGCCCACACCGCTGCCTTAAAGTTAAGAGTAGCCTTTGGTATTCGTCGCAGGCTTGGACTCTCAAACTGGCAATTGATTCAACAGCAATGTACACGGTGGTTTGCTAGTAGAAGATTTGTGAAAGATCAACGAAACGCACACATGAATTGATTTGCTGGTAAGAGAACGCAGGCTAACAAGCGCTTCCACCTGACGCCGCTCCGCTGCGCTTCGCGGCGCAGGTGAAGCGCAGTCCGTTAGGTAGTCAGGAGCGAAGAGCATGTATAAATGTTATCAAGACAAGATTGT
>DYKV01000355.1 GCA_020722415.1 Anaerolinea sp.
AAATGACAGGGGTTGTGTAGTTCCGAAGGAGCGCAGTGACTGAGAAACCTTCAGGCTTGCTGAAAATAGCATATATGAGCCAGAACACTTTCAAAGGAGTAAGTTTATGCAATGGACAACCTTTTATCAAATGGGGTGGTTTCAATGGGTTGTTTTACCTTTATTAATTATTATCGCTCGCATTTGTGATGTCACCTTAGGCACTATGCGTATTGTGTTTTTATCACGGGGGCGGAGAGTTATTGCTCCCATTTTAGGTTTTATGGAAGTGTTAATTTGGTTGTTAGCCATTAGTCAAATTATGCGTAATCTATCCAATCCTCTTACCTATCTGGCTTATGCTACTGGTTTTGCGCTTGGTAATTTTATCGGGCTTTGGTTGGAGGAGAAATTGGCGATTGGGATGGTGGCGGTAAGGGTATTTTTAAAAAAAGATAGCGATTTATTAGTCCAAAAGCTTCAAGATACCGGCTTTGGTGTAACCCGTTTGCGTGGAATGGGCACCCAAGGTGCTAGTGATATAATTTACACATTGATTAAAAGGCGATCAATGTCAGAAGTGATTGACTTGATTCATCAGGTAAATCCGAAGGCGTTTTTTGCGGTAGAAGAAATTCGTAGCGTTTCGCAAGGTGTGTTTCCAGTTCGTCGTTCTATTGAGCTGGATTATATTGGTTTAACCCGCCACAAATAAGTTCATTCTGATAACGGGATAACTTGGCGTATCCCCTGAATAAAAACAGAAGCTAAGTCACAACCCTATGGGAATAATTGGATTCCCGGAAATAGTTTTATCTAGATATCTTCGCTAATCTGAGCTTTTTTTTCACAATCAATTACAGGATAAAAGGAGGTGAATTTTGAGTGGAATAGTTGGAATATCCGGCGGCAGGAATGGAAAAAAGGTAAACGAAATGTTACAGAAAATTGCTCACCGAGGAAGAGAAAGCGGGCGAGTCTTAAAGATAAATGGGGTGACCTTAGGAATGGTTTGGACACCTTACCGATCTTTGCGGGAATCGGTTTTCGATAACCCAGCTCTAGATAGTGCTTATGCAGAGGTTTACCGAAAAAAGCCGCCTACCGCCAGCGAACTAGCTCGAGAAACTCTGCCTTTTGCCCTGGCATTGATTACGCCAGATGGTTTGTTCCTTGCTCGCGACGCAATGGGGGTTCGGCCGCTTTATTATGGGTATTCTGCGGATGGTGCTCTTTGTTTTGCCTCGGAAGTTAAAGCGCTGTTGCAATTCGTAAAAGATATTCAAGAGTTCCCACCTGGTTTTATTTTTAGTGAGAAAAATGGCTGGGAGCAATTTATGGAATGGCAATATGGTGAACCATTAGATATTGAACCGGCATTAGCGGCAAGTGAATTACGTCTAAAACTTGACCAAGCAGTTGAACGACGGGTTATTAGTGAAATTATGGGATGCTGGCTCTCCGGTGGGCTAGATTCTAGCGCTATGGCAGCGCTTGCTAAACCCAAAGTGAAAGAATTACATACATTTTCCGGAGGTAGAGCTGGCTCATCTGATATAGAACAAGCGCGCCTTGTGGCGAATTATCTCGGTACGATCCATCATGAAGTAATGATCACTGATGAGGTATTAATCGAAACATTACCCGAGGTAATTTGGGCGTTAGAGTCGTTTGATGCCTTATTGGTACGTTCGAGTGTGGTCAATTATCTTATCTCAAAGGAGGCAACAAATTTCGTGGATGTAGTCTTGTCTGGCGAAGGCGGAGATGAGTTGTTTGCCGGATATGATTATTTGAAAAGGATTGAAGTTGAAAACTTGCCAGAGGAATTGCTGGAGATCACTGGCAGTTTACATAATACTGCACTACAACGTGTAGATCGTTGTGCCAGCGCGTTTGGATTAATCCCGCAAATTCCCTTTTTAGACCGTCAGGTTGTAGAGTTCGCTCTTCGTCTGCCGGTGGAATATAAATTACCCACAGAACCACCGCGCATCGAAAAATGGATTTTAAGACGTGCGCTGGAGGACTTGTTACCCCAAGAAATTCTAATGCGCCATAAAGAAAAGTTTTGGTCTGGGGTGGGGATCGGAAGTTTCTTCGCTGAATTAGCGGAAGAGAAAATCAGTGATGCTGATTTCAATGCGGAGAAGGTTTTACGCAATGGTTGGCAATTATCTTCGAAGGAAGAATTGATGTATTACCGGATCTTTCGGGAAATGTTTGGTGATCAAGATGACTTAAATTGGATGGGGCGTTCAAAACTAACCCCATCCTGAAAGGAGGAATGAGGTGCCGAAAACCGTTGTGGCTGGCGTGTTAGGGGAATGCGACCATGTGGCAGGTATAACAAAGTATTTGCGCATAGCTGAAGCAGCGGGGTGACGAACTGTTTTCTTAGGTCCTGCGGTTTCGATTGAGCAGGTTTTGAGGGTCGCCAATGCGGAAAAAGCAGAGCTGGTTGGTGTTTCCTATCGCCTTACTCCTCAAAATGGAGAACATCTGCTCGGGCAGTTTGCTGAAGCGGCTGATGAACTGCGCGCTAAGGGTGTGCGCTTTGCGTTTGGCGGTACGCCACCACTAGCGCAGAAAGCTGAAAAATTAGGCTTTTTCGAAAGAGTTTTTCGAG
>DYKV01000356.1 GCA_020722415.1 Anaerolinea sp.
GCAGTCTCCTGGTTTGCGAGGGGATTGCTTCGTCGCAAAGAACGCTCCTCGCAAAGACAACTATACGAAAATGTGACATTGTCAAAGTCTTTAAATTATAACCCCGATATTTCGGAAAAGGTTCTATTTGGCAGATAGGAATGACCGCGAAATTCACGCTCGTAGTGAAGGATTTTGCGCCAAATAAACCATGGAAAGATCATACTTTACTTTGAAGTGCTGGGCGTCATGCCGCCGGCACGCCAGATTCTCAAAGTTCCTATCGCAATAGTCCTCATGTGATTGGGGTAATTACCAGTGCGCAGAATCCGATTAGGAAGAAGAAGGAGTTTTCGTTCGAGCAATAGAACGGAAAGGCACCTGTACTAACTGGGCGGAAGGCTGGCTGAAATTGCTGTCCCGGCTGTTATTGATGCAGAAAGGGATTCTGCGCATAACTCGGCAAGAAATTATTACAGTAGGTTAGGATAACAGTTCGCGGACTACTCGTGTAGCTGTGGAGGCATCTGGGGCAAAGCCATCTGCACCGATCTTCTGGGCATACTCTGGGGTGACTGGAGCTCCACCAATAATCACTTTCACTTTGTCACGTAAGCCAGCTTGTTGAAGGGCTTGGATGGTAACGGCCATATTGCTCATCGTGGTGGTGAGTAAAGCTGATAACCCGATCACCTGGGCGCCTTCTTTTGCCATTTGGACAAACTTTTGTGGGTCCACATCGCTGCCGAGATCGTGCACCTCAAAACCGGCGCCTTCCAACATCATGGCAACCAGGTTCTTGCCAATGTCGTGTAGGTCACCTTTCACAGTGCCGATGGCGATCTTGCCAGCCGCTTTCACACCACCTTCAACCAGATAAGGTTTTAAAATGTGCAAGCCGGATTGCATTGCTCGGGCGGCGATAAGCATCTCTGGGACGAAAAAGTCTCCTTGTTCATAGAGACGGCCCACTTCATCCATGGCAGCAATCAAGGCTTTATTAAGGATATCGCTGGCAGAATACCCTTCTTGTAATGCTTTTTGAACTTGGCTTTCCACTTCTTCAGCTTCACCATCAATAACGTGTTGATAGATTGTTTCGAGGGTCATAGCATTTCTCTTTCCTTAGGATGGGTTAGTGTTTTAAAGATACTTGGAGATAGTTTATCACCGTACAGCATCCACATGCCAACTATTTGCTCGTTCTTCCAAGATTTCTTCAATGATTTCATCATGAGAAGGTTCAATGTCTTCTAATAAGGCTCTACGCGCACCTTCCACATCATGATTTTCGAGAGCATCTACAATGCGGGCGTGAGAAAATTCTTGGGAGAGTCCAGCATGACGCAGCACCATAAAGCGCGCTAAGCGATCATGTAATCGTCCTATTGTTTCAGCTAATTCGATGTTTCCCGATGCCAAGGCAAGGGTGTAATGAAAACGACGGTTTTCATCGGTATAGCGGTCGTATGATTCGTCATCATCTCCGGTGTAACCGGCATGGACGGAGCGCAATTCTTGGATTTGTTCCACTGTGATGCGGGTGGCTGCCCGCTCAACTGCAGCGATCTCCAGAATTTTGCGTAACTCCATCATATCGCGTAGTTGTTTTAGTGTCATACGGGTGACAAAATAACCGGAACGTGGTTTGATGATTACTAACCCTTCTTGGGTGAGCATTTGGAGGGCGTCGCGTAAAGGAGTTACACTGGTATTATACTGGCGGGCGATTTGATTTACATCCAAGCGTTCACCTGGTTTGCGATGGCCCATAATAATGGAACGTCGAATTTCACGGTAAATGTTTGACTTGCATCTTAAAGATCCCTCTATTTTCGTCCCCGAGCATCTATTCCATTATGCTGCCTGCATTTTGCCCAAGGAATTCGGCGGAGATATTACCCGCGCGCCAATTGGCACCGGCGCTTTCACCATGGAAGAATACGTACCAGCAGAGCGTTGTCGTCTCAAACGACGAGAAAATTACTGGCGCATGGGTGAGGATGGTTCTCCCTTACCATATCTGGATGAAATCGTCATGGTGCAATTGGGCGAAGATCGAACCGCGGACTTGGCAGCACTGCAGAGCGGACAGGTGGATACAATTATCGAGCCAACGGTGGCAATCTGGGAAGCGCTGAAAGACGACAGCCGTTACGTTATCGAATCCACCCTCACTGCAGCTACGCGAGTCCTGCGTTTCCGCGTTGATCAAGAACCCTGGACAAAGAATGAGGTGCGTTTAGCGCTGAAACACTGCCATAATCGGGAGAAAATCCTTGCCCTGGCGCTGCAAGGTCAAGGCACCATCGGTAACGACAGCCACGTGGCTCCTGCACAACCTGAGTATGTAGACATTCCACCTTATCCATTTGACCCGGCGAAATCGAAGGAACTGTTGGCGCAAGCTGGCTATCCTGACGGGGTGACGGTCGAACTGGTGGTCGCCAGCGATTGGCCAGAATCCATGGCGTATACTCAAGCATTGAAAGAGGATGCAGCTGCCGGCGGCTTTACCATCAATCTAAAACCGATGCCTGCCAGCCAATATTGGGATGGCTGGACGGAGTGGAATTTGGGTATTACCTGGTGGGCGCATCGTACACTTGCACCCATGCTGCTACCCT
>DYKV01000357.1 GCA_020722415.1 Anaerolinea sp.
GGACTGGCTTCTAACACATAATTTTGATAAGTCAACGGGTGGCTGAAGCAGAGGCTCAAAAAAGCGTTAATATGCTTTAATCCTCAAAAATTTTTCAAAAAAGTGAAAAAAACAAGAAACAAAACGGCTGGAGACCCGCCCAAAGGCTGTGTATATTCCCATCATGGCACGCAAATCAGATGAAGATATTGTAGAAATGACAATAGACGTTAAACGGGGAACTTCGAAGCTTCTGGCTTGTCGGAATTTCCGACAAGTTCGATTTTGCTCTAAATTTACACCTTGGAAAAAATTTCAAAGCGAGACATGAACGAAGGCACTCCAACGGCTTCCGTCGTTCGCAAAATTGCCATAGCCAGTGCGCTGGAGGCAAAAGCCCAAGTTCTGTACACAGAGGACATGCAGGAAAGAAGAATCGGAAACCTCTGGATTGTAAACCCCTTCAGCTAACCCTTCAACTTCTTTTTGAGCTCCCTCAATTTTTCCTGTTATGGCAGATGCTTCCTGAATGTTGGTTTTCGTGATTTTGTTGTCCAGCCGGAATTGCCCCAGCTTCTGCCCAAAGCGAATGTAGCCGGCGCGCACGCGCTTGACCACAGCGAGAAAAGCGGAAATGCTGAACTCACTTTCTCACCTGCATTTTTGTTTTTTAATGCTTGCAGGGATACCATGTAACATATATTTGAGTGAAGGAAAATGATACGCAGCTTCAAAGATAAGTTTACGGAAGCCCTGTACCATGGCAGCAATTCTGGCAAAGGAAAATCTTTTCCGCCAGAACTCATTAAACCTGCGCAGAGGAAACTTGACCGTATTCATTCCGCCGCAGATCTGATTGACTTGAAGGTTCCTCCGGGTAACAGGATGGAAAAATTGAAAGGCAATCTGGAAGGCTGGTACAGCATGAGGATCAATGACCAGTTCCGAATTATTTTTCAATGGAATAACGGAGACGCTTACAATGTCTCTATAGTAGATTATCATTAAGGAGTACATATGTTACCAGCAAATAGAATTCCAACCCATCCAGGGGAAATCCTTCTACACGAATTTTTAATTCCTCTGAAAACTTCTCAGGTGGGGTTTGCAGAGCATATTGGCGTAAGCGTTCAGAGAGTGAACGAAATTGTGCGAGGCAAGCGGGGTGTGAGTCCTGAAACAGCATGGCTGTTTTCCCAGGCTCTGGGAACCACGCCACAGTTTTGGCTGAATCTTCAGACAAACTATGATCTTGCCACCAGCAAACCAGAGACAAAAATCAAACCTTTCAAAGCGGGTTAAATAATTTGTCGCACAGTCACCGATTTTATAAAATGATCTCATGGCACGCAGAACAGCAGTAGCAAAAATAGAAGACCCGCAAGACATTCTTGCCCAGGCAAAGCGATTTGTTAAAAATGGAAAAGGCTTCTTAACCAATATAGAAATTGAGTATGACGTTTACCAGGACGATAAGCCTGTGCGCGAAGCCAGTGGCATTGGTTATCTTGCCGCACTCAAAGCCATTGACGCGTATTTGTTTGCCAAAGGGTACATTGAGCAATCTCCAGAATCTATCATTGACTACCAGAACAAAATAAAAAGTATCCGGGATTCGCAGATGAAAAAAGCTTTGATGAATAATCTTGTCACTGCTTACCAGAACCTGCATCTGTTTGGCTATTATCGTGGTGCAGTCAACGTTCCCACGATTAAATCTGGATTTAAAGCAGTCAATACGTTGATAGAGATGGTAGAATCCAAGATATAAAAAAGCCGGCGCAAGGCCGGCTGGAGTGTCGGAGAAATGGAAATCGAAAAATGCTTACCACGACAAAACCCCATAGCCCGGCTGGAGGCCAGCAGGAAAATCCTCTAAAATGTACTTGAGTGGCTCGGTTAAAAATTCTCTGCCCGTGCAATGCGAAGAGAGCGGCACGCACTCCATGAGCAGCAGCCTGTCTCCTATTTTGTAATTTCTATCCAGGCGCCTTACTTCAAATCGCTTTTTCCCGTCACGAACGGCCTCAAAGAATTCGGGGTTGATTTTCATATAGTGAATTGTTTCTTGCAGCTCCATACCCTCAAAGAGTTTTTCAACTTCTATTTCACACATGGTTCACCTCCCGCACCTTTTGCCCAGCCGCCATCTTTGTAATGGTTCTGGTAATAACTCTTTTTGCCGTCTTTGTCCACGCGAGTGACGCGCAAAACAGGTTTGCCATCGATATCATGGTACACCCACTCCAAAGAATTATGGGAGTTTGGTGAAGTGCCCTTCCGGCGGATTTCTATGCCTAACTGGTTTGCCAGCTTAACAAGGCCACCGCGTTCATTGCACTTCCCGGAGTGACAAATAAACGTGCCCTTATGGATATTGAAAAAGAACTTCTGCTCTTTTGCGCTCTTTCCACAAAAAGGGCAATCCGCGACATATTCGCCATTGCCTTTGTCCTGCACGTTTTTCAGAGCGGATAAAATTCTGCTGTTCAAGTTCATTCGTTGCTCCTTAAAATAATGTCAACTGGTTGGCTATGGACAGCAACCCGGAGTGCCGGCGGGCCTTGTGAGCGTCCCGTATTTGCGGATGAGCGCAAATTTCACGTCCATCCTGTCTTTGA
>DYKV01000029.1:0-12667 GCA_020722415.1 Anaerolinea sp.
TTACAAGAGCATCGCTGTCGTCTTGTGTTTGTAATAGTTCTCCCGGTATTCTTTTTACCGGGGCAAAGCCATATTTTCTGCCGAACTCATCAAACAAGGCGTCTTTTATTCTATCATCGTCTTTCTGCCTCTGCGTTTTGTGAGCAAATTCTCCATCTATCTGTATTGGACGGACTTCTCCCACAGGCATAGTCAGAAAGTCTATCTCCACAGCCCCTGGTGTTGTGCGTGTTGGTCCAAAAAAATGTTCCCGAAATGAAAAAGCAATTCCTTGTTTAATCAAAGACCTCGCGAAACGTTCTTCAATATCCGACGCTTCCCAATCTCCGATAAATCCGGTTAAAGGTTCTTCTGCTGCATCAACAACTTCGACGCGGTTTAGCGGCGTTTCTTCCCACCTCTCTTTGCGTGGAACGTCGAGCTTGTAGGGGGTTAGTTTTTTCACATCTCCCTCACGGTAAGAACAAACTGACCTACCCACTTGGACAGGCGGTTGATGAACTGCCACGAGCCTGACGGGGGCTCAAGCTTCACTATAACCTTATCAATTCCAGGGATAACAGTTTCCATTTCAATCTTTTTGGCTCTTTGGCAGGCATCCCAAATCCAATCATAAATATCATCGCCGCTGGCGCTTTTTCCGTTCCTGCGAATGGTAGAAGTTTTGATGCGCATTGTCCATAGTCGCTTAATTGGTAAAACTTCATATCCCTTTAGAATGGTCGCTTTTAGAATAGGCGGCGTTGTGGATACATTAGTATTCATTCGCAGGCGGTATCTGATCCTTTGAACTTCTCCAGCACCAATATCAACTGTGCTGGATGGGGAACGATACATAGTTTGTAAGGGTTTCCATGTGTTTGTGCCAACGTTTGTATCTGTCTGAAAATCGCACTCTATATTGATTCCGGTTGTATTCAGATTTTCGGTCGTGGCAGATAAGTCTTTCCAAAACTTATGAGTCTCCGCGTGTCCCGCATCGTGAGTTGTGGAAACTATTACCGCTTCATGCTGAAAAGCGAAGTCTGGTTCTTGTAATGGATTAAGGGTGTATTCCTGATAAACCAAATCCCCACCGACGTTAATCCATACCCAGGGGGTTGTCTCGTCGTTGTATTGGGCAAAGATATTGCGGACTCTTTCTCCGATGGGGGCGCGGTAAACATCATGGTAACTGCCGTCTTTATAAATCTGCACTGACGAAGTTCCTGTTCCGGCGTCTATCCCACAAAAAATCCAGTTTAGTAGAGGAACAATAGCAGAATAATACCCTCCTCTGCCGGACGGCATTCCTTCTCCCTTCCAGTTTCCTTCGTCATCCAGCGTTCCGCCATAAAGGCGTTCCATACTTTTCCACCACGAGAAATACAAGAAATAGCCATTGGCGGCCATTGCCTGTCCCGTTTGACTATGCGGCATCCCTGCTAGACCAACGTTAATTGGTATGGCGTGGTCGTTCTGCACCGTCCAGAGCGAATCTTCCTTTACAACCCAAAGAGCGTTGTTGTAATCAATGAGTCCATTAATCTTATAATCCGGAGCCCCCACCGAAATTCCCGTTCGGAAAGACAAGTTTGTTCCCCATGCGGCAGTTGAGGCGCGTGAAACCTCCATAGTTGTTCCGTTTATGGCGCGCCAGATTTGTACTCCATCGGCGGCATCATAAAAAACGTGCAAAAGGTCGGCTTTGTTGGTGCCGTCGTCACTCCAATCGTGCGTGTTAGCGTTGTTACGCGCTCGGCGCATGTTCACAGAAGAACCCTGTGCAAAGTAGGCAATATTATTTGCTACACAGACATCTGTTACTGCCCCCAATCCTGTAGTCCCAATACTGGTGGTAGAGAACCAGGGAGTTTTGTAGATTACATAACGAGAAGTGCTGTCTGGATTAATATTCCACGCAGGAGAGACAGTTAATGATGTGGCATCATTGTCTGTAATCAATCGGGCTTGCCCCATTCCGGTTCCCCCGACAATTTTTACCCAGGCGTTAATGTATCTGTCTATAACCCATGTTTTTCCGGTATCGGTAATTGAAGTGGCTGTGCCAGAAGACGCCGTTCCTCTGTCCCCTTGAATGTAAACCATAGAAGCAGAACCGTCATCATTGGCCGAAACAATGTACATCGCCCCTTCAAGAACAAAAAACATCCATTTTCTGCTTATGTCTGCATCTGTAATTCGGTAACAAGGAGAAAACGATGTTGTTGACCATGAAGAACCGGTTGTAGACGATTTTCCCGGTGTTGTGGTATCGCATCCGATTTCCCAATGACTATTCTCATTATCTCCAGAATTACCATAAATCTTGATATGGTAAGTGGTAGCAACGGTTAGGGCTTGCGTGGAAGTCCAATCAAAAGCCAGATACAGAGAAACCGTATCGGTAATGTCGGCGGTTGTTTTGGTAACTGTTTGTAGAACTGTTCCTGGGTTCCCGGCGTTATCTGCGCACAATTCAAATGTCAGTGTCCCAGGAGTCCCCCTTCGGCGTATCCAAAGATAAATCTTATCCGCATTATATGATGCAGAAGCAGAAAAAGACACAGATAAATAACGATGATTGCCATATAGAGCATACCATGACATTGAATCGGGGAGATTACGGTCTTCATTACGCAGTCCTTTTGCATATCTCCACTTTGGGGCAGGAAAAACTTCTCCTCCCAATGTCCACGCTTCCTGGCTATCGTAAAATTTGGTTTTATCGTCAATGTAATTATTTCCCCCGCGCCCCCCCGCCCAGGAGCGCTGTTCGTAGTGAGAAAAATTGGGCTCGAAAGAACCATATCTTTCTCCCCCGCCAACAAGATTTAATGTGGAGGGCTGTGAACCAGATTCGCGCAAACCATTTATGCCATCCACCAATTGAAAGACGAAGACGTTTTCTCCGTCTGAAAACTTGACGTGGCCTTCTTTTAACGTTGGGCGGCTCATGGCTGATTTCCGTAGAATAATTTGGGTTTTCTTTTATTGCTATAGGTTGGAGCCAAAGCGCGCCGTTTATATATATCGTCTCTTGCTGCGTTTTCTCTAGCAACAAGGAATTTATCATTGCCAGAATTTGCGTTATTGTTCCATTCAAGTGCTCCGGCTACAATCATACTGGCGAACAATTCCTCGTCTATTGTTTCAGAGATAATGTCGTCGTATGAATTAAGAACTGGATGGTCTCCATCATACCAAACGCGCAAAGAAAATCCCGCATTGGGCTGATAGGGCAGAATTAATTTTGCAGGTGTTCCGGCAGTCGCAGGGACGTATTCAAAGCCATATATTTCTTCCCATTGATTATTATTGGGACTACTATTGCTTGTTTGGATATCCACTCGCGAGGGCGGTTGTCTTTTGACGGTCACCGGGAGACTGTATTCAGTTTGGTTGGCTGCAGTGACAATATCGGTATAGGTTAGCCCAATCTTAATGGTTTTTATTACTTGATTGGCAATTTCTACCAGAAGCATGAATGGATAGGTGTCATCTGCCCAACCGACAATATCTCCTGTGTCTACCACGTCTGAAACAGCGGTATCAATTGTGAATGTCCCGCTTGATGCGGCGTAAGCAGAGATTCGCCGATACTGCCCCTCCGGCGCAGCCCCATCTGTGGAACGGATAACAAATAATACCCCGTTTCTCCAAACATTATCTTTATCCCCATCGTTGGCCTTCGCCCCAACGATGGCGCTGGTAATACTGCCGCCAGTAGCAATACCGACGTTCATCATTCCAAGTTTGGTATATGCGCGCTGAAGTGCGTTAGACAACGTATATGCCACGTTTTACCTCCCGCGCTTTTGGACGCGGCGCTTTTGCGCTTTCTTCGCAGGCAACTTTCCATAGTTGACACCATGCGTAAATTCATCAAGCTGTTTTTTAGTTATTTTTCCTTGATGATACAACAGGAACATTTTTTTGAATTGCGCTTTGCTTACTGCTGGCATTTTTCCTCTACTCTCTCGTGGGTTTGTGGATTTCCTCGGTCATTGCGTTTTCCGTGTTAGTTTTTTTAACGCGGCGATAACGACCCACGCCTGTTCTTACCCAGATATAATCTGAATTTTTCCCAGACGGGAATTTGGCATCTACCGAAAAGTGCGTTTTGTAAAACTTCTTTTCGTAATGTGGCCGTCCCGTATAGTCCGAAGGAGAGGAATCAGTCATACCAAATAAATGCCTCGGCACCAAGCCCAGCAATAGTGGCATAAATTTTAGATGAAAAATCCACTCCGCCCAGGCTTGTAAAATCAACAAAAACACTTTGCGAAGCCAGAGCAAGAATATTTGTTACGGCGGTTCCGCTACCGTCTGCGTCGTTGGTCAGTTTTATACTAGAAGCGGCAGAGCCGCCGTTCAACAAAATTGCCCAAACGCGTCCTGGCAGACCGCTAATGGCAACATTGGCAGTCACTCGTACTACATTGTGCAATGATAAAGATACAGTCACGTTTATCTCCTTTCAAACCCAAGAAACTCCCATGTGGGGACAATGTAAAGACCAATCCACGAACATTGGAATACCCAAATCGAGTAATTTTTTGGACAGTTTTAGGTCTTCCGTTCCGCCCGCCATGTCATAAGGCGATTTGCCCAACTTCTCTGCCACGCTTCGTTCCATTAGCCAACAACCTGCACCCATTCCATCCACTTGTTCTAACCCAGTTCCAGGTTGTTCCCTGTGTTTCCAGTTTACATTTCCATTCGCGTCGGTATTCACATAGTCATAAACAATCGGATGTGGTGTATACCTCTCTAGACGATTTTTGTTGGCATACCATCCGCCGACAATAGGTTTCTTGTGCGACATCAATTTTTCCACAAGAAACGGCGGAATTAAAACATCGCTGTCCAACATCATCAGATAAGGGAAGTCGGTTTCAAGAAACATGTTATGAATGGCGTTTCTTGCTTCTGGAAGATATGTACTTTCGGTTGAAGCAAGTGTATCCCAGGGCATAATGCGCCCGTTACGGTAAAATATGGTAAAGAACTTGGAGTAAAGAGTTTCATCAAAAGGAATACCAAAACACACGGGGGTAAGGCGAATATAAAGCGGCTCTTTGTCCATATATTCCTTTTGTCCACTGACCACGTTTCCAACAAACCTGTGGTCTGGCACGCCCCTAGATTGCGCCTCCCTTATCGCATTTTCATATTCCTGGCTAAAACGGCTTTTGTTGTGGTGTCTTTTTGCCATGTATTTTTCCAGGGGGACTGTATTATCAGTCCCCCCAGATACTAAACGGTTTACGACGTTGCGAACTCTAAAACCGCGCCATGCGATTTATCATACGCAACGATGAAACCGTATTCACCAACAACCTCGCCTTTGTCCGCATCGCCCGTCTTCGCGAGTTCTTCGTAGAAGAACGGGTCAATCGCATAATAGGAGATATGCTCTGGAGACAAAATCCACATTTCGTTGGTCGGGCATTGACGGTCAACCACAACGTCAATAAGTTTGCCGCTGATTGGGTTCAGCAGTTTCGTAATCAATACCCCACCGATTGACTCGGAACGTTCAGTCGAAACAGACCCGATGTACATATCGTTGATTTTTCGCTGTGCGTGCGCGCCGGTCAAAATTACTCCAGGGTCTCCACCGTCCTCGTAAATATTCTGCAAGGTGTTGTCAATGTAAGTGCGGGTTAATGTTTGAGGCGTCCCGCCGGTCGCTCCAGTTGATGTCGCATAGGTCAAGTTGTCGGTGATGAAGGTGCGGAAACCACCGGCAGAACGCGCGGTAGAAGCCGCGCCAGCGTACCGCCTGCCGTAATAAGGAAGGCGAGACAGGTCCATCATCAACTCTTTGACGTATTTGGCTTGCAAATAATCGAGCCAATCGGCTACGCCGTATTCGGCCCACAACTGACGCGAGCGTGAGACATTGACAGTACGCTGGAAAATCTGCGAATAGTTGTAATTCGTCGAGACTTCGGTAGACGGACTGTCATCTGCGTCGTCGCCCTCATGGCGAGCGCGGGAAATACGGGTCATCGCAGTACCATCAGCGTGGAGTGCAGGGGTGGTTCCGCCCCAGCCGCGCGTGATGGTAATTACGCTGCCGGAAATAGCAGAAACCCAAACCTGCTCCGACTCAATCAGCCATACATCACCAGGCTGGAATAGCGCGGCAGTAGTGATGGTACAAGTCGTGGTTGTAGTGGACGTCGAAAGGCCAGATGTAACCGAATCAGTGCGGTTATTGAAAGTATCCTCCAGCCACTGATAGGTATACTGGGGTGCGTTAGTAAAGTTGAACTTGCTAACGTCGGTGCCAAGCACCGAATACGCCACAATGTTGTAAGGCTCAATAAGCAAAATCTTATCAGAGATTTGCGTCTTGAGAGGATTTGTATTAATGTAGGACTGAATCAGTCCCGAATGGGCGGTCATTTTACTCCTTCGCCGCGCAGTTTATTTGAATCCAACCTTTTCTACCGGAACTCCGAGATTTTTATATTTCTCTTTCGTTCTTCGCAAAAGAGCGGGGTTGCCACGCGCGGCCAGCATTTCTTCAACATATTTTTCAAGTAGTTCTTCCTCGCCGGGAGAGCCAGGTGCTTGCGATGGCGCTTGCACGGCTGCGGCTGGACCAACTACAGGTTTCGCGATCTTCCTATTGATTGTGCGTTCTACGTCGAGTAGAAAACTCTCGCGGGTTGGGTATTTGCCCGCTTGAGCAATCAGCGCAGAAACGTCAGCATCAGAGATAGGAAGATTCGCCTCGAGGAACCGTGCCAGTGCTTCAGGAATGGCCTGTACGCCGCCGATAGTGCCGGTATCGGGTTGCGCAGCAATGGAAACGGACTTCTCCGTCTCCACCGGTTTTCCAGAAAGTTCAGCGAGTTTGGCCTCAAATTCTTTTTTGAGTTTGTTAATTGCGCGGTCTTTTTCGCTTTGCGCCCCGCGCTCAAGCCTTGCTACCCTTTCGCTTAATTCCTGAATTAACGCATCCTTTCCTTTGGCTTCCGCAGAAGATTGCTGTCCACTCTCTTGCGAAGGCGTTGATGGCGCAACGTCTCCCTGGGATTGTGCGCTCTCCTTATAGGTGGACTGTTCGGTCATATCATACTCCTTTCTTGTTGAATTTTATCACACTTTATTGTGCATTAGGGAGAGTACAGCGAAACTCCCACTGCCTGTACTAAAGCATCGCCGTTTTCATAGCCCAAATCATAGGCTATGCGGTCTAATTTTTGTTGTATTTCATATTCTAAAACCTCTCCTGCTGTAAAGTGTTCAACCACAAGCCGCAACAATTCGGGCGTAAGAATTGTCTGCCATTCTGTCATTGAACGAACATAAGGTTGCTGAAGTCCAGCCGCTAGGTCTTGCGCGCCCGCACTTGCTGTGAGTGGATCAAAGTCTTGTCTTACCTTTGAATCTACGTCAGGAACATGAACCGTAAAGTTGACTATGGCCTTATCAATTGCAACTTGCCATGTGTCCAGAATTTGGTGGTAGGTCTTAATTTTGTCTTTGTGAATCTTATAAAACGCCTTGACTTCGTCATTTGTACCGTAGGTCTTTAGGCGGTTGTACTCGTCCAAAACATCAAAAAAGTCTTGGCCTAAAGTCCCCTCGATTTCCGTATACATCTGCGATTTTAGATAACCCTCCAAAGTACCAATACTTCCATAATAAGCAGACAAAAGTGGTGAAGAAAAAATTCTTTCAGCCTTCCAATCCATAGCAGCCGAAACTTCAGGATGAGAATCTAGGTAATCATTGGCCGCGTCTCTATCTGCGATCTTCAGGGTGTAATATTCGTTCACCTCGTCCCAAATTCCTTCCCCGAACATTTTTTTCCCCTCTTCGGTCAATTTGGTGTAGGCGTTCTTTGCGTCTGTCCATTCCTGGCGCGTGGCGTCGGACGGAATCTCCAATGTTGCCGCCAAATCCATAATTGCGGCCATAAACTTTGCACGGTCCGATTCGCTCCACTTGTCAATTGCGCCTTTGTCATCATAGAATCGGTTTATCATTTCCGGGTCAAGACTAACAAGTTTTGCATAATCGTCCATTCTGGACGGAGGAATCCTAGAAAGAACTGTATAGGCATAGCCAGAATCTCTGTCCGTTCCTCTTCGATTGGCTATTAGCAAGGTGTCCATGAAAGGATATTTATGCTGTAATTCTGTCATGGCATTGCGCCATTCTTCTGTACTGATATTGGGACGCATATTCATCAAGCGTCCATATTCAGAGAAGAAGGCTTCGTTTTGCAAGTCTGCCTCCGTTCTTCCTTTGAAACCGACGCCAAAAAAGAAGGAAGACAAGGACGGCCAAGCGCGCTCCGCTGTTCCTCTTGAAACGGCCTCCTCCCATATTTCCCCTGTCCTAGAATATCCGGCGTCGTAAATTTGCTCAACTGTATAAGGTGAACGGCCTTCCTGTGCCTCCAGTATCATTGCGGCCAGGGCGCGGGATACCCGTCTTTCTTCGTATGCATCTAAACCGCCCTGTAAACCTACCAGGGGATCCCATTCGTTATACCGAAATAAAGACGGGACATCCATTCCTGTCTTCCGTTCAATGAGCGTTGAGACATTCTTTATCATACCAGTTTGGGGAAATAATCTTCCCATCCATCTTCGTCCTGCCTCTTGGAGTTTCGCATCCCCCTCCTCGATACCTTTTTCATACAAAGCAATACCGGTTACTATTTGGATGGGGGAAAAGACGGTTGGTCCGAAACGACCACTATAGTCAAGCATGGTTGTCCACCAGTTTACACGTTTATATGGGTCATTGAAATCCACTCCGGTAATACCATTTAGTGGCCAAAGAGTTCCCTCAAGATTAAACATCAAGGGATTATCTACGTTGACGCCTGGCAGATCATTGACATTCATATTGTATTTGTAAAACTCCGGAAGCCCCGAATGAATAGCAGCCATATTGTCACGATATTTCGCGTATGCAGCTAGAACATGAGGATCGGTAGCCAATCTTTGAATCCAGTTGTAATAAGTTCTTCCATACCAAAAATGATACGGAAACAGATAAGCCAGTGCCAAGTCTAAATGGGTTTTTTCGCCATAATTCAAAAGGGTAAACGTAGCCGCTTCTTGTGCGACACGCGAGGATGTTGCCCGAATCATGGGAACGTCTCTGCGAAGAATTTTTTCCAATTCCGAAATATCCACATCATCGTAGAACATTTGTTTTCTGCCAAAATTTTCTTCCACATACTTTTTGGCAATGCTTTGGTACTCAACAACACGGGGATCGGCGTTGACCAATTTTCCTATAGTTGGTTCAAGTGGGTCAGAACGAATGATTGAATCGGACACGTCTGGATGAATATAAGGTATCTTCTCTACACTACTAGTAGCAGCACGTTCTGGGATTTTTGTAACATCAATGCCATGCGTACGAGCCCAGTCTTTGATTGCGTCTTCCGCCACCGTTAAAGGAACTTCCTCAAGAGACTTATAAGTTGCGCCTCCGGGAAGACTAGCATGCTTATTAATTACATTCAATGTCATCTTATCGGTAAAAATTCCCTTTTCTGTGGCAGTGGAAAGTCCATACCGTTGGGCAATTTGACTGATTTGTGTTGAACGTGTCCCGTAGAGTTCGGATGAACCTGTAACCAGATAACCATAACGCCCAACTTCCGCGCTGCGATAACGCGCCGCGTTCTCAGTGGCCTCATCAATAATTTTTTGCGATTCGGGCGGAATCTTAATACCGAGTTCCTGTAAAGACTTTATATACCCTTTGGCTGCCAAGTCCGCTGCATCGTTGTAACGTCCATTTTGAATATAACGGTAGTTTGTCCAAAGAGCATCGTCAAAAAGATCACGTGTTAAATTGGGGGGAGGGGGGACCTTGAAAATGTCTATGTTCGCGTTCCATAGGGCATATAAATCTGCTCCCTGCGCCCGCGATTGCCTCTTATACAAATCCAAAACGCGGTTATTTAATTCATCGGCAGCGCTTATTACATCATCACCCCACGAACCATGAATCGGAACTTTGTTTTTGGAAAGAATTTTCTGCGTCTCGCCACGTGTCAGGCCAGCAGTGAGTTGGTCAAAAACTTCGCCCACTCTCTTTACAAGATTCCGATTGGCCTGTTTTCTTTGCTCAAACACCTGCATAGAAACAGGCCCCGCTATTCCTTCGTCCCCAAGAGTACGAACAAAATCATCCGTGACCGGCGCGCCTTCCGTGAAAGCGTTTTCTCCCACTCTACGAAGTTTGGCAAACAGTTTATCGAGCGCGTCTAGTGCCTCCGCTTTGGTCGGGGCTTTTAGAACTGTGTTTCTAAACTCATCCCACTGATTCCAATCTTTGAAGAACGTTTTCAAATCAAATGGAACATACGAAGAATCGGCAAATATGTCCAAAATTTGTGCCTTTGTGTCCGCCTTGATTGCATCAACAACTTTATCCACATCTCCATAGTTGTTTAATAGATAGTCTGGGAGTTTACGAACAATTGCGTCCGGGATTCCGGCATCGCGTATTATTCTTTGCAAAGACACTACCATTGAATCCCATTGGCGACGATAGGCGGCGGCTATAACACGTTTTTTCCCTTGTGTTTCAAGTACACCACTTCCTACACGCACATCAAACTTGGTGACAGCTTGTTTTATTGCTTCACCAAGCGTGGTTGGCTGAGTACTGGTATATCCTTTTATGTTCTGAACAAAACTCGCCTGAGGACCATAACCGATAATGGGAATATCTGCCCCGTTCAAGCGGGCAATTTCAGCATACTTTACATCAGCGTTTCCAAATAAAGCTTCTATCCCTTCGTCTACCAGTATATGAAAGTCGTTATTGAGAAGGTTTCTTGAGGCAAATCCAGGAGTTCCCAATTGAAAATAAGACAAACTGGATTGTATTTTTCTCCATCCTTTTGCAATAACCGAATCATTGGCCTTTGTAACCCACTTTTGCCAAGCGGGAACTTTCTTGAGTAATTCAGACATGGCGACTTCCGCATCTGTGGCTTTGCCCGCCTTCACAGCTTTATCCGCTTCCATCATTTTGCTTATCGAGGGGTACATCCCCTCAATAGCCCTGTCCATTTTGGCAGCGAGTATATTTACCAATTGCCCCTTATCTCCGCCTTGTTTGATGGTTTTTAGAAAACCAGTAGTATCAAAATGTCCCAAAAAATAGGCTAATTCCTGCATGGCTGGCGAGAATGCCATTTGCGGGTTGGGAAAGTGCATTAATGTCGCAAAACCGGTCCGCATCAATCTTTCGTCGCCAGAGCCAAGATTTTTTAACGCCACAAACATTTCCAGCGCATCGTCGGGACCTTTTGTGCCTCCAACGATAATGTTTATGGCGTCATGAGCGACACTCGCCAATGCTCCAACACGGCTTGTTTTAGTCAATTTAGAAAGATTGGCATAACGACTTTTGCTCCAGACAAACGGATGGATAACCGTTTTAAGTTCGTCTAATTTTCCGGCGCGCATAAGCATATCAGAACGAACAGCGTCAAAGGCTGCATTGAACAATTTCGCGGCCTCTGCATTGTTCCCAACATTGCGCCCTTGTTCAGCAAATTTTTCCAGCGCGCGTACGGCGTCTGCCACTTCGTCTTGATTGGAAATCAAACGAAGAGCAGCCTGTGTTCTTTTAGCCCCTTGAAGAGTTTTTAGTGGAGCATCTAAAAGATTTAGTGGGTCTAACACCAATTGTCCAACCAGTTCTGGCCACATGGCAAATTTGTTTTCGTCATAAACAATTTCCTCTGCCAAGTCAGGGCGAACACCGGAGTCAACAAGTTCAGTAATTCTGTCTTCTGTATCATAAGGCAAAACAAATTTTGTCCCAAAATATCCCGACATGACTGTTAGATTGATTTTCATTAAATCTTGGAAAATAGCGTCATAGGCCATTTGAGACGCATTCCAATTTTCCGTTAGGGTTTTTTGGTCTATTGTTTTGCCCTTAAGCACATCTTCGATTGTCAGAATGGTTGTTCCGAGATTTCTTTCAGTAGCCTCGGCAGGAAGTGAAATCAAGTCAAATAAACCGCGTAAAGCTTCTTCTCCCATCTGCATTGCGGCAGACAGCGCCCCATTCAAATATTTTCCCCATTCTCCTTTGGGGCGTTTTAGTTGGGGAACTTCCTCTACCAACCCGCCAGTGGCTGCCGATAGAAATTTATTACTGCCACCAACAATTGCCGAACCGGCCACCAAAGTTGCGTCTTGTATAGGCTCCGGCGCTTGTTTCACAACATCCCAAGCGTCTTGCGCTTCGGCTAGTAAAAAACCTTCGTCATAGCCCTTTTGGTAAGCCACCTCAATATTTGACACTGCCCTTTTAATCCAACTTTTTATTCCCTCGCTATTCAATCCAGAAGGCGATTCAGAAAAAAAGGGAGCTAGTATATCAGTTGAACCAAAATCTGGGGTTCCGTTTGGTCTCCATCCTGTTGCAAGCGGGGGCAATTTTTCTCCATTGGGGCCCAAAGGATTTCCATCTTGATCAATGGGTGGATTCTGCCAATCCCATGCCTGGGTTGGGTCAATAGTAGTACGATAAGCATCCCGTGTCGGAATAGTTTTAGGATACGGCGTGGTTGGGGGAACAAACCGAGCGGGCATTACAGCCTCCAATTAACCAAACCATAATATGCGCCCCCTGAAGAAGCATAACTGCGCGACGAAGATGAGCCGTACGA
>DYKV01000029.1:12767-17447 GCA_020722415.1 Anaerolinea sp.
AGTCTGTGGATTAAGCGGGCGCAGATTGGCCGGAACAGCATTAATTCCTTGAAATTGCACCTGGGGTTGTGTTTGTGTCTGTTGCGGGCGCAAATTGGCCGGAATAGCATTAATTCCCTGAAACTGCGGTTGTGAGTTGGGAACAATGCCAGGGCGCAGATGTACATCATTTAAAATTCCTTGAACTCCCCGAAACTGCGGCTGTAAAGTCGGATTAATCCCCCGTAATTGCGGCGGCGGTAATAAACTGCCCGAATTAATTTGGGGAAATGATGAGACGGCGCCAGTTTGTGTTTGCGGATATAAACCAGACGGAGCAGTATTATTAATTCCCTGAAAAGAGGCCGTTTGCGGAAAAGCGGTTATTCTTGGAACAAGATTAGAGATTCCCTGATAAGCGTTGAACATTTGTGTCATAAATTGAGGGACATTCGGTATTCCTTGTCCGGTATTTGAAACCCCTGTGGCACCCTGAACTCCGCTTGGATAGCCCTGAAAGGTAGCGCCAAATACAGGCACGCCTGTCGGTGAAACCCCTGTGGCGCCCTGAACTCCGTTTGGATAGCCCTGAAAGGTAGTGCCAAATACAGGCACGCCTGTCGGGTTAGAAGTCGGGGTGGGAGTGGGATAAGGAGGATGAGGATAAGGAAGATTAATTACCGCCCCGGTCTTAAATGGGACTTTTGGGTTTTTCTCCAAAATTTTGGATAGGGGTATCCCCCTGATATTGTCCTTGTTCAAATCTGAATTCTTGATTGTATAAAGCATAATCCTCCATTGCCCGTTGGAAGTTTTCCTTAATCCGCTCGGCTCGGATTTTGGCTTTTACTCTTATAATGTCAAGCATTTTTCGAGTAATCATTTTAACCCCTTTCCGGCGGGAGGCCTGCCAGTCGGCCTCCCCACGCCTCGTTCCATCTGCACGGGTGGGGTTCCCCCCTGGACAGGGTTAAACGCTGCCCCTGTTGCATTTTCAAGTCCAGGAGACTGTGGAGACGCGTTTGCCATTGCTTGCGCTTGTACTTGCTGTTCCATCTGTGCCTGCTGCGCCTGCATTTGTTGTTCCATTTGCATTTGTTGTGCCATCTGCATCTGTTGTGCTATTTGTGCCCTCTTTGCTTCTACCTGTAATTCCAAATCCAATTGGTCTTGTCGCAATCCAAGAGAAATCGCATTTTCATTCTGGCGTTCCTGTTCCCACTCTTCAATAGCAGCCTCAGCGTCTTCATACCCCAAGTCTTCAAGAATACGCCCCAATGGAATTTTTAGGTTCTTGTTCCCAAGAATACCAGCATTCATCATTGCAACCTGGTCTATCGGAAGATGGGGGGTCAAGGTTACCTCAATATCAATATCAGATGGATCAAACTCATCATGCATCAACGTGTATCTTTCGCCGCGCCTTTCACGGGACGAAGAATAACCCACCAAATCATCCTTCCAAAAGTGTGCCCATTCAAGCATCTTTTTGGCAAATTCCCCAATGGCGTCTTGTGCTAGAAGTTTATATGGGGCTACTGCGCCCAACGCAACATCCAAAATTTTTTCAACAGACGAATAGGCCGTTCCAGAAGGAAAATCAAGATTTTGAAGAACTCTGGCGACAAGCGCCTTGCTCATCCGCGCCCCAAAACGGTCTGTATAGGCTGCTATTTGTGGGTCCACATGTGGAGATGGCAGCGGCGTGTATTTTGTTAGTCCGGTTGTGCCGTGTATAGTTGTGGCGGGTTCGGAAAAGTCTGTCTCCAGCCCCTCTCCAGATGGCGTTTCGTCATAGGCAACGGGAGCAGCGGCTCTTTGAATAACTAGAGACGTTCCAATAGACTCTAAAATATTTTGTGTGTCCCATTGTCCCCCCTCAATGATAGATGCAAGCATGGGGTTTACTCGATGTTTACTGGATGTGTCCAACGTATTCCCCCACGTTTTTACCACCCAGGGCAAAAACGGAAGTCCATGAGGTTCATTAACAATTTCAAACGGCTCACCAGAAGCATCATCAGTATTAGACGTACTCAAAAAAGCAAAAACTGTCCGCTCGTCATAGTCTGTATGATCCCACGAAATAACATACATGGGCTCCGGCGAATCTTTTATTTTCTTTTTGATGTCTTTTGCCCGGTCTCCCCAAAAACTTACAAAATCTTCTGCCGGTTGAGAACGGACAGCCAAAACACTCTCTAACAGCATGTCCGAATATTGCGGATAAATTCCTTTGGGATTGCTAATTTGAATCACAAAAGGACTTTGAGATAGAGCATATTTAGCTTTGGGAGAGCTTTTCCCCATTGTTTTATAGGTCTCAAACTGACAAGGCAAATAAACAACCTGTCCCGCAACCATAGCATATCGAGCAGCCGATTCCATAATATCCCAGGTCGGTTTGATCTCGGCTCGTTGAGACGCTTTTTTCCAGTGCCAGCGAATAATTTGTTCAATCTCGTTTGCCCGCTGTTTGTTAGGAGAGTCATTCGCCAGTGGGGTTACACGAAACTTCGGGTTATGAGTAGCAAAAGTCCGCACGGTAGTCTGTATTGCATCTGACGGGTCAGTAGTCTTTACCGGCCTCAACCAGGATGTTTCTGGAATCTCTTTGGGAAATTCCCAAATGCAATGAACATGTTGATCCACTTTGTCAAATAGAGCATCCCTGTCCTTGAAGTGATTCGTTAGTCTGTTATGTAATGCGGTCAGTTTTTGTAGATTCATAAGTCCTCACATTTTTGCCAGTACAGCAAATGGATTAATACCTCTCTCACGAGGCTTTCCTACTGTAATTTCGTCGAATACAGATTGTCCCGTTAAAACATCTGGCATTCCGCGAAGCGCCCAATAAACAGCGTCCAGCGTGTCATCGTGCCTCCCGTTAGGATAATCTGCTAATTCCTTGCGCAGAGCGCGCAAAAAGGGAGTGTCGGCATCGGATATTTTTACCAGTCCAGATGCAAGAGCGGGCTGCAAAACACGTTCAAATCTTTTAGCCTTTCCCTTCCCGCCAGTTTTCAAGCCAAGAAGTTTCAGCCCTGGATTCCTACGAATGGTTTGTAAAAATTCTTCGCCTTTCCCGTCAGCCTCAACAACCGTTATTATATGCCCCCTAAACATTGCCTGTGAAGATAGAACGCGCATTTCAGCCTGGTCTTGTGTACAGTGTTCCCGTACACCATCATATATCACCGCCCCCCCCGTTGGTAATTTCATCACGTAAGCCAAAGCAAAATAGTCGTTGTCCCCAGTTCGATTTTTGTATTCATTCATCGTCCCCGCATAGTCGCACCCAATTGTCATTGGCCAGGTGGCAACAATATCTTTGGCCGGATAACTTTGCCACGTAAATACTCTTTGCTGAATCTTGGTCAGGTCTAACAATAACATGCGATGAAATTCCGACTTTCCGGGCGTAAGGTCAGAAGCATACTCGTTCTCAATATACTTCAACCCCTTTTCCTCCGGCCATGTCAATTCTATCGGAGTGCCGTTGAATACAATCGGCGAACCGGGCTTCTCCCGAAATATGGGAGTATTAATAACCGTAAACAAACCGGTCTTTTCCAAATAGTCTAACGCATCCCCCTCCACCCAGGGAGTACCTACAGCCAATTTCCACGTTTCAGATACACAAGCCTTTAAAATTGTCCCAACAAGAACCCTGATAACATTCGATAATTCTTTTTCTGACGATGTATTATTCTCATCGTGAATATCATCCAACAATAAAATCCCGTCAGGGTGTTTGCCGATGATTGCCCGTGACGCATACCCCAACCCAACAAAGGTCGGGTCTTTTCTGGACGCGTTCATCTCCGCCCATTTCCCCGGTTCTATACTCGTATCCTTTACTTCATATCCACTTGCCCCCCACCCTTTTTCGTAATCAGGTACTATATGCGGAAATACCAGTTTCCAGCCTGGGTTTTCTGCAATCAATCTGGCAATTGCCCCCGTGTTGTCCTGCGCAATCGGATCGCCTACCTGAATTAACAAATTCGCTTTTGTGGGATGATGCCCAATAAAAAAGGACACAAACCCAATTGTCAAAGCAGTTGTTTTTAGCGCGCCACGAAATGCGCGAATAACACTATCCATTCCCTTCGCCCGTGCTTCAAATATTGGCCTTATCCATTCCTCCATCACATGTTTGGGAAAACGTGTCCCAAACACAACCTCCGTGTAGGCCTCGTACCCACGCGGAGAAAATTCACGTGCCATTTCTACCAACCCAGCACGCAAATACGCATCTATTTGCTCATCCGTCAGTTCTGTGAGTTTATTGGGGTTTCTCATTTTCTCTCGTCACGTTGCGTATGTTGACACCTCATTGTTTACAAAGATGTGTTTGTCGGGTCCCATCTCTATTATAACTCGCACCTCGTTTGCAACAAGCACTTCGTGTTCCTCAAGCACCCACTCGGAACGCCACTCGCCCGGTTTGCGCCTTTCTAGCCATATAAGCGCCAACAGTATAGCAATACGTCGCAATACGGTCATTTTGTCATCTTCTCAAAAACCCTGAATATAACAAGTAGAAGTTTAGTTAGCATAATTCAAAATTCAAAAAATTGCACAAATTATTGCGCGCAATGGGAACCCGTCATTTCTCATCCACATCATAACCGTACGTGATGGGGGTGTCTGCCCCACGTCCGCCTTGCGTCCGTCTGTGTCTGTCCGGTGTTCGCC
>DYKV01000030.1 GCA_020722415.1 Anaerolinea sp.
GCTGAGCCTGTCGAAGCATCGAGGGGAAGGCAAACTTTTTCAGAGCTTACTTAGAAATCTATGCCAAAAGGATTTTCAATTTTTCTAAAGTTTCTGCAATTTGATCTTCTGAAGCTTTTACGATAAACTCTGCTTCCCTTGCTTTCCAATCTAAATTTTTAACTTGATCAGATAATATCACACCAGATATTTTTTTTGTTTTTATTTTTACCTCAAAAGGGTATCCTTTTTCTTTGCTTGTTATTGGACAAAGAATCGCTAAACCAACTTTCCTATTGTATTCTTTTGGGGAAAGTACAATCGCAGGTCGTTTCCCCTTTTGTTCATGACCCGATTGAGGAGTAAAATTTAGCCAAACAATATCTCCTCGATCTGGAGTATATTTTGCTACCAATTTTCTTGTCCTTCTCGTTTGCCAAAATCGATTTCCGAATGAACATTTTCTGCGTTAATTTGATTTAAGATATTTTGCAGTGTATTTTTTTCTGGCGAAATAACAATTTTCCCATTGATATCTTCAATATTGACAAGGGTTCCTTCTGTAATGTTTAAATCTTTTGCAATTATTTTAGGAATCCTCACCCCAAGACTATTTCCCCATTTTTTAATTTCAACGACCATTAATCACCTCTGCTCATTTGTTATACAAAGTATAACTGAATGTAAAGCATAAAATCGAGGCATGTGGAGGAGGGTGGCCAGAAAATATTTCTATCACATGCGGTGGGCGTTTTTGCTTTTAGCCTCCAGTTCAACTCTGATATGAAACAATTTCATTTTTTATTTCACTGTTTGAGATCGTCATTTATTACTTGACTAAACATGATGAATGCTTAGTTTCTGTAAAGATTCCATGAATCCACATGAAAAGTTAATCATAAAAATACTGCAGGGGAATTCCGATACAAATATTAAATTTTCTGAATTGCGCAACCTGTTACTGTATTTAAATTTTGATGAAAGAATAAAAGGGAGCCATCACATTTATCGTAAAAGCGGTATAGAAGAAAAAATCAATATTCAAAAAGATGGAAATACAGCAAAGCCATATCAGGTACGGCAAATCCGTTCAATACTTTTGCGGTATAAATTCATGAGGGGAATCGATGCTAAAATATGAAACAATTATTTTCTGGAGTAATGAAGACAACGCATATATTGCAGAAGCCCCAGAGTTACCCGGCTGCATGGCGCACGGAGAGAGTTATGAAGCAGCGTTAGCAAATGTTAAAGAAGCCATTGCCCTTTGGATAGAGACTGCGAATGCGTATGGTGATCCGATACCAGAGCCTAAGGGCAGGCGATTATTGTATGCTTAATATTTAGCAGGTGGGTTTAGATTATCGCCTCTATTAATCGATTTATCTGGCAAGGGGGGGGCGTGACTCTGCTCAGTTATGTGTGCGGGGCAAACTATATTTAACTTTCGTTTTCTTCGGAAAAGGATGGTTTTCTTTCACCAGAAATTGTACTTTCGATCCTTGTTTTTAGAACAGAAAATTCTTTTTCGTCAATAAGATTTGGACTGCACCCCATAAACTGTACACCCTTATTTTATTTGTCCCTTAAATTTTTCAAAAAAAGTCACGGGAGCAAGCATCCCAAGAGAGGAATGTGGCCGAAACGTATTGTATAGTTCTATGTAACTAAATATACTGCTTGCCGCATGCTCTTTACTTTTGTATCCTCTGAAAAAGTCCCTCCGTGGACTTTTTCAGACCGCAAAACCCAGGCAAAGCCTGCTGTTTTGCTCCATTTTGCTGCGAAAACGTGCGTTTTCTTCGCAAAATGCCGGTCCATCCATGGACCGGCAGTAAGCTCTGAACCTTTTTCAGAGCTTACCTTTGTATTCATTAACATTGATTTCCTGCCGTTTTATCGTCTTATTTAAGCTTTCGGAATGAGCGTTTTCATATACATTTCCAAGAGTCATAGATAGTTTTAATTCAAGCTCGAAGGCTGCAGCCGTGTATTGCGCGGAACAGTACCGCACGTCGGTGTCCGTATGGTGGATCGCTCCACGTATATCAGGATGGTTTTGCGCAGCGTTTTCCAGGCAAGCTTTTACAAGGGACGTATTATTTCTGTTGGAAATAGCAACGCCTAAAACCTCTCTTGAAAAGAGATCCATAAGGTGCGCAAGATAATGATCCACCCCGCGAATATCAAATGCCGTGACATCACCAACAATTACCTGGCGCGGTTTTTCGACCGCCAAATTTTTGACAAGATTTGGAAACTTTTTAAGTTTGTGATTACTTTGGGTTGTTTTGTTTCTATAACTCCTTTTTTTGTTGCTCAACAGATTGAATTTGCGCATAATTCGCAAAACCTTCTTTCCGTTTATATTCATTTTTCTGCGAAGTATCGCCGTAATTGTCCTGTAGCCACTATCCGGTAAAATCTCTATAATTCGCCCAATTTCATTTTTCAGAATTAAATCATCATCAATTTTCTTTTTGGATTTATAGTAAAATGTCGAGGTCCTCATGTTCATTATTTCACATCCTTTGACGATGCCGACTTTTGGGGCGATAACGTTCCTGATGAATTCTCTGATTTCCGCTTTTGTTCGAGGAACTTGTGAAATTTTTTTAAAATATGATTTTCCAAAGCGAGTTCACCGAGAGCCAGCGCGAGCTGTTCATTTTGGCGCTTGAGAGCGGCCATCTCATTTTGCTCCGAGCCATTGATTCCGCGCGAGCCCTCATCCACCCAATTGCGCAGCGTTTGGCTCGCAATATTCTCTCGCTTGGAAACCTGACTGAGCGTCGATTGACCGAGTACGATTTCGTTGCGTATTGCATCGCGAAATTCTTTGCTGTAACGTGTTCTTTTTATCATGTACTACCTTTCCTTTTACACTGAATTTGTATTCCAGTTTTAGGGGTGCAGTCCAGTGATTTCTTTCATAGAATTTTCTCCTGCTTTATCGTAATTTACATCTAACGATTTAAAACCACGGGTACGAAGCGCAGTGGAATTGTTAGCCATAGCGGTATCTCGCAGGACAAACCAGTTCTTTATCGATAATTATATCGCCAGACATCTATTAAGCTTTTTATCAAAACTTACTACCGTTTCTTTCTGTAGTTTACTGTAAGCGCAAAGCAAACTGTCAACAAAATCAATATTGTTGGTTTCGAAAAACTCCAATGATAGGATAACAACCTCTTTGGAATCGACTTCAATCGTGTTTAATGAAAGTAGTCTTTTAAGCACAAAGGCTATTTCCTTTTTGGGTACATGATAAGTTTTGTTGAGTACATATATTACTTCCGCAAGAACTTCATTCTAAAACTTTTACTTTTTTCAATGTACTCTTTAGATGGTGCAATAAACTGCTCATTATCTTTTAATAAGTATCGCAAAATCACATTTGAATCAAGAAAGAGCATTCTTATCCTCAGCTACCTGCTCCCAGGCAATTTCCTTTTCCCTCTCAATCAAAGATGGATTTGCATATTTGCCGAGCGCACCAGATAATGATGCATGTGAAAAATGAATTTCATCGTCATTTAATGCAGTCATTAAGCTGTCTGCACGGATGGTTTTACCTTCAGAAACTCGCGTCTGCTCTCCATGGCATTCAGGTGTATAGCTTCCCTTCGCTGTTCAATCAGCATTTTGTCGAGCAGGTCTTTCACATATTCTTTTTCATCTATGGAAAGTGCATCCAGTTCCTCGATTATCTTACTTTCTGCGAGCATGAAATAAAATATATATCCACGAACAATCTGTACAGAAAAAATAAAAACAAATATGTACAATAGAACGGTGGCCTCTCTGAAAAAAAATAACTCGGCAGTAAGCTAAACCTCCCCACCTTTTCCTTTACAGAATACAAGCAGAGACAAAATGGGAATATGTCCGCACAGAGGGAAGAAAAAGAATTTCAAATACTGGCAAAAGCGGAAGCAGGAAACAGAATCAGCACGCAGGAAGCGCTGTTTCTGTGGCAGCAAGGAATTTTCCAGAATCTAATGAGAAGTGCCGAAAAGATTCGGCAAAAAAGAATCCAGGCCGGTCGCGTCAGCTATACCGCCTTTCGGGTTGTAAATTATACCAATCTATGCAATATTGAATGTTCGTTCTGCTCGTTCATGGACGAGGTTGGATCAGGAAAAGGCTATACTCTCACAGCCGACGAAATCCTCAAAAAAATAGAAGAAGCACAGGCGCAGGATGTTCACCAATTGTTTTTGCAGGGCGGCGTAAATCCAGATCTTCCATTTGATTATTATCTTTCAACTTTAAAAACAATTCGCGAACATTTTCCGTCTATTCACATTCGAGCTTTTTCTCCCGTGGAAGTTCTCTTCATGGAAAAAATTACGGGCCTGCCCCTCGAAGACGTTTTGAAGTCACTGCAACAGGCAGGTTTAAATTCTTTTCCTGGCGCAGGTGCAGAAATTCTTTCGGACCGCGTCCGTGATATTCTATCCCCCCTGAAGGCTGACGTTTCTGAATGGCTTCGCGCCATGGAAACTGCCGGCAGACTCGGCCTTAAGCAGTCGACCAATATAGTCTGGGGAAGCGAAGAAACAGACCAGGAAATTATTGAACACCTGAACCATTTGCGGAATCTGCAGGACAGCACGGGGGCTGTTCTCTCTTTTGTCCCGTGGACTTTCCAGGCACAGACCAAAAAATTCCGCATCCGCAAAGTCCCGCCGCACGAATATCTTAAAATGGTTGCACTCTCTCGCATGTTTTTGGACAACATACCACACATAGAAGTTTCAATTATGGTGGCCGGCAAACAGCTGGGGGAGCTTGGCCTGTTTGCAGGAGCAGACGACATTAACTCTCCGGTAATAGAAGAAAACGTTTTGCGATCGTTTGGTCTTAAGAGCATTGCAGAGGCCGAAGATTTTATTCGTTCTGCCGGGTTTACACCGGTACGCAGAAATTTTAATTTTGAAGAAGGTCTTAAATCATGAAATTCGCAGAAGAAGTCCTGATGAATGTTCAATCTTTGGCCTCCCGCGCGTGGCTTTTTCTGCAAAGAAATAACTGGCCTGCCCTTGCTGGCTCTGCTCTCCTTGGACTCGCAGCAGCAAAATTTTTATACTCGCTCCTTTCTGTCTCTCTTTTGCCTCCTCCCAACCAGAGTAAAAAACCAGTGCGGGTTGCCACAGTTAGCCAAAACAGAACAACCCAAATCTATAACCCGTCTTCCATTGTGGGTGGACCCATTTTCCCTCTCTCTGCTTCTATCGAGAGAATGGGCGACCCGGAAATCTCGGCAGAGCCGGTCCTCAATTTTGAACTCGTGGCCACCATAGAAGGTCATCCATCGATCGCGCGGGCCCTCATCAAAATTCTGGGGGAAGGATCAGAAATTCGGGAATACAAAACCTGGCAGAAAATAGGCCAGGCCCAGATCACGCATATTGGCCGTGAGTATATATGGTACCGCATCCATGGCCAAAAAATAAAACTCAAGGCCGGCGAATCAACCACCAAGGCAGCGCAGGCCCCTTCTCCCTCTGGCGGCGCAAACACGGTGAAAAAAGTAATATCGCGGGAAGAGGTAAACCGTTATCTCAAAGGCAATATGGAAGAAATCTACAAAAACGCTTCCTTTGGCCCTGAATTAAAAGACGGAAAAATTACCGGCTATAAAATTAAACGCGTACAGCCGGGACATATTTTCTTTGAGCTGGGAGCCCGCTCCGGAGATGTCATTACAAACGTAAATGGATATCCGCTAAGCTCCACAGAAAGGATGTTTGAAATCTGGAAAACTCTCCCCACCATGGACTCCGTTTCGGTGGAATTAATGCGGGGAGCGGAAAAACTGAATTACCAGTTTACCATTCAAAACTGAATTCGAATCAACGTTTTGATAATGTTCACCATTTTTTCAACACCATCATTATGGCGGAATGTATAGCGAACATTACCTTCTGTGTCGATGAGGTAAATAATGGTAGAATGGTCAATGAGATAGCCCATGGCGGAATTACTCTCCACCTTGGAATACGTTGCCTGGTATTTTGCTGCAACTGCAGCGATTTCCTCTTTGGTTCCGGTAAGGCCTATCACCGGAAAATTAAAGGCTGTAAAGTATTCCTTTAAGCGGGCCGGATTGTCTCGCTCTGTATCTACACTCACAAACAAGACCTGAATTTTCTCTGCATTCTTTGGTCCAAGCATGTGAAACGCCCCACTCATTTTGGAAAGAGCAAAGGGGCAAGCATCGGGACACAACGTGTAGCCAAAAAACAGAAGAACCAGTTTTCCCTTATAATCCGAAAGAGATACAGGCGTACCTTCCATTCCTGTAAGGGTAAAATCTCCCCCTATTTCGTAACGGTTAAAAACAGATGAATCTGGCGAACAGGATGTAAAGAGAACACCGGCCAGCAGAATGGCTGCCAGCCGTTTCATTAATGCATGCCCTCGTGGGAATATGGTTTCACTGGTGCAGGTACAACCAGTTTTTGACCACTTTCAAGGTTCAGAGTAATGTCATAGGTTTCGCCTTCTTTGAGATCCTGTTTTAGATCAATGAACATGATGTGCAAACCGCCTGGTTCCAGAACAAGGCTCCCTTTGGCGGGAATTACCATGGCGTCCATCTTTCTCATTTTCATCATATCGTTTTCGTGCACCATTTCATGAAGCTCTACGACATTGGATGCAGAAAATTCTGCGGAGAGAATTTTTTCTGGTTTGGCATTATGGTTCTGCAAAACCATGAATCCAGCCGAGGTTTTCATGGCGATGGGAGCAGCCTTTATCCAGGCATTTGATACTTCCACTCCTGTCTTTTGCGGTTTTGGGGAACAGGCAGCGAGAATAAGCACTGCTGCTAATACAGTTAATCTTTTCATTGTTTACTCCACAGTTACTGATTTTGCAAGATTTCTTGGCTTGTCCACATCGCAGCCACGCTTCAGCGCAGTATGGTAAGACAACAACTGCAGCGGAAGAATGGTGAGCAATGAGGATATAAATTCGGGCGTTTCTGGAATTTCAAGCACTTTATCTGCCAGTCCGGCAAGCTCGGAATCGTTTTCGGAAACAACTGCAATCACCTGGCCTTTGCGCGCTTTTACCTCTTGCAGGTTAGATATCATTTTAGTGCGCATTTCTCCTTTAGGAGCAACCACAATCACCGGGACATCTTCGGAGATCAGGGCAATAGGCCCATGCTTAAATTCACCGGCTGCGTAACCCTCCGCGTGAATGTACGAAATTTCCTTGAGCTTGAGAGCGCCCTCGAGTGCGGTTGCAAAATTATACGTTCTTCCCAAAAATAGAACAGAGGTTTTTTCTTTCAGCTTTTCTGCAAGCTCATGAATTTTTGCGGTATGGGTCAGAACCTTGCGCATCTGATCTGGCAACTTTTTGAGTTGATTCAGAATCTCAATTTTTTCGGACTCATCCATCATAAAACGAATTTCAGCTAGGTAGATAGAAAATAACAAAAGGTTAAGAACCTCTGCAATATAGGCTTTAGTAGAGGCAACCCCTATTTCCGGGCCGGCAAACAAATCAATTATTCCGTCTGACTCTCTGGCAATGGTGGAATTTACATTGTTAACAAAAGACAAAACTTTGAGGAATTTGGAGCGCGCTTCATAAATTCCCGCGAGCGTATCTGCTGTCTCACCGGACTGGCTTATACCTATAACGACAGTGTCTCCCCCTGCTACGGGGTTTCGGTAGCGAAATTCAGAAGAGTAATCGGCATCGGTGGTTACATTGGCAAAGTTTTCAAAATATAATTTAGCAATTCTCCCGGCGTTTAAAGATGTCCCAGAAGCCTGAATGATAAAGCGCCCTACTCCAGCCAAAAATTCCGGCTTCAGTTCCAGCTCATCAAAGCGAATTTTATTGTCTTCGGTAATTCTCTCGGTGAGAATTTTTTGAACAATGTCGGGCTGCTCATGAATTTCTTTGAGCATGTAATGTTCAAACTCTCCTAGAAGAACTTGACCAACATCAATCTTAAGATCCTGGAGATCAGGTTCTATACGTACATCTTTGTCGTTGAATAAATGAAGCCCATGATTCAGGTAACCCCATTCTCCGTTTTTGAGATAATACACTTTTTTGGCCAGCGGGATAAATGCAGGAGCATCAGAGGCTAAAAATAATTCTTGCTCTCCGTTTACATCTGTGGCCTCTGCGAGGATCAGTGGAGAACCATTACGCACAAAGAAAATTTTTTCGGGCTCTTTTTCTGTCACCATGGCAATGGCGTACTTGCCTTCCAGGCGGGCTATGGATTTCCGAAAGGCTTCCTGCACAGAAGAAACTTCTTTTAAGTACATATCAACCAGATGCGGAATTACCTCTGTGTCTGTTTCGGATGCAAACACATATCCCTTTCCAATCAACTCTTCCATAAGGGACAAATAGTTTTCTATAATCCCGTTATGAACTACAGCAATAGTGCCATCTGTATTTACATGCGGATGGGCATTGGTTTGCGAAGGCTCCCCATGGGTTGCCCACCGCGTGTGCCCTATACCAATTGTGCCATTTATATTTTTGAGACGAAGAGCCCGTTCGAGATGAGCGATTCTTCCCTTTGCTTTAGTCACTGTCAATTCATTGCTGTTTACGAGAGCAATGCCAGCCGAGTCGTATCCTCTATACTCCAGTTTCTCAAGCCCAACGAGCAGTACCGATGCTACCGATTTCTGGCCAACGTATCCAACAATTCCACACATAAGCCTTTCCTTATTGCAGCAACTCAGGGTCAACCACGGCATCGTCTATGCGCCATGTCTCCCTGCCCTGCAGCAATTCTTCGAGATTCCCTTTTCCTTTTGACTGAATAACGTCTTCTTCCTGCTGGTGCAGCAGTTTCTCATAGACCGGTTTTTTGACGCGGCGAATAACGCCAAACGCCACAGGAAAATCCGGGCCTTTCATGGCAGAAAGCATGGCGTGCAAAGCGGGATTATCGAGCTCTGCATTGTGTACCAGAATTTCCTCTGGAGCTACTTTGGCCGTCTCCACAACTTCCAATGAAAAAATCTGGCTGTTAAAGCGGAGCGCTTTGTCTTTATTTTTACCAAAAATCATTGGTTTTCCATGCTCCAGCATGATTGTTTTGTCTTCTCGAACTTCTTTATCGAGAAAACTGTCAAACGCGCCGTTGTTAAAAATCTGGCAGTTTTGCAGAACTTCCATGAAAGCAGTGCCCTCATGGTGGTAGCCCTCTGCCATTACCTGAGCCATGTGTTTCACGAGAATGTCTGCCGTGCGTGCCACAAACGTGGCACCTGAACCAATGGCAAAAGATGCCGCATTAACCGGCTCTTCCAGCGAACCATAAGGAGACGATTTTGTCACCGATCCGTGAGCACTGGTAGGAGAATATTGTCCCTTGGTTAATCCATAGATTGCATTGTTGAACAGCAAAACATTAATATCCGGATTTCTGCGCAGCAGGTGGTAAATATGATTACCCCCAATGCTGAGAGCATCGCCATCTCCCGTTACTACCCATACCGATAAGTCTGGATTAGAGATTTTTAAGCCCATGGCAACGGCGGGCGCTCTTCCATGAATCGTGTGAAAACCGTAGGTGTTCATATAATAGGGAAATCGCGAAGAACAACCAATACCGCTGACAAACACAAATTTTTCTTTTTCGAGCTCCAGCTCCGGAAGAGTTTTCTGTACGGCACTTAAGATGGAATAATCACCACAGCCCGGACACCAGCGAACTTCCTGGCCCGATGCAAAATCGCTCTTGGAATAATGCAGTGTTTCAATTTTCATATATTGCTCCCGAGGCCTTTTACTATACTCATGACTTCCGATGTTTTAAACGGCTTTCCGTTCATCTGGTTGAATTTTTCTACATTGACAGAATAGATTCCCTGCAGCCAGAACGCAAACTGACCCATATTTTTTTCTATCACGATGACATGTTTGTAACGACGCAAAATGTCACCCAGATTTGCAGGCAGGGGGTGAATATAATCCACATGAACCTGATCTACATCGATGCCCTCTTCTGCCAGTTCCAAGCGGGCATCTGTAATGACGCCAAATGCAGAACCCCATCCCACCAGCAATATATTGCTCCTGCCCGAACCAAGAACAACAACATCGGGAATTTCTTTCTGGACGTTCATGATTTTTTGGGCACGCAGTTGAACCATACTCTGGTGGTTTTCTCCGTCATAACTGACAGCACCCGTAATGTTCTGTTTTTCCAGTCCGCCGATTCTATGTTCCAGGCCCGGTGTGCCCGGCTTAACCCATGGGCGTGCAAGGTGTTCGTCGCGCAGATACGGCGCGAAGCCTTCTTTCTCTGTCCTAAACGCAACTTTGAATTCGCCGAGGTCGGAGAGATCTGGCAACTTCCATTCTTCTGTTCCATTGGCAAGATAGCCATCGGAAAGGAGGATCACCGGCGTCATGTACTTCACGGCTATCTGCATCGCATGGATTGCCTTGCGAAAGCCATCTGCCGGCGAACGAACGGCAATAACGGGTAAAGGGCTTTCGCCACTTCTACCCACGAGAGCCTGCAGTAAATCTGCCTGCTCTACTTTGGTGGGCATACCCGTAGAGGGGCCCGCGCGCTGCACATTGATAATGAGAACGGGAAGCTCTGCCATTACCGCGAGATTCATTGCCTCTGTTTTAAGAGACAGCCCGGGACCCGATGTACTCGTTACGGCAAGGGAACCGGCGTATGCGGCGCCAATGGCGGAGGCCATGGCCGCAATTTCGTCCTCTGCCTGAAAAGTGCGAATACGAAAATTTTTATGGCGAGATAATTCGTGCAGAATATCGGACGCAGGGGTAATAGGATACGACCCCAGAAATAAAGGCAAATTGGCCAGTTGGCTTGCGGCAACGAGACCCAGAGAAATTGCCTGGTTTCCGGTAATATTTCTGTATAACCCCGGGCGCAAATGGGCAGTTCTAATCCGAAAGTGTATCGGGAGAAGCTCAGTCATATGGCCAAAACTGTAACCAGCTCGCAAGGCAAGTAAATTGGCTTTTTTTAGAATCTCATTTTTGGCGAATTTTTTCTCAATCCATTGTTCCGTTGGCAACATTGGCATATCGAACATCCAGAATGCAATACCCAGTGCGAACATGTTCTTTGAGCGCCGCTTGTCTTTCTCTGGCATATCGACATCTTTTAACTGTTCCACAGTAAGCCTGGTTATGGGAACTGGAACGACGTGGTATACCTCAAGGCTTTCATCTTCGAGTGGGTTAGATGTATAGCCGGCCTTTTCGAGATCTTCTGGCGTAAACGCATCTTCATTGACAATAATAACCCCGCCTCTCGGTACATCTTTGAAATTAGCCTTTAAAGCGGCGGGATTCATGGCAATGAGAACATCTGCAAAATCTCCCGAAGTGTGGATCTCTTCCCGTGAAAAATGAATCTGGAATCCGGAGACTCCGGCAACGCTTCCAGCAGGCGCCCGAATCTCTGCCGGAAAATCCGGGAATGTGTTAAAGGCGTTTCCTGCAATACCGGTCGTCGCAGAAAATTGAGAACCGGTAATCTGCATGCCATCCCCGGAATCTCCAGCAAAGCGGATAGTCACCTGATCGAGCTCTTGTATTCGCTTTTCCTGGCCTTGTTCGTAATTATCGTAAATTTCGGCATCTAGTTCCGTAATGCGTTTCATAGTTCTCCTGTGGCCGGATTATTCTGCGGGCAATACAAGACTGATCTTCCGGGCCATTTCGCCAACCTTGTATGTAAACATGACATCTGCAAAAGCTCTCTTTGACTCCCTGGTAGAAGACGATGAAATATAGATACTCAGGTTCTCCTCCGAAGGATAGGCAATTACTGGTTCACCATAATACAGTGCATAGATTTTTTTATTTTTTTGAGAGCGGGCCAGGGCAGCAATATTTTTGAGTTCTTCTTTGGTTGCCGCATCGAGAAGCACAATACTTTTTGCCTTTGCCAATGCAGATACACTTCGGGCTGGAATCCTGTGCAGCTTTTCTCCAAACTCTTCCTGAAACGATTCCTCTATGTCTTTAGAGTAAAACTGAGCAGAGGCATCTTTGAGTTCATGAATTCTCAAAAAGTAGACATCCCCGGGCATACCGCGTATTGCCTTTTGTGCAATGGCCTCAGCGACATTTTTATACTTGTTCTGGATAAAGCGATATTTTTCTTCCCGCAATTTCAGTTTTTCCGTATACATTCCGCGAAAACTTGCAGAGGATTTTTGCCATTCCGGTTCTGTCGGAAGTGGAATAATTCCATGCTCCAGTTTGGTTCGGATTTGGCGATATACGGCGCGATCGAGCACATTGCCTGTTTCTTCTTCAAATTCACCATGTCTGGCAGCATGCAGAATATCATCGTAAATCTGGATCATTTCTGCACCATAAGAAGTAAGGAGAATAACGTCAGCTCCGGCTTTTAAGGCAGCCACGGCGGGACGTATCTCCTGGTAATTTTTGCTGATGGCATGCATTTCCATGGCATCAGTAATAACGAGTCCGCGAAACTTCATTTCGTCACGGAGCAGCTCTGTTAAAAAACGATGGGAAAGAGTGGCCGGTACATTCTCGTCCTCTTTGGGATATAGAATATGCGCCGTCATAATAGCAGGCGTTCCAGAAGCAATGGCGGCGGCAAACGGTTTCAGCTCAAAATTGCGCAGCTCATCCATTGTTTTCTGGATCACGGGCAATCCCAGATGCGAATCGACCGATGTGTCGCCGTGGCCGGGGAAATGTTTTACGACTGGAACGACGCCGCCTTCACGGGCTCCCTGTTCAAACAAAACTCCAGTGTGAATAACTCTTTCGGGATCGCTGCCAAAGGCCCGCTGCCCAATCACAGGATTGGCAGGATTATTGTTGATATCGAGAACCGGAGCAAATAAAAAATTCACCCCAATGGAAGCCAGATGATACGCTGTAATAAAACCTGCGGAAAAGGCGAGATCTTCGTCACCTGCCTGCCCAATGGCCATGGCTGAGGGCATGTGGGGAACGGGATCCCCAATGCGGTATACGCGCCCACCTTCCTGGTCTGTAGAAATAAACAGTGGCTGCAGTCCAGAGCGGACAGCCAGCTTCTGTAGATCTTCGTTCAGTTTTTTTAACTGTTCCCCGTTATCGACATTGTAACCAAAAAGGATAATTCCTCCCGGCTTAATGCTATCGATCAGTTTTTGGGCAGCGGGATCAGCTGTTTTTCCGGGTACCGAGATATGGACAACCTGGCCAACTTTCTCTTCGAGCGTCATACGAGAAACGAGATGCTTCGCATACGCATCCGAGAATTTTTCTATGGCTTCAAGGCGCATTAGGGGAAAAACATACCCGTCGAAAAAAGTGAACAGAAACGTTGTTGCGATTAATCCAAGAATCAAATAAACAGTTTTTTTGGTCATAATATTTCCGTGGGTTTATTCAAAGGTGCGGATGGCTTTTGCTTCGTCTTCGCTGAGAACATTCCCTGCGGAATCCACAAACACAGGCTTCACCCTGTCAATTTCTATGTGATAAAGATCAAAGTCATTTACGGGGTAAGACGCCATTACGCGGGCCTTTCGCTTAAAATTGAATTGCCATGTGTCATACACTCTGTAATTGTCCGAAGTAAAAACACCGGCCCGCCGCCCTTTTGATTCCACGTTTCCAAGAACGACAGGAGCCGTCGTTAATGCATCTACCTTCTTTAGCTCTTCCGGAGAAACAATCCCGCGCGGCTTAATTGAATTGAGACAAGCAACAGCCACTGACGAGCCTTGAGACCTTTTTTTTCTTCCTGTTTTTTGCGATAATCCTCGTAAATATAGTTGCCTTCGCTTTTATCGCCCCACGAATTGCGGCTGTCTGCGTCATCCTTATCTTCCGATTTCCAGATGACAAAACCGGGCCCTCCCAGCGATTTACAACCTGCCAGAAGAAAAGCAGCTGAGAATAGAATTATAGCAAGTTTTTTATGGCTGTCGATACATTTTCTCGCCGGTTTTCTGCATCAGCCATGTATTCCAGCGGATATCGCGCCTGTTTAATTTGTCATCACTGTGCCAGTGCCGCACTTCGGAAAACCCGAAAAAAGAGAGCAGCTGCAAATACCTGGCGCGCGGCCTCAGCAAAAAAAGTCTCCCGTGTGGATCGCGAAAATCGAGACCCAGATCAGAGCGGCCCGCCGGTACAGACCACAACAGGGTACCGCCAGGTACAAGCAGGTCGGTGAGCATGGAAAAAGCGTGTGCCAGATGGGTGTCGGGAATATGCTGGAATACAGCCGATGCAAGAATTCCGTCAAACGATTCTTCTTCAAAGCTTTCAATGCTCGAAAAAAGCCGGCTCTTTAAGGCTGGCACATGGGAAACAGCTTCCCTGACCAGATTTTTGGAAGGCTCGTAACCCCAGGCATCGTAACCATCGTCCAGCAGAATCAGCAGATCTCTGCCGCTGCCGCTGCCAAAATCGAGTATTCTTCCTCCCTGCGTGAAAGCCTCTCCAAAGAAGGAGGCTGTTCCACTGAGCATTTTGGAAGAAGTGGCGGCAAAATAATTGGCCGCGTTTTCCTCGTAAAAGCGGGCGGTGCGCGAATCGATCATAGGGAATTATGTCTTACGCGTTCTGTTTGGAAATCATTTTACAATATAAAACCAGAATCAAACGGTGGGCATGCTCATTTTTACAGCAATCACAAACTCACTACTTAGTGGAACAGCGCTCGGAGGCAGCTTGGCTGCAATTCTAAAAAGAGAAAACCAGAAACTCCAGCATTACGTTCTCGTCTCACTTATCGCCCTGAGCGCTCTTTTTTCCTCCCTGCTGCTCACCCTGTTTGCACTTCCCGATCTGCGTTCCCTGGCCGTCACAGACAACCATTCTCTGCTGCAAATAAAGCAAAGCGGAATCTTTTTGTCTTCTTTAACAGCATTTTTCACGTCTCCCCCTGGGGCCCTGCAGACAGTGCTTCTCGCGTTCCTGCTGCGTTCCGCTTTCCTATACGAAAAAAATTATCAGATTATTTTTTCGGGAGCCCTGTTGCTTGCACTGTCTGGATGGCTCTCGCCCATGCACATGGCAGAATTCACTACGGGAGTAGAGAGGAACGGTGGAACCCTGCCAGGGCAAAATCTTAGCTATTTGTTCTTAATCCACCAGATCCTTGCACTCGTTTCGCTGGGCATCCTGGGAGCCTGCGGCATGGGGAAGGTTGTGCGTTGTCGCCTTGCTTTTTTTCTGTCTGCCATTTCTTTCCTTTTTCTCATATTAAACAACGAGCTAACATTGGCAGACAGGTTTGCTTTTTCGCCACAGGAAAACGCTCTATTGTCTGTTCTCGTTGCGTCGGCATTCCTCTCTATTAAAGAGGAATCTTTTCTGCGGATCAGCTTTCCCGCTCTTATCATCCTTCTCGCATATTCTCTTTTATTAAACCCGCATTCACTATCGAATATGCAGCCACGCTATTTTGAATGGATTATGGCTGCTGCCTTTGTGGCAGTGAGTGGTTTGCTGGTGTATCACTACATCATAGCAGGCAAAGCAAAGCCGTTTCATCAATCGAATCTCTCCGTTACCGTACAGATGGTAATTCTGTTTTTTGCCGGCACGGCAGCCCTGCAAACAGCAATTCGATTCAACGGAATCCACACAGCACAGGGCACTCTCGCAGAATTGCGTTATCTCGTTCCTTTTACTATGGGCGCTATCTTGATTGCAGGCAATCGGCAGTTTCTTGCTAAAGAAATATCCATGCCGCTGGAAGTGGGAGTTCCTGCAGCCGCTTCACTTCTTGTCGGTATGTTATTTTTTTCACTGTCTGCTTCTCCACTGTATATTCTGTTTGCCATGGCTGGTTCTGCTGCGATGGCCCACGCCATTATCCGGTTTTCACCTTCTCGTAAAGCAGTGATTCTACTGCTATTGCCAGTACTGTTACTGACAATTCCAGAAAACGAAAAGCGGAATACAATGCAGCTCGCGGGATTAGAAGCAGAAGAGAGCATGGGCTATTTGTTTCACATTTCTAAATCCGAAAGCAAAGCAATCCCCGATGAGCAAACTGCGTATCTCTATAAATCTTCCTGGATTGCGGATGTGTACCAGAACGATGAATGGAAGCACGGGCTCAATCTGTCTTCTATTCTGCTTCCTTATTATTCTCAAACCACTGGAGACTACGAGGGCGTGACATCGCGCAGCGGTTCTGCCTGGTTCTATGCGCTTCCCTATAAAATCACCGTGTATCCGCAAACGCAGGAGGACAGTCGCAGAATACCTTACGTAGTGGTGCGGGAGTTTCTACTGAGCAGCATGGAAATAAATCTTCTGCTGCTTCTGTTGGTGACAGGATTGTTTGCCTTTTGGTTGACCGCAAGAAGAAAGGCTGAACAATAGAGCATGAGCCGCATTTCTTCCATGCTGAAGTTTTGTCCGTATTGTGGGAAAGAAAAAAAATTCGCCTGTTCTTGTGAATACGGAAAGCTCATGAAAATGAAGATGGAGCCCAACGATAAACAAAAAGGTTTTTTTCACAAACGGTACTGCCCTAAATGTGGAAACCCTTCTACAGGGCTTACATGCGGACATTGCCAGTTTTCTTTTAGCGAGGAAGATTTTTGGAGCACAAATTATTTTTAGGTAACCTCTGAACGTGCAACGAGCCTGCTGCAAAAAAAAGGGCACGGCAGGTGCCGCGCCCTTCAGTTGCCAGGCTTTCACCAGGCAAAGAGAAGATGTTCTCCGCAAACCTGCTTTGCCGGGAGAGCGAACAGGCCTGCTGGTAATTGTATCGGATAAATTGATTTGTAAACTTAAGTAACCTCTGAAAAAGTCCCTCTGTGGACTTTTTGGGGTACTACCCTACGGGCACAGGATAAAAAATGAAAAACTGGAATTGGAAAAAAATTGGATCTAACGCTCTGCAGATTGCTTTGTTTTTCGTCGCTGTCTGGGGAATTCTCACCTGGCAGACCAGAAACCTTCTCAAGAACAGAGAACAGGCCCCCGATTTTACTCTTACCGCTGTAGATGGCAGCGTGCATTCTCTTTCCGAAGCGCGCGGGAAAAAAGTGGTGTTGTATTTTATCGCTCCCTGGTGTTCTATTTGTAAAACCAGCTTCCCTACTTTAAACACGTTGCGCAAGAGCAAATCTGCCGATGAGCTTGTTATTTACGCCATTGCACTTTCTTACGAGGATCCTTCGGAAGTACGGGAATTTTTACGCGAGCGCCCCGCCACATTTCCCGTTCTACTTGGCACGCCAGCGGTGCACTCTGCTTACCAGGTTCAAGCTTTTCCCACCATGTATGTTCTCGATGAGGAAGGCCGTGTGGAGAGCAAGTTGATTGGTTTATCTACCAAGATGCAATTAGCGTTTAAATCTTTGTTTTGATTTTTCTGTACAGATTGTTCGTGAATATATATTTTAGTATCCTCTGAAAAAGTCCCTCCGTGGACTTTTTGCCTGCGGCTTGCTACGCAT
>DYKV01000358.1 GCA_020722415.1 Anaerolinea sp.
CCTTTGTGTTTAAAAATTCTTGCCCAAAAAACAAGCCTTTCACTTCTAATTTTCTGATTATCAAAGCCTGCCTTATGCTCCCACGAAGGAGGAATTTCATCCTAGGAACTAGGCTGCCAATTCTTTCGCCCGCTCTGCCATTTGAGAACGGAGCGTATGAATATCGCCGTCGATGGTAAACAATGCGCCGATATAAATGAGAAAACACAATAACCAGGTGCTCGTACAGATAATCAAAATGGCTTGTCCCAAACCTATGCTAACCGCCAATGCTCCGGCGAGAACCGGCGCAAGGGCTGCCCCGCTATTCTCGATAAAATATTCTACCGCTTGAGCGGTGGAACGCACCTCTGGGACCGTGATGTCATAAACTGTAGCAATGACGTTCGCAGAAGAGAAAGGCATAAATATAGCCGTCAAGATCATCAAGACAAAGAAAGTCGAGCGAGCTTCAAGAGGTGTCTTTAATGCCAGGGCAAGAAAAATTGCGCCTAGTAAAACACCAATGGATGAAATAATAATCCGCCCTTTATTAGTATGGGTAAACAACCAATCTCCCAGCGCCCCGCCCACAAAATAACCGGCAGCCAAAACCAGGATTACCGGTGCCATGGTAAATAAAACCGAAGAGTTATCATAACCGCGTTCCCGCATCAAATAGCCAAAGAAAAAGTAGGTAATGACATCCCAGGGGAAAACTCCGGCAAAGCCTTGCAAAAAGACAAACCACATTGTCTTTTTCTTGAAGATTTCTTTTGCTTCAGCCCAGGAGAAGCGGAATTGACCAATCTCAGCCATTCCTTCAAATTCTGGTTCAGCTTTCCCGCGCGGCATATCTTTCACCCCAAAAAAGATCAAGATAGCGATGATGATGCCGGTGGAACCGGTTAAGTAAAATATCGAACGCCACCCCCCAATTAGGGGAGCGACCATTAACGCTAATATCATACCGAGCAAATAACCCAGCGGTTGGGCTAACTGCAAAACACCATAGATCTTGCCGCGCAGGGTCGGACCGAAATAGTCAGCGATTAGGCTATATAAACCAGGGTAAGAAGAATCGTCTATGCCCGTGGACCCACGGGTGATCAAAAATTGAGGGTAGGTGCGCACAATAGCACTCAGCCAGGTAGTTGTCCCCCATACAAACGCAGCCAGGGCGAGCAACTTATCTCGCGCATAACGATCATATAAATACCCCCAGACCGGGTACAGAATGGTAGCCACTACCAAGGAACCCGAGTTGATTAAACCCCACTTAAAATCATTCAGACCAAAGGTCTCACTGATCGGCAACTGCAGCGAACCAATCATCAATTTATCGGTTTGATGCAGCAGCATAAAGAGGAAAAAGACAACAACGACAAACCAACGATAACGAGAAGCCTGTTGTTTCATCATTGACCTCACAGAAGAATAGAATAATTACAGTGTATTCCAAAAATCCAATAATGTCAAAAGATACAGCGGCTGGGTAGCAATTCTCATTATGGTATAAACATTCAGTCATATTGCTTGCTGGCTGTAATCGTTTTATGGAAAATCAGAGATTTGCCCAACAATGGCGCAAGTCTCCGACTTGTGCTTATGGCAAATCAGAGATCGCAACTACCTACCCTCACCCTAACCCTCTCCCTTCGGGAGAGGGAAACGAATGCGGAAAATCACAAAAATACCCGTTTCTGCTCCTCTCTCCCCGTGGGAGAGGGGCTGGGGGTGAAGGTGGGTAAGCAGTCACCAGAGATTTATCCGACTGTGGCGCAAGTCTCTGACCTGTGCTTTTTGGCAGATCAAAGATTTGGTCCATAGTGACGCAAGTCTCCGACTTGTGCTTATAGCAAATAAGAGATTTGCCCCACAGTGGCGGACACTTTGTACGTAATGCGTAGACAGGTCTTCCAATCCATCGAACTTGACAGAAAGTAGCCCTTCTGAACAGTTACAATAATCTAGTGAAAGCCCCAAATTTGGGATGCGGCGGATGGATTTTTCCAAAGCCTGCTAGACGATTTCAAACCAAATTGAGAATTGCTGGCGTCTGGGCACTTTTATTTTCTTCGCGTTGATGGTCGGGTTAGCGCAGGGGTTCTTTGGGCGGTGAAAAGCCTCTCTCATCAGCCTCAGCAGGCGGCAATGGCAAGTTTGTTATCGCCCCAGATGAGCATGTTGCGCCAGTCGTCGCAGGTGGGCCTGCTGGTGGAATTCCTCTTCGGAGAACGGCAGACCCAACTGGCGCGTCAGGGATTTGCGGGCGTCGCGTGGCTGGTCATTCGTCTCAATGCGCTGCAGGAGCAGCAGGGAAGTGGGCAGGCGCACAGAACGGCGGTTGCCGTATTCGTCGTACTTGCCCTCCCACACCAGTTCGGTCTTCATGCGGGAAAGCGGATGTGGATTCTGAGATCCCAATCGGCCATTTTTCCCTACTCCTTATTTTTGGAGACAGCCAGCTTCAACAAGCTGCACGAACGGTTTACGCGTGAGCCGCAGCGCGGAGCGAAGCGGAGCGCTGTCGGCTGCATGCGCGGGTTGGGCAGGCGGTTTTGATGATGGACTACGCTCACTTGAGAAGACG
>DYKV01000359.1 GCA_020722415.1 Anaerolinea sp.
TCCAATTAGTTTGACAGGGAATTTAACCCATTAACGATTTGGGAAGAAGGATACCTAAATTCTCGCTCAGATTAACCTATCCGAGGAATGTGCAAGGAAATCGCTGCTCCACATGGAGCGGGAAAGAATAAAAATTCCTCCCCCATCGCGGGGGAGGATTATGGAGGGGGTTGATTTTTTCCAACTCTCGTTATTTTACTGTAGAAAGCGCTTTCCACATCCGCTCTGGCGTCACTGGTATTTCATGCAACCAGACCCCGGTTGCATCATGAATGGCGGCTAAAATAGCCGGCGCGAGGGGTAAAAACGGCGGTTCGCCCACACCACGCGCCCCCCAAGGTCCGCGATCATCAGGGATTTCTAAAATAACCGGGATCACTTCTTGCGGGACATCTAAAACAGTGGGGATCAAGTAAGTGCTGAGTTGATCGGTCAATACTCTGCCATCTCTCATAATAAAGTTTTCCATCAATGCATACCCTTGAGCTTGGGCGATTGCACCTTCAATTTGTCCTTCAACCAAGCGGGGATTAATGGCTTTGCCTACATCATCTACTGAAACTACTTTGATCAGGCGAACAACACCGGTCTCTGTATCCACTTCCACTTCCACGGCTTGGGCAGCATAAGCGTAAGCAAAATTCGGCATGGAATACCCAGTATCTTTGTCGAATGGAGTGGTCGGCGGTGCGAGATATTTTTCTTCTCCTATCGCCGGACGATCTTCTAATTTCCATCTCTCTAACGCCGTTTTAGCCGCCTGGCGGATCGCGTTTCCAGCCATGAAGGTCATGCGTGAAGCCGACGCGCTGCCCGAATTCCCCATTCGGGCGGTATCGGAAGTGATTAACGTCACTTTATCGGCTTCGATTCCTAATGCTTCAGCAGCCATCTGGATCATTACCGTGTGAGTACCCTGACCGACCTCTGCCCCGGCGTGATACAGGATTGCTCTTTCGATTTCGGTTTTGCCATGCAACTCAATCCGCGCCCAGCAATTTTCTTGATAACCAAAACTAAACCCCACATTTTTAAACCCAGCAGCAAAACCAATACCGCGCTTAAGATGGGATTGGCTCGGTTTGGGTTGCTGAGGAGCAATCCAACCGTGTGAGGTCTTTTGCCAGCCTGCTTTTTCAGCTGCACTGATAATAACCTGTTGAATGGTCACACCTCCTGGTGGTGTAGTCCCTACCCCTAAAGTGTCTCCTTCTTTTAGGGCATTGCGGACTCTCAGCTCAACGATGTCCATTTTCAACACTTCAGCTAACTTATTCATCTGCATCTCGGCGGCATAATTTCCTTGCGGTGCTCCAAAGCCGCGAAAAGCGCCAGTTGGCAGGTTATTTGTGTAAACACCATACGTATCTATTTTTACATTAGGAATCGAATAAGGTCCAGTACATGTGATGGTAGCATTGCCCAATACTTTATTGCTGGTGTACATATAAGCACCCGCATCGGCGATTATTTCCATTTCTGCTGCTACCAATCTGCCATCCCGCTTAGCCCCCCAACGGGCTTTTATATACATCGGGTGGCGCTTACAATGGCCAATGATCGATTCCCGGCGGCTCCAAATAATTTTCACCGGCCGATTAATCCCGCGTTGACTGAGCCGCCAGGCAGCTAATGCTAACACGATTTGCACAGACATATCTTCCCGCCCGCCAAATGCTCCTCCGATCGCCGGATAAATGACCCGTACCTGATCCTTTGTCAAATTGAGGGCATGGGCAATTTGATCACGGTCAGTATGTGCCCATTGTCCAGCAACTTGAACGGTTACCCGCCCTTCTTCATCTATATATGCAAAACCAGCTTCTGGTTGTAAATAGGCATGTTCTTGATATGGTACTTGGTACTCCCCTTCCACAATCACATCTGCTTGATTAAAACCAGCTTCCAAATTACCTTTGCGTATTTTGTCGTGCACACATAGGTTGGTTTCCCCGCGTTCGGGATGGATTAAAACTGCACCGGGCTGCATGGCTAGACGCGGATCAGTGACAATTGGTAAATCCTCATAGTCAACTTCAATCAATTCAAGCGCTTTCGCCGCAATTTCTTCACTCTCGGCAACCACTAAGGCAACCTGATCGCCAACAAAACGCACCACATCCGCACCTGGCTTATCCGAACCAGGCCCGCACAAAACCGGTTGATCGGGAACTTGCAAACCGTATTCATTCACCGGTACATCTTTTGCAGTAAAGACAGCTAAAACCCCGGGAAATGCCTCCGCTTTGGCAGTATCAATGCGCGCTATCCGCGCATGTGGACGCTCTGCAAAAAGGATTTTCATCCAAAGTTGATTAGTAGCGCTAATATCTCCGGGGTAATAAGCTTCTCCGGTTACTTTCGCCCGCGCATCAACGCGTTCCATCGACTGACCAACTACTTTCGTTTCTGGTATGGATGGTTCATGGATTAATGTCATCTTTTCACTCCCGTTCGAATTGCTTTTCGCCAAACACAAACTGATCTTCGTCAACGATAAATTTATTTATAACACAATTTCCTCAAAGTGCCTAAAGCAGTGGCTGCAAAATCT
>DYKV01000360.1 GCA_020722415.1 Anaerolinea sp.
TATTTCTCAAGTGTGCCATTGTCTAGCAAACCTCGGGTAATATTATCCAACCAGAGACTGACACCGAAGTGGTATAATTGTTGGGTATGGGAATTCATGGATACTCCTTGGGTTAGTTAACCGATAGCGGCGATTCCTCACCTCGCCCAAATCAATCAATGGATTTTTTCAATCTTGACAGTCAGGCTACCAGAATTATCAGACAAACGGTTATCATTTATCCCTAAATAGACAACCCCTCCTTCAGCCACTTTCTGATGAAACGATTCACCCACTAAAAAGGGCGGACTATCCCCAATTTTTCCAATTAATGCAGCATGAGAAACCCCCATGATGACATTACAGGGACAGCGTGGATCTCCTCCAGAACCCAATGCATCCACGTTGCCCCCCGGCCATGGCGACCAGCTGCCAGCCAGGTATTGAATAATTAATGTGTCCCCAGGTCGAACGATTATCCCAGTACTCGACCATTGGGTTGCTGCTGGCACTTCCACGATAGCGTTGTTGGATAGATTGGGCTGTCCTCGCCGGCTAGAGTTTCCAAAATCGATAGAATAGGTAAAACTGCAGGCTGCACCGCCGAGCAGCAATACCCATATCAGGGAAAGGATATAGAAAGAATTCCGGGGTTTCATTTATTTATTGTATTCTATCTTTCAGCTTTTTGCTATTTCAACAGGTTTTGTGCTTTAAAATAAGCGTCCGATAGCCTTTGAATAGCGATGAGAAATCCTTCTCCCTGCCGTTGGTGCCCGCGCCAGATCTCGGGGATCATGGTGCCATGGTAATCTTTAATAACCTGGAAAAAATGCACCCAATCAATGGTGCCTTCACCAATTTGTAAACCTTCTCCATCTAAGCCAGCCGCATCAGAAAGGTGCAAATGCCCAATATAAGGGAGCAGGACTCGCACTTGCTCGAAGAAATCAACATGTGCCCAATTGCAATATAACTTGGAATGAGATGTGTCAAAGCACATCTTCAAACCTAAGGGTGTGATAAAGTCGCGGATCTCATAAGCGTCCATAAAGGCATTGGTGAGCCATTGCCCCCCAAAATACCAGGGGTGGGGCGGCAAATTTTCTAACAGTAATTCTATACCATCAAAATCAATTTCAGCCATTGAGCGGCGCAAATTGTCGTACAGCATTTTATGATCGTGAATCGGATGATCTAGACTCATCGCCCCAGGATGCACCACCAGTTTAGGGGTTCCCACGAAATGGGGAGCCATCTCACGGGTCAAACGGATCGTCTTTTGTATCAACTTCACCGAATCCTGGCGTTGTCGTTCATCTTCCGAGCATAAATCAACCAGGGTCCGATCCCAAAACTCAGGGGCATGGACGACCAATTTTAGATTATGGTCTTCTCCGCTATAATGCTCGTCTAAATCCTGATCGGTGAAATGATATTCAAGCATGCGCGGCTGATAAGCTAAAAGCTCATCTGAATCACGAAATCGGACAGTAAAGCCGTAATCCATCGGCAAGGTGTGAGTGGTATCAAGTTCGATTTTTACCCCTAGGTCACGGTCTAGAAATGGTTCGTCTTCCTCAATCACCCGTTGAGCTACCCGTCCTAATAACTGCTGATAATGTTGCGGAGATAGACCTAAAGCAGGTCCCTTGACAGCGATCATTTGGCGAGTGATGGTCTCCCCCGCTTCAATACGCCGAGCTGCCACAAGACTCTTGCCCAGCACTTCGCGATTGAGGATCTCGCCGCGGGAGATGTATTTTTCTTCGCCGGTACCGAGCGCCTCAGCCACCTGACGGATGTCGCGCACCATTTTCTTAAAACCTTGCGGTTCTAAGCTTGCAGCGTGATCTGGGCCCTCCATCGTACGATCCAATGTAAGGTGGCGTTCAATAATCGAAGCACCTAAGGCTGCCGCAACGGTTGACACCGCAATACCCCGTTCATGCCCAGAGTAGCCTACGGGAACTCCAAATTGGCGCAGGCGATCCATGAAACGCAGATTGATGTCTTCAAACGCAGCTGGATAAGTGCTGTTGCAATGCAACAGAGCGAATTCTGCTCGGCGTTCTTTGAGGAAGTTAACCGTTATCTCCACCTCCTCCATACGCGACATTCCAGTAGAAAGGATAAGCGGTTTACCTTTGGAAACAAGGTGGTCTAGTAACGGTAAATTGGTCAAATCTGCCGAGGCAACCTTGAAGGCGGGAACACCTAATGTATCAAGGAAATCGGCACTCTCAGGGTCAAAGGCGGAACACAAAAATGTGATGTTCCGTTTGTGACAATGTTCAACGATTTCCCAATAGTCGCGTTCGGATAGCTCTACCTGCTGCAATATAGGGAGTAGATAGCGTAATGTCTTTTCACCAGCATTGGCATTTTCGAGATATTTCTTTGCATATAATTTTTCCAAGTTACGTTTTTGGAACTTTACCGCATCCGCACCCGCGTCAGCGGCTATGTCAATTAACTTCAGGGCTAAAGCGAGAATACCGTTGTGATTTACTCCGATCTCTGCAATCACGTAGGTCGGATAACCATCTCCAATGAGACGGTCGCCAATTTT
>DYKV01000031.1:0-11777 GCA_020722415.1 Anaerolinea sp.
GCCAAGAAAGACGGGGTTGGATAGCGAAAGCCGGCTGATGATGCATTCGGGATATGACTATTCTTCTCGATGGAGGGGGACGGGCAGTTGATCTCCTCTTTTCCCTTCAACCAATCCGAAACGCATCTGAGCAAATCTTCAGCAATTCTCCATACGAAATAACCGTTCAGCCAGCTTGTTTGCTGGTTATATTCGGCGGGATAAATCCCCGCCTTAGTTCATGGAAGTCGGCTAAAGCCGACTGGCTGGATGGACAGCCCGAAGGGCTTTTTTGTACTGAGGCAGGGCTTCCAGCCCGCCGAGTTTGGCGGAAAATAGCCAGCCCGATTTGCTGTATTCGGCGGGATAAATCCCTGCCTTAGTTCATGGAAGCCGGCTAAAGCCGACTGGCGGGGCAGCCCGAAGGGCTTTTTTGTCCTGAGGCACGGTTTCCAGCCTGCCGAGTTTGGCAGAAAATAGCCAGTTGGAACTGTTCCAACCTGAATTAACCAATAAATGAGTCCACTGCAAAAAACTTTTCTCCGTGCCCCTTGTGGAATCTTTGTGCCCTTGTTGGTTTTATCTTTTTCTACCACGGAGTCCGCAAAGCAGGCGCGAAGATCACAAAGGGATATCTGTATTTATCAATTGTTTGATTCCACATAAGCAGATTCCAACAATCTGTGTACAAGCGCCCCGCGGATATTTATGGCTATTCCAATTACTTTTTCCGCAATTTCATTTTCGGTCAGAAAACATTTCTCCGTGCCCTGATATGAAAATAAACTTTGTGACAGGCTTGTTGGCGCTATTCACTTTATCGCACCCCTCCAGTTCCGGATCTCTTATACCACTCTATTTTCATCCTTCGGGGAGAACCTCGTTCATGGATACTTTATGGCACAGTGGCGCAAGTCTCCGACTTGCGGATTTGGCAAATCAGAGATTTGCCCTACAGTGGTGCAAGTCCCTAACTTGTGCTTTATGGCAAATCAGAGATTTGCCCGCAGTAGCGCAAGTCTCCGACTTGTGCTGATATGCTTTATGGCAAATCAGAGATTTACCCAACAGTGGCGAAAGTCTCCGACTTGTACTGATATGAAAATAAACTTTGTGACAGGCTTATTGGCTCTATTCACTTTATCGGCCTCTGTGCCAGTTCCTCATCTGTTATACCACTCTTTTTTTATCCTTCGGGGTAAACCTCTTTCATGGATTCTTTGTGGATTCATTGTGCCTTTTGTGGTTTTATTTTTTTACCGCAGAGAGTTCACAAAGCCGGCGCAAAGGTCGCCAAGGGGTATCTGTATTTATCACTTGCTTGATCCCATATTTCAACAAAGTAACGTTAGTTTTTTTGTCTGCTTCATCCAATTTTTTCTCAATTTTCTTGAGCCAATTTTATATTTCTTTGCATCTTGCGACTTGGCGTTAAATATTTTATCTTTTTGCTGTTTAGTAAATAAATGTTTCCTTTTTGAGGAGCGCCGGATAGGTTTTGCGAAAGGCTTCCAAACGATTTCTTGGCAAATTGAGAATTGCTGGCAAATCTTGAATTTCCTGTAAATTTTTAAAAATTTATGTTAAAATATAATCACTGGATCGGCGGTCGCCATGGGTAGTCCGTGACGGCGTCGGAAGGGGTTTCCGTCGAAAAGTGCCGCCGTTCTCATCTTGTGGGAGCAGGAGTTTTCGCCGATCCATGTCAACCTGGAACACTTATTATCAAGCCCACTCACTCGAGGATGCGATAGCTGTCCTCACCCAATCTCCGTCCAACAACCAGATTATCGCTGGCGGAACCGACCTATTGCTCGAGATCCAACAAGGCCGCCATCCTCCCGCCCATACTTTGGTGGACATTACGACCATCCCTGAACTAAACCGTCTCGAAGTCACCTCCGCTTATCTCTGGATTGGATCAGCGGTACCATTAGCCAAATTGATCACTTGGCAACCGCTGCAGCAGCATTGCCTGGCATTATATGAGGCGATTAATTTAATCGGTGGACCGCAAGTGCGTAATGTAGCCACTTTAGGAGGAAATGTAGCTCATGCTTTGCCGGCTGCAGATGGTGCAATCGCCTTATTAGCGCTGGATGCCACTGTCTGGATCGCTAGTCCCGAGAATGGAAGAACCATAGATTCAAGTCAAGTAAACCAATCTACCCCAAACAACCTCCCGATCGAGGTTGGACAAGTGCGGCTGCGCAATCAACCTCTCCTCGATTGCTATGCTGGCCCAGGTAAATCAACCTTATCGGCTGGGGAAATACTGGTCGCTTTTCAAATTCCATTGCGCAAAGACGGAGAGAGTTCAGCATTTCGGCGGGTGATGCGCCCGCAAGGAGTTGCTATTGCCATTCAAAATATGGCAGTTTGGTTACACTTGGAAAAAGATACAATAATGGATATCCGGATTGCCTTGGGTCCAGCCGGTCCAAAACCCCTGCGCGCTCATTTTGCCGAAGAAAAAATGCGTGGGCAAAAGTTATCTCAAGCAACCTTGTCCGAAGCCACCGCGGCTATCTTAGCTGAAGCCCGCTTTCGGACTAGTCCGCACCGAGCTACTGCTGAGTATCGCCAGCACTTAACCAGCGTCTTACTCAACGAAACACTAGCCCACGCCGAAGCAGGTCGGCGTTAATTCCCAAACTCACCTAGGGATGATAAGCAGCATCTTCACTTGAAATTAGGAGAAAACATGAAATTAACGGTGAACGGAAAAGAAATCGAGATCGAACCACAACCTGGTGAGATGCTCGCCCACTTATTACGGGAACGGTTAGGATTGACCGGCACAAAAATCGCCTGTGAAGAAGCTGAATGCGGCGCCTGCACAGTATTAGTAGATAATGTACCCGTTTTAAGCTGTAGTTACCCAGCCGCTAAGGCAGCCAATAAACAGGTCCTGACCATCGAGGGATTAGCCGAGCTAAACAACCCGGTCAGCCAATCCGATCACGAATTCCAGCTCCACCCCTTACAGGAAGAATTCATCGAGCATGGTGCGGTACAATGTGGTTTTTGTATTCCAGGGCAGATCATGACTTCGTATGCCCTTTTACAACGTAATCCTCATCCCAGTGAAGAGGACATTCACCAAGCCCTCAAGGATACTTTGTGCCGTTGTGCCGGCTATCCCACCATCACCCGTGCGGTTCAGTCAGCAGCGGCAAAATTACGCGGAGAACCGCCCCTCCGGCCAGTCCTCCCCCCGGTTGTGCGCGAAGGGGAACTTACGCCACCACCTTACAAAGTAATCGGCAGCAAACAAGCCCGCCCCGATGCAGTTGAGAAAGTGACCGGCAAAGCAAAATTTACTGATGATCTGAAATTCCCAGGTATGCTGCACGCCCGGGTTAAACGAGCGCTGGTACCGCATGCGATTCTGAAAAGGCTGGATGTCACCCAAGCTCGCAAGCTCCCAGGAGTCGTAGCAGTGCTGACTGCCCAAGACATTCCAGGGGAGAAAACTCATGGTTTGGTAATCTATGATTGGCCGGTGATGATTGGTGTTGGCGAGCGAGTGCGTTATGTTGGGGATGCGATTGCCATCATCGCGGCGGAGACGCGGGAAATTGCTACCCAGGCGCTCGATTTAATCGTCGCCGAATATGACCTCCTCGAAGTGGTTGCAGATCCAGTCCGTGCCCGCCAACCTGATGCGCCGCAACTTCACCCAAATGGCAACCTGCTCAAACACATCAAAGTCCGCAAAGGTGATGTGACCCACGGCTTTGAGGATGCAGAGATTATCCTTGAACACACCTTCCATACTGCAATCACCGATCATGCCTTTATGGAACCCGAATGCAGTATTGCCCGCCCTTTGCCAAACGGGCGGATGGAAATCTATGTCGGCTCGCAGATTCCTTATGCCGACCGTTCCCAAGTTGCCCGGGCTTTAGGCTGGGAAGAGGAACGCGTGCGCATCGTCGGACAATTGATGGGCGGCGGTTTTGGCGGCAAAGAAGATATTGCCGGGCAGATTCACGCAGCGCTGCTTGCCAATGCCACCGGACGACCAGTTAAACTGCTCTTCGACCGCCACGAGAGCCTGTTGGCACACCCAAAACGGCACTCCACCCAAATCCGGGTCAAAATGGGCGCCAAACGGGACGGTCGGCTCACTGCTGTTGAGACCGAACTGTATGGTGATACTGGCGCTTATGCTTCGCTGGGCGAAAAAGTACTCACCCGAGCTACAACCCACTCCTCAGGGCCCTATGATATCCCACATACCCGAGCGGACTGCTATGCGATGTACACCAATAACCCACCAGCAGGCGCTTTCCGTGGTTTTGGAGTGACCCAATCCGCCTTTGCCATCGAAAGTATGATGGATATACTCGCCAAAGAACTCAATTTAGACCCAATTGAACTACGCCGACAAAACGCATTACGGGTTGGGAGCATCACCAATACCGGACAGCTCTTGCGCGAAAGCGTGGGATTATTAGAATGTATCAACCTGGTTGAACGCGAGCTGGAAAAACAAGCCGGGCAAATGGAAGGCGCGTCAAGAACATCCCGCTCTTATTTTCAGCCACGTCCCGTGGAGGGTAAACCCCATCTGCGGCGCGCCTGGGGGTTTGCAGTCGCCTACAAGAACACTGGGTTAGGCGGTGGTGCACCGGATAAAGCCGGCGCAGAAGTCGAGTTATACGAGGATGGCACCCTCGAAGTGCGCACCTCCTCTGCCGAACTCGGGCAGGGCTTGGTAACCGTACTGCGCATGATCGTTGCTGAAGAGTTCGCAATTCAACCCGAAAAGGTGCGCGTGCTGGTTATGGACACTGATCTCACCCCCGATGGTGGTCCAACCACTGCTTCACGCCAAACTTTTGTGAGCGGAAATGCCGCTCGTTTTGCCGCTCAAAGCCTACGAAATGCCCTGGCTGCCTCGCTAGCCGAAAAATATGACGTACCACCGGCACAGATTCGGTTCATTGAGGGGCTTGCCCAGGTCAATGGACACACCCTGCCATTAAGCGAAGTCGCCAAAATCTTGCGCAGTGAGGGCCGCACCCCACGCGCTTATTACGAATATTGGGCGCCCGAAACTAAGCCTCTCGGAGAAGGAGGCGATATGCATTTTGCTTTTTCTTTTGCCGCTCAGGCAGCCGAAGTGGAAGTCAATACCCTGACCGGCGAGGTGCGGGTGCTGAAAGTGATTTCGGCAATTGATGTAGGGCGGGCGATAAATCCTTTAGGCTTACAAGGACAGTTTGAAGGCGGGATCATGATGGGCATCGGCAATGCCTTGACCGAGAATTTTATCGTGGAGAACGGTGTCGTTTTTACCGATCGGCTTGCTCGTTACCGAATCCCCTCGATCATGCTGACCCCAGAGATCACCGCGATTGCTGTGGAGCATCCCGCTTCAGCTGGGCCGTATGGCGCTAAGGGGGTGGGAGAAATCGTCAGCATCCCCACTACACCGGCGATCACTAATGCCATTTATAATGCCGTCGGTGTGCGGATTGACCATCTACCGGTTGATCAAGAAGTCATCGTGAAGGAATTAACATGAGCGCTATCCCGCGTTGGTTGGAATGGAGCCGCGAGATCCAAGCTCTCGCCCAAACTGGACTGCATTATTCCTCCGATGAATATAATCGCCAACGCTATACTCGTTTGTTGGAGATCGCTGCGGAAATCGTCAGCCAATATACCCAGCTAGATTATGAAGCGCTGCACCAGGCATTTTCGATACCTATCGGCTATGCTACCCCGCGAGTAGATGTGCGCGCAGCCGTGTTTCAAGGTGATAAACTCTTGATGGTTCGGGAAAAAGCCGATGGCGGCTGGACTTTACCAGGCGGTTGGGCAGATGTCGGCGATGTTCCCTCTCAAGCAGCTGAACGGGAAACCTGGGAAGAAGCTGGATTTCACGTCAAAGCCCAACGCTTGATCGGTGTTTATGATGCCAACCGCATCCCTCCATTAGAGATCTTCCACGCCTATAAGCTGGTTTTCCTCTGCCAAATAGTAGATGGTGAAGCTCGCCCGAGTATGGAGACCACTGCGGTGGAATTTTTCCAGCGCGATCAAATCCCGGCGGTGCTTTCGGGCGAACGCACCCGCTTGCAGCATATCGAAGATGCCTTTCGCGCTTTAGAAAACCCACTCCAACCAACCGTGTTTGATTAAATAACAAAGGGAAGAATAATGCTGATTACTAATGGAAAAATCATCACTTGGGAAATCGAAAATCAGATTCTAGAGAACATGGCAATCCGCATTCAAGATGGCAGGATTGCAGAGATCGGGGAGAACAATGAAATGCGCCAGCGCTATCCCCAAGAGGAAATCCTCGATGCGCATGGGCAATATGTGATGCCCGGCAATATCTGCGCTCACACTCACTTCTACGGTGCGTTTGCCCGCGGAATGGCGATCCCAGGCCGCGCACCCAAAGATTTCCCAGAAATCCTCCAAAAACTTTGGTGGCCGCTCGATCGTTCCCTCACTCACCAGGATGTGTACCTCTCGACCCAGATTATGTTAGCCGATGCCATCCGGCATGGTACAACCACCTTATTTGATCATCATGCCTCGCCGAACGCGATCGAGGGTTCATTAGACGTTATCGCCGATGCGGTCGAAAAAGCTGGGGTGCGTGCGGTATTATGCTATGAAGTGACCGATCGCGACGGAGAAGCCAAGACAAAGGCAGGCATCGCCGAGAATCTGCGCTTTCTTAAACGGATGACAACCGAACCAAGCCCGCTTGTCCGAGCAACTTTTGGATTGCACGCCAGCTTAACCCTTTCAGATGCTACTTTAGATGCCTGCCGGGCTGCTGCGCCAGATGGAGTTGGGTTTCACATCCATGCCGCTGAATCAGACGCGGATCAATATGACAGTTTGGCAAAATCGGGGATGCGGGTAGTGGATCGCCTGCATCGGCATGGCATATTAGGAGTAAATAGCATCCTCGCTCATTGCGTGCACGTAGACGCCCGCGAGGCTGAAATCCTCGCCGAGAGTGGCAGCTGGGTCACCCACCAGCCGCGTTCCAACATGAATAATGCGGTCGGGGCAGCCCCGGTGGAATCCTTGTTACGCATCGGAGTGCCGGTTTGTTTGGGCACAGATGGATTCACTTCGACTATGTGGGAAGAGTGGAAATTTGCCTATTTGCTCCAAAAAGTCTGGCACCGCGACCCGCGCCGAATGCCAGCCGATATAGTGGCAGAGATAGCAGTTTATAATAATGCTGCCCTGGCGGGGAAATTCTTCCGAGAAGCTCCCATCGGTATCATCCAGCCTGGGGCGCTGGCTGATCTGATCTTGGTTGAGTATCACCCCCATACCCAATTCACCCCGCAAAATTTACCTTGGCACATTGTGTTTGGCTTTCACGAGAGTATGATCACCACCACTATAGTCAACGGGAAGGTATTAATGAAAGAGCGCCATTTGCTAACCCTCGATGAGGCTGAGATTGCCCAAGCTGCTAGGGAACTTTCCCAGCGCACTTGGCAACGCTACCAAACCTATGCAACCGTATAGAGATATAACCAGACACTTTCCCAATTCCGATACAATAAAGAGAGTATACTAATGGAAACAACTAAACCAATCATAGCGATTTTAGGCGGCACCGGCAAAGAAGGTCCAGGTTTAGCCCTGCGGTGGGCAAAAGCCGGTTATCAGGTAATTATTGGCTCGCGTCAACCTGAAAAAGCCGAAAACACCGCTCAAGCGATTAATCAACAACTCGGATTAAATACGGTCATCGGGATGGAAAACCCCGCTGCCGCCCATCAAGCTGATATCTGTGTCTTAACCGTCGTCCAGTCTGCTCATCAAGAAGCTATACTCAGCGTGCGGGCGGCACTGCAAGCCAGCGCTAAAGATAGGCTTCACAACCCTCCCATTCTGGTAGACGCTACTGCACGGGTAGACTTCCGTAATCCACTGCCTCCGGCGCCGCCGGCAGCCGCCCGCCTAGCGCAAGATTGGCTGGGCGATAACGTGCCAGTCGTAGCCGCTTTTCAAACCGCACCAGCCAATGCTTTACGGGATCTGGACCAACCCATCCATAGTGATATTCTAGTATGCACTGACAATCTCGAAGCTGCCGAAAAAGTAATCAGACTGGCTCAAGATGGCGGGATGAATGCGTATTATGCTGGCGGGTTGGACAATGCCATAGTCGTAGAAGGGTTAACTGCCTTGCTGATTAGCCTGAACAAATATTATCATGTCAAGACCGCTAGTGTGCGGATTTCAGGAGTCCCAACCAACCCGGTGGAGAAGTAAAGCAATAAACCAGATGTTTTTTTGATAAAGTTATTCCAAGTTTTCTATGCGCCGAGAACCCTTAACCCTCACCCCTTTGACCGGAATCCCGCTGATTAAGCCCGGAGATGATCTAGTGGCAATTATCCTGAAAGCGTTAGCCCAGAACCAGCTCCAATTAATGGATGGCGATATCCTCGTCCTGGCTCAAAAAATAGTCTCAAAAGCAGAGGGCCGTCTGGTAGATCTAACGCAGGTTACGGTTTCAGAACCGGCGGCGCAACTAGCCAATCAGGTCCAGAAAGACGCCCGTTTAATGGAATTAATCCTGCAAGAAAGCCGCGCGGTTCTCAGAACCCGCCCAGGCACTATTATCGTAGAGCATCGGCTTGGGTTCATTTGCGCCAATGCCGGCATTGATCATTCCAATGTGGCAGGGGAAGGAAATGAAACCGGCGAGTGGGTATTGCTTCTGCCAGAGAACCCCGATGCCTCGGCTGAACGGGTGCGCCAAGGCGTTATTGCTGCCAGCCACAAACAGATTGGCGTGCTAATCATCGATTCCCACGGGCGAGCCTGGCGAATGGGAACGGTTGGGGTAGCCATTGGCGTAGCCGGCTTGCCAGCTCTGGTAGATTTGAGAGGGAAAGCTGATCTATTTGGTTATACCTTACGCATAACTCAGGTGGGGGCAGCCGATGAATTAGCTGCCGCTGCCTCATTGGTCATGGGGCAAGCCGCAGAGGGAACACCAGTGGTCCATGTGCGCGGCTTTCCTTATCCATTGCGGGATGGTTCTCTAGCCGAATTAATCCGCCCAAGCGAACAAGATCTGTTTCGATAACCTGCTCTAATGGAAGCTCATCTAAATTTTTGGCTGGCAGTAGAAAGTTTGGTAAAAAATCATCGGCTGATAATCGAGCACCGCCGCGGTAGTGTCCATCCTCTCTTTCCCGATTATATTTATCCGTTGGACTGCGGCTACTTAGAAGGCTGTCACTCCGCCGATGGGGATGGAACAGATGTTTTCCGTGGTTCACTTCCAGATGCGCTGGTAAGCGCATTGTTTATTAGTGTGGATGAGAGAAATGGCGGTGTCCAATTGAAAATTGCTCTTGGAACAACCGAGCCAGAAAATCAACTCATTTATGAAAGCTTGACCAAAATTGGACTACCAGTATGGCGGCTTTCGCCATCCATGGATGCGAGCGCCTGGCTGAAAACTCGCCGTTCTATCCGTCGCTTTCAAAATCGGAAGGTCGAGCGGGAGAGAATCGAACAGATTCTTGACCTTACCCAATGGGCGCCCTCTGCCCACAATACCCAACCTTGGCGTTTTATCGTATTGGAAAACGAGTCATCACGCCAACACCTCGCCGAAGCACTGGGAGAATCGTTCCTCCAAGACTTGCTTCGTGAAGGGATACCTATCGAAGAGGCAAACAAGCGCGTGGAACGGTCGCGGCAGAGGATTATCCAAGCACCCGCATCCATCCTGTTGTGTCTAGCGGAGGAAGATATTCCCCAAACAGCCAGGATAACCCAATGGGAGGGCGAAAGGTGGCTGGCAGTGCAGTCGGTCGCGCTAGCCGGCGGACAGCTCATGCTGGCAGCGCATACCCTCGGTCTTGCCAGCGTTTGGCTTTGCGCGCCCTTATACGCCCCGCAAGCTGCCCGCTATGCATTAGGTTTACCAGACACTTGGCAACCACAGGCTTTAATCTTGCTCGGATACGCCGCTCAAACTCCTCCTCCGCCCACTCGCAAACCCCTTCATGAAATCGTTCGATACATATAAAGGATCAGTAGATGAAAGTAGTTGCCTTAGCTGGCGGTGTTGGCGGAGCAAAATTAGCAGATGGGCTAGCCCATTGTCTTTCACCCGATGAGTTGACCATCATCGTCAATAGCGCCGATGATTTCGAACATTTTGGGTTGCATATCAGCCCTGACCTAGATACGGTTTGCTATACGCTAGCTGGGATCGCCAACCCACAAAGTGGTTGGGGACGAATAGAAGAAAGCTGGGTGACCCTCACAGAGCTAAAACGATTGGAGGCGCCAGTCTGGTTTCAGCTCGGTGATCGCGATCTGGCGACACATCTAGAACGCACCCGCCGTTTGCGCGAAGGCGAGACGCTCAGCCAAATCACCGCCCATTTCTGCCGGGTTTGGGGCGTAGCCCACCCAATCCTCCCCATGAGCGATGACCCGGTGCGTACTTGGGTGCTAACAGAAGAAGGAGAATTGCCATTTCAAGAATACTTCGTCCGTTACGGCTTTCAACCAGTCGTCCGCGATTTTCAGTTCCGCGGCGCAGAAAGCGCTCAACCTGCTCCGGGCGTTATCGAAGCGCTCTCCCAAGCCGATGTGATCATCTTTTGCCCCTCCAATCCATTTGTCTCTATTGATCCCATCCTAACGATCACTGGAGTGAGAAAAGCCTGTTTACAGCATAAAGTTGTTGCGATATCACCGATCGTCGGCGGAAAAGCTTTGAAGGGACCCGCTGCCAAGATGTTCACGGAACTGGGTATTCCACCCTCACCATTGGCGGTGGCTCAGCATTATGCCGGCTTGATGAACAGTTTGGTGCTGGATACCCTCGATGCGCAATTCGAATTAGAAATTCAACAGCTTGGAATACAAACACTGGTGACCAACACCTTCATGAATTCTCCACTAGACAGGTATAATTTAGCCCAAGCGATTTTAATGGCAATAGAAAGTGGAAGATTATGAAAGATGCATGGGCAATCGTGCCGGTTAAACCTTTGCGAGAAGGGAAAAGCCGTTTATCCCCCATCTTGGAGGAAGATCAACGTTGGGCATTGAACCGCTGGCTGCTGGAACACACCTTGCAAGTGTTGGATGAAAGTGATCTTTTCGATCAGATTTTGATTGTCAGCCGGGATGGTGAAGCATTGGCAGTGGCACGTAAGTATGGCGCGCGGTCTATTCAAGAAGACGGATTACCGGAATTAAATTCGGCAGTTGAACGGGCAAGCCGCTATGCCCAGCAAGCTGGCGCGGGGACTCTATTCGTGATCCCTACGGATCTGCCCTTGTTGGATAGCGAAACCTTGAAAGCATTCAATGCCAGTGTTAGTGCCTCTCCTTGTGTTGCTATCGCCCCCGACCGGCATCGTCAAGGCACGAACGCATTATTGATATCCCCCCCAAGATTAATCACTTACCATTTTGGGACAGGATCTTTTAATGCCCATCTAGCGGCAGCTAACCAACCTGGCAATCAGGTGGCAGTATTCGATCATCCCAATCTGGCGCTAGATATTGACGATGCTAAGGATTTACAATATCTGGTCAGCTTACACAAAGCCATTCCCTTCCTAGATATCCTCTTGCACTAGGAACGAGCTGAATGGTTCTGTTGATTATCTTATTACCGTGCAACATTTGCATCGAACGCGCAAATGCTGTAGACATTGATGTCGCTGTTTGGTTGCGGCATGAATGCCGCGTTACGCATACTGGTCTGGGTTTAGGACAAACCGCTTCATCCCAAGCCCAGTAGGTTTTTAACA
>DYKV01000031.1:11877-17205 GCA_020722415.1 Anaerolinea sp.
ACTGGTCTGGGTTTAGGACAAACCGCTTCATCCCAAGCCCAGTAGGTTTTTAACAAGGAATTTTTAACCGGAGGTAAAGATGACTGAACGAGTAGCTTTATACTTACAGGATGCCCATGATTTGCGCGATGGATTGGAATATGTCCGCTATGCTGAACGGCATGGATTTGAAGCGGTTTGGCAAGCCGAATCGCGCCTCGTGCGCGACGCCATCGTCCCTATGGCAGCCTATGCCGCGGTGACTGAGCGCATCAAAGTGGGTTCCGGAGTGATCAATAACTGGACACGCAACATTGGTTTGCTCGCCGCCACTTTTTTAACCTTGGATGACCTCGCCCCTAACCGGATCATCTGTGGAATTGGCGCTTGGTGGGATCCATTGGCGCGTAATGTCGGAATTGAGCGCCGTAAACCGTTACTGGCTATGCGGGAAACCGTCACGGTAATGCACCGCCTGCTCAACATGGAACGGGTCACCTTTCATGGTGAATTCATCCATGTGGATGGCATCGAGCTAGACGTTGTCCATGGACGGCGCGAACCACGCAATGTCCCCATCATGATTGGCGCCACCGGTGATCAAATGATGGAATTAGCCGGGGAAATCGCTGACGGGGTTGTGCTCAATTATTGTGTTGAGCCCCAATACAACGACCGCGCCTTGGAATTATTAGAAAAGGGAGCCCGCAAAGCCGGACGCAAATTAGAAGACCTAGACCGACCGCAACTGGTGGTTTGTTCCGTGGATGACGACCATGAAACGGCTATTGATGCCACGCGCATGTTGTTAACCCAATATCTGGCACAGCAGCCGCATATCGCCAAGGCTTCTGGGGTAGCCCCCGAAGTGGTGGCAGAAATTCAATCTATCCTCGGCTGGCCAGCCACCAAAGAACAAATCAACCGGGCTAAACATCTCGTTCCCGAAGAATTAATCCATCGCATCACTGCTTCTGGCACTCCTGCAGAAGCGCGCGCTAAAGTCGCCGAATATCGCAAACATGGCTGCACCTGCCCAATCCTTTATCCAGCCAGCGGGAACGTACACAAGCTAATTGAAACCTTTGCTACGGAGGGATAGGTCTGGTCAGATATATCATATCCAAAAAGTATCCCACTCCATAACCTACCCCTCGGCGGTGACGGTCACCTCCAACAGGCGGCTGTCACCCCTCCAAACTCACCCCACAGAAGGGACAATGTTTCCATTCTGCCTGTACGGAATTGCCACATGAAGGGCAAGTTTTCGGTTTGTCTCCGCCAGCCTTTGCCCCAGTGGATGTTGAATTTGAAGAACGGAGTAATGGAGGAATTCCCAAAACGGGATGACAATCAGCTCTATCGCCATATAGCGCTCTCTTTTCATAGCCGAGATGCGCCGGCGTAGAAAAACACCCCATAGGATACCCTTTATCATAGTCTATCCTAAAATTGTAAATAAATTGTGACGATTGTATTGGAGTCCGATGAAGATTTAACCAGCCCGCTGCAGTTTCAAGCGCGGCGAATAAAAACGGTAATTGTTATGATAGCGTTTGGCGCGATACATGGCGATATCCGCTTTCTTAAGCAAGATGGTTACGTCATCACCATCCAGCGGAAAAAGACTGATTCCCAAACTAGCGGAGGTCTCCCAAGGTTGCTCATCGATCAGGTATGGTTGATGGATTACCTCCAATAGCTTTTCAGCAACCTGTGCCGCGTAACTTGGGTTGATTAATTCTTCAATGATGATAGTGAACTCATCCCCACCCATTCGAGCAACCGTATCACTCTCGCGCAGACTGCTCAATAAGCGTCGGGCTACCTCTTGTAGAACCTCGTCGCCTTTCAAATGGCCATATTCATCGTTAATTCTTTTGAAATGATCCAGATCGAGCAGCATAACAGCTACATTGGTTTTTTCACGATTGGCGCGTTTGAGAGCGTGTTCCAATCGGTCCTGGAATAAGACTCGGTTGGGTAAACCAGTCAAAGCATCATGAGTCGCCATGTATTCTAAAACTTGCCTTGCCTGTTGACGTTCGCTAATATCGCGAGCGCTCCCGATCAATCCGGCAACTTGTCCCTGTGTATTGAAAAAGGGATTCACCCGTACCTCGATTGCCCGCATTTGCCCATTTTTGCAACGTAATTCCAGCTCAAGAGAATGCAGCGGCGGTGAGGCTGGATTCATCGCCGCAAGCTTTTCTGGGTTCATCTCTTGAGCAAAAAATCGCTGAATGGCTTCAAATGACTGCTGCTCAAACAAATCCTTTAAGTGAACATCTTCGATCTCTGTAACAGAGTAACCGGTCAAGTTGAAGACCGATGGGCTGATAAAAGTAAATTTATTGGTTAAATCCAGGGTGAAAATTACATCGGTCACATTGTTGGCTAACAACTGATATTGAGCTTGGCTGGCTTGTAAAGCTTGTTCAGCTTTGCGTCTCTCGAAAAAACTGGCTAAGTGAGATACTAGGATTTTGAGTAGGTCAATCTCATCTTCTTGCCAATGCCGTTTTGTTTTTACCGAATCAAAACCAACAAAACCCACTAGCTCATCCGGTAAATATATAGGCATCACCAACAAAGATTGTATTTCTTGCGCTTGGAGAATCTCCTTCACTTTCTCCCAATCTGCCGGCAAGTCAGCCACGGATGGAATCAAGAGATACGGGTCTTTTCGCAAGCTATTCATCCATTCTGGGATAACACTCATCGGGATATCTTGCAAATTTTCTTTCTGGGGGCTTATCCCATCTGCGCACCATTCATGGGTATTGGTCGCCGTTTGGCGCGCCCAATCAAAAAGAAAGATATAGGATCGATCAACCTGTAAAAATTCCCCCACTTGTCGCAGAACCCAATTCAGGTTTTCATCTTGGTTTTCATTAGTGGTTTGGATAAAGGACTGCGCAACGGTAAGTAAGCTATCGCGAAATCTTTGCAACCAGTTTTGGCGTTCTTGAAGGAGTTTACGTTGCCTTAAATCGGTGATCACAGCAATGGTCCCTAGAAAACGGCCTTCGTGGAAACGCGGAGTGCCGCTCACTTCGACCGGAATCAAAGAGCCATCCCGATGGATTAGGGTGGATTCATAGCTAGACGCTTCACCTTTCTGGCGTTTCCTAAATACTTCATCCAGAATGGAATGATCGTCTGGAATGGTAAACTCCTTGGGACTTTTCCCGATCACCTCTGAGGGATGGTAGCCCAACATACGCGCGTAGGCTGGGTTGATGTAAGTGAAATGTCCTTCCTCATCCACTACGGATAACCCTTGCCCAATAGTGTTCATAACCAGTAAAGCAAAGTCGCGCTCAGCCTGGATTTGTGCCGTGCGTTCCTGTATCCTCACTTCCAGTAAATTTTGCTGAGCTTGGATTTCATTAAATAAGCGGGCGTTGAGTAATACCAAACTTGCCCGGTGAGCAATTTCTTTTAAAAAGGTGAATTCATCAGGGTTAAAACGCACACCAGCTTGATGACGAACTGCAGTGATGATCCCCATTACCGCCTGTTCGTGTTGTAGAGGGACGACCATCAGACTGCCTATACCGAATAATTCCACCACCGTCCGATAGGCTGGGGTTAAAAACGATTTCCAACTATTTTCATTGATTTCAGGGAAAAAGACCCCCTCACCTATTTGTAGCGCTTGAACAATCGCCTGATTACCTTCGAATGGGTCGCCTTGAGATAGTGCTTGTTCAATTACGGATTGTGCGATCGAATCCGGGTTGAAAATCGAGAAGTGACTTATCCCATCTTTGTTTTCGTTAAACAAGAAAACCGCGCTAGTGGCTTGGAGTGCCTCAGCGGTTTTTTGGGAGACAATCTCAATCAATACTTGTGGATCTAAGCCGCCTTCCGCCAAACGATGCGAGATTTCAGCCAAGGCAGAAGCGCGCTGCGCTTCTGATCGGATTATTTGCGTATTCCAATAATGCTGTAAACCCAGCGCATATAAATCAGCCAGGCGTTCTAAGATCTCAATATGCTGCATCGAATAAGGAGCAGCTGCATTGGCAACCGCAACTAACCCGACTACTTTTTTATTTAATCGGGCTGGTGCTGCGGCTAAACGCAAAATATTCTGATGATTATCAGGAAGGGGCAGCATTCGCGAATCATGGAGATAATCATTACTCCAAACAGACTGTCCTATATTCAGTACCTCACCTAATAAACCAGGACTATGATCAAAAATAACCTTATTGTCTACGGCTTGATTTTGTCCGCAAACCTCCTCCGAATAGGCATTCAAAACAAAATTATGGGTTTGCGGGTCCATGTATCCTACCAACCCATACGGACTAGCGGTGAGAAACTTTGCCTTCTCTAAAACCAGCTCTGAGATATGCTTTATTTCAGGGAAAGAAAGAAGTGAGCGGGAAAGTTCTGCTAAGCTGGTGTTGAGATGCATCTCCCGAGCCAATGCTTGTTCCACTTGGCGGCGATTACGAATATCGTGGACAAAGGTCATCACCGCTGGTTTTCCTTGCCATTCGGTGCGGGCAGCAGAAAGCTCGACCGGTATCGCTTCGCCAGAACGATGGTGAATGGTGATTTCATAATAAGACGGCACCGGCAGATCCTCTAAGCGCGCTCGCCAACGTTCGGTAACCGTTTGGATATCTTCCTTGCAAACTGGCCTTGTGAAAGGCATCCCTATTATCTCGGGCAGGCTATAGCCGATTAAGTCACAACCTTGTGGATTGGCGTAGACAAACTTGCCCTGATCATCAATGATAAAAATGGCTTCGATGGCGTTTTCGGCTAAGGCGCGGAAATTGTTTTCGCTTTCTAGAACCAGCCGGGCACTGTGTAAATCTTGCGCCCCTAATTCTGCTAAAGCTGCTTCGGTTTCTTGCAGGCGCCGCTTTAGCGTCTCAAGTTCATCTGTTTCGGATAATGAAGAAGGTGTCAAATTTAACCCTTAACTATAACGATTATGTTAATTAAACCTAATAATGAATGATATGTCAAACTTTTCTTACAGGTTTGTTAGGCAAAGATTGACTGATTCATGAAAATCCTTATGATCACAAAAACGAAATTTTGAATTGGGTTTTTTCTAGGATGGATGGTGAGGGGCAATTCGGCTTGGCAGGAATGGTATCCTGCCTGCTGCGCCTAATCCTTGTTCAAGACGCGGATAAACGCATATTTAGGCTGATTTTTACCCATCTCCGCAGTTTATCCCTTCCGGGTTGTCCTTTCGTAACCAAAATCTCTTATGCGTTAGTCTGGAGTTCAGACAATAGTTCGGACATTACCATAGGTCAAGGTGGCGAATGCAGCAGCAGATGACACAGCCTCGGGCTGTTTATCAGAGAGTCGAAG
>DYKV01000361.1 GCA_020722415.1 Anaerolinea sp.
TAGACCAATTCACTAAACAAATCGGTGAATGGACAATATCACCACAGAATGATGTTAATTTTCATCAACCGGTGGAGCGGCGTCGCCATAATCCAAAATCTCCCGCGTTCCAGTGCCAGGTAAAGGTGGTCCAACAATGCCCTTTTCTTCCATAATATCTACTAAACGAGCGGCGCGGGTGTAGCCAATCCGCAATCGTCTTTGCAGCATAGAGATGGATGCGCGCCCTTGGCGGCGGGATAAATCAATCGCTTCTTTGAGTAATGGGTCTTGTGGTTCTTCAACATTCATTTCTTCCCATAATGGGATTTGTTTTGGAGGGACAGTTGTATTACCAAGAGAGGCGCTATCACTGAAACTCACCGGCGTTGGCTGATTTTGTAAAGTTTGGGTTTGCCAAAACTCAACAAGCCGTTGGATTTCGATATCCGACACGTAAGTGCCTTGTAGGCGGATAGGAGCAGGAGCATCGGGAGCCTGAAACAACAGGTCCCCGCGTCCTAACAAACGTTCTGCTCCAGGTTGGTCGAGAATCACCCGGCTATCAACACTAGAGGCAACCGCAAAAGCAACTCGGGCGGGAAAATTGGCTTTGATTAGACCAGTCACAACATCCACTGAAGGGCGCTGGGTAGCAATGACTAGGTGAATACCGGTGGCACGGGCGAGTTGTGCCAAGCGGGTGAGGCTGCGTTCAGTTTCTTCCGGCGCTAACATCATTAGATCGGCTAATTCATCAATGATCATAACTAAAAAAGGTAAGGGTTGCGTAGCTGGTGATTTAATCTGAGCATTGTATTCGAGGATATTCCGGGCTCCGGCTTGGGCAAGCTTTTGGTAACGCTGATCCATTTCGCGGGTGATCCATTGTAAAACTCCCACGATGCGGTTAAGATCAACCACCACCGGGGCGAGCAGATGGGGTATACCGTTGTAATTCGATAATTCGACCCGTTTTGGATCAACCATTATCAGTCTTAATTGGTCCGGAGAATTATGGATTAACAAGCAGCTGATCAACGAGTTAACACAGACGGATTTGCCAGAACCAGTTGTTCCAGCAATTAAAAGATGTGGCATTGCTGCTAGATCCACCGCAACAGCATTTCCAGCGACATCTTGCCCAAGCGCAAAACGCAGAGGAGAATGGAGTCTTTGAAATGCATCACTCTCGACTACATCCCGCAAGGTGACAATGGCTGGCTGTTCATTGGGAACTTCTATTCCGACATACCCTTTTCCAGGAACTGGTGCCTGAATGCGAACGGTACGGGCAGAGAGAGCTAGAGCAAGGTCGTCAGCCAGAGAAGCGATTTTTCCCACTCTTACCCGAGTTCTTCCTGTGCGGGATTCAACAAAGTCAGGTTCCACGCCAAATTGAGTAATGACCGGTCCGCGATGGATCTCTACGATATGGGCTGGAGCTCCAAAGGATTGTAAGGTTTCTTCTATTATCCGAGCACGATGTTGTTCGATATCCGCGGTACTCGTTGAAGGTACTCCTGCTTCGAGAATCATTTCCGGGTTAGGTAATTGCCAGATAGGCATGTTTTCCGTTGGGTTGGTGATGGTCGTTATTGTTGAAGGTGGCAGAGGTTGTGTAGGAGCGGGGGAAGATAAAGGTTTTTGTTGCAGAGCTGGCAATGGCTTAACGTGCTGGGGAGGGGAGGAATAACTAGGTAGGGGAGGGAGGGGTTGAATGGATTGGCGAGTCGCATTCCGTTTAACTATATTCAGAGCTTTAGCGAAAACACTTATGAACAGCTGAACCAGATCAGCGATTTGTATGTCGAAGGTCATCATCGCGGCTATTACGAGCCAAGCCAGTAATGCAATCCCGCTTCCGATTATTCCGAAACTGCTCTCGAGCAATGAAAATAACATTGCCCCCACTTTACCGCCGGCGCCTCCCTGTCGAATCCATTCTTCAGGAGGTAAATTAGAGATGAGTAAAACGATATAGTGAAAATCTGCCAATAAATTGAGATATAGGAGAAAAATGCCAGTACCTCGTTCAAGCGAAAGGCGGGGAATGTTCGTGAAGTTTCGGATAATTAACCAGATCCCGATAAGAAGAAATGCGATCGGTAATAGTATTTTTCCCCACCCAAAATATTGGGAGAGGAACCAGGTGAATTGATTGGTCAACCAACCTTGGGTCAACGAGACCATGGACAAGATAAGTAGAAAACCGCCTAAAGCAAGGAATACACCAAGGATGTCTAACTTGCGGTTGAGGGATAATCCAATTGAGGGATTTTTGGACGCATTGGCGGATGGTTTAGCGGACTTGACGGGTTGGGGGGGGTTGGTAATTTTCTTCTTGGGGATAAATCGGCGCAGCCAACGCATGGCATTACCTGGCGATTGGCTTTTCTTTGGCTGGGTTATTCGTTTTGGTGTAGTTTTTTTTTCTTTGGATGGGGTGTTATTCTTCTTCATAAATGTAAATCATGCAATATCTAGACCAACATTTATTAAGAAATTATAGCACGGATGACTAGTAAATCTGCCGGATAAATTAATGCGGTAATACGGTTGAATATTT
>DYKV01000362.1 GCA_020722415.1 Anaerolinea sp.
ACTGGAAGATTCCTGACTCGCAATGCACGCCCCGGACAGATAAATCCTTATGTGCCATGGAAGAATGGCAGTCCGAGCAGTTTGCTCCTCGGTCTGCTTGTATTATTGGGGCCTATTTATAGTCGCAGACGCAGGCGTAATAAATGGGATACACTTCTTATCTTCTTTGCGCTTGGAAGTGCAATAGTGATGAGTCTATCCGCATGCGGGCCGAGGGGAACTCCCACGCCGCCTGTTCCCAATCCCACGTCGACTCCTGATAACAATCAGCCTGACGTTCCTCCGGGCACACCAACACCAGATGATCCGGGAACCGATCCGGGAAGTACACCGGCTACACCTGTTTCGCCGTCGACTCCAGCAGTGGTGCCCTGCCCGGAGCCGAAAAACTGGCTCCCTGGTGAATTTATCATTACGCACTATGCTACTGTGCTGGAAAGTGATGACTTTTTTCCGAAAGAAGCAGAGAGTGACAAGAAATATGTGCCATTTTATGATTCGCCATTCACAGATACAGCAAATATCTACTATTAAACAGGTTCCAAAATATGCCTTTTATGTTGGCAATAAATGTGGCGAAAATTGCGGCAATTGGAGGGTTTCCTTTCAAGGATCAGGACTGTTAAGCGAACCCGAATCATTGAGTATGAGCGGCGGAAAACAATACGTTCAAGCAGATACGAATGAGGCGCACTTCCCCCCTCCAGACCCCGCGACTGGATGGCAGCCTAGTGCTATTTATTATTTTACAAATGAGATTCACGGTAGATGCGGCAGCATTTTAGAAGTAAATGCAAGTATTGCAGTCGCTCAAAATTTATTTGGTTCTCCTGGACATAATTGTGGTGACAGATACTATATTGATGTTCCTGGTTTGGAGAACACAATATTTACTGTAAAAGATTCGGGTTCATTTGTTGTTGATCCTGGTCAGCTGGACCATTTTGATATTTACGTAGGAGCACAGACCTATTACGACTATTATCACAATCCCGAGTTCATAACATACGATGGTTTATCTTTCAGAGTAGCGCCGGTGCGACCATGAAACAGAGAGCACCAATTACAATAAAAATCATTGTTGTATGGTTTGAGGTTTTGTGTGTGGCTGGTATGACTGGGTGCTCTTCCCTGCTGCTAAAGAGTACTCCGACCCCAGCTCTCACGCCAACCAGCCCCCCGACTTCTTCTGCAATAGCGTCGCCTATGTCATCACCTTTTATAGGGAAAATCGCTTTTATAAGTGGTGACACGCCTCATTATCATATTCATGTGATGAATGCGGATGGGAGCGAATTGATTGATATTACACCGCCAAATCTTCTATATATCCGCTTCCTTTCCTGGTCGCCAGATGGTCAGTTTATTGCCTTCTCAGCATGGAAGGACAATGAAATGCAAATATTTAAAGTAAAGCATGATGGTTCCAATCTAGTGCAGTTGACTTTTGGCGAACGTGGTGGTGATAATCCTTCGTGGTCCCCAGATGGGGAGCGCATTATGTTTTCATCTTCTAGTCAGGATATACTGGACGATAGTGGTAGACCAGCAGTGCAAATCTATATTATGAATGCTGATGGGACTGAAGTGCATCGTTTTGAGGTGAAGACAAAGACTGACAATACAAATATGACAGGTTCTTATCGTAAGGATGGTTTTATTGCCGTTAATGAATCAATTACCAAACAGGCATCCGCAAACTATATCGTAAATTCGGAGGGCGTAATTCAAAGGGAATTTCCTGAATTCACGATGACAGTAACTATAACTTGGTCACCGGATGGGAATTTTGCTGCATATTCCCCTGATCCTAGAGTTTCCGACTGTTTGGGAATCGAGATAATGAAGTTCGATAAATCAGAGCACAAGTGTTTGATGAATCAAAAATCTAATTCTTCAGTCTATTTTGGTGGCATCTCTTGGTCTCCAGATGGTAAATACGTCTTGTTTTCATCAAATCTGGATGGTGACTGGGACATTTATGCGATAAAGGTCGACGGTTCTGGATTGACTCAATTAACCAATATGCCTGGGCAAGAGGGTTGGGCAGTTTGGTCGTTTGGGCCATAATTTTAGAAATTTGGGCACGGTTCACAAACATCTTCAAGCAGCGGAAAACACCTTTACAATTTATCCTACGGATTGCTGACGCCAAACAAACAAAATCCCCGATATTGGCTGGGCAAACGCAGTATATCATACCTTTGAAGCGGTTTCCCCACGATTTTGGGCAAAAATGGCATTTAATACGGGCCTCAAATGTAAAAGGGCTATGCCGCCGATGAAAACAATTTGTAAAGGTGCTGTTTATCTCTCCTGAACCGTGCCGAACTTTGGTAATCTGGCATTTGCATCGGTAGCGCTTGACAATAAACGTTTCTGGAGTAACCACCCAATACCTGTTGAATGACAGCCAGCCTATTCGTGCCGATGCGGGCGGCAGCACCACCTTCTACCTCTATGGCCCTTCGACTTCGCTCAGGACAAGCCTCGGCCCGATCGCTGAACAGACAGCTGCCTGGTCTTACCCCCTGCCGGATGGCACG
>DYKV01000363.1 GCA_020722415.1 Anaerolinea sp.
TAAAAGGTCGGCACCCGCCAAAAACATAAATCCAATCACTTGCCAGGATCTAATACAGCAATCATCCGGCCTCAAGCATCCAACTTCAAAATCAGCGACGAATAGGTATCCCTTCCCATTAAATTTTACCCTGGGGTTTTACCAGGCAACCATAACCATGAAATTTTGATTTTAGCCTGGCTATTCTATATTGAACGGATTTCAATAGTGGTAAAATCCTTCCGATCAAGGAACTTCATCAGATTATGCTCAAAGCGGTAATTTTTGATTTTGATGGATTGATTGTAGAAAGTGAAGGTCCCCTATACCGAGCCTGGGCTGATTTGTTTGTTCAATATAATCAGGAATTAGCGCTCGAAAAATGGGCAAAGATCATCGGCACCGTGGATGATCACTTTGACCCCCTTACCGAACTGGAAAACCTATTGGGAAAACCCCTCCCGCAACGAGAAGATTTACGCCAACAAGTGGAGGCAAACTCTTTGCAAGAGCTGTATAGCCGTGGAATTCAGCCGGGCGTCGTAACCACGCTCGAACATGCGAAAGAACTCGGATTAAAAATCGGTTTAGCCTCCAGCTCCAATCGCGATTGGGTCGAAAGCCACCTCAAACGCCTCGAGATTATTCACTATTTTGATTGCATCCGCACTTTCAGCGATGTCGGAAGCGCCAAACCTGATCCCCAACTCTATCTATCCGTTCTCGACTATTTTTCCATCCTCCCCCAAGAAGCGATCGCCTTAGAAGACTCTCCCAATGGCATTCAAGCAGCCCGTCAAGCGGGAATATTCTGTATCGCCGTTCCTAATTCTCTCACCCTCCATCTCGATCTCACCCAAGCAAACCTCTGCCTGAATTCATTAATCGAATTAAATTTGACTCAAATCCAGCGCCTTTTTGATGGAAAAAGCCAGTAATCCGATGAACCAGCGTACCAAGACTAAAATCGAGCAAAACATTTTTGCATTGTTATTCGGTTTAGCTGTTATCACAATCATCACCATCTCCTTGCAACTCCACTGGGGCCTCCCCGCAGAATGGCACCCGGATGAAATCGCCAACGATGTCCGCAAAGCATTAGATGGAAAACAACCTTTACTGGATAACAATTATGATTATCCCATGCTGCCCAAAATGATTATGTATGCAGCGGGTAGGATACTCTATCACTTTGGTTATGATGCAATATCATTTTTTCTCACCGTCCGTTTCTTCTCAGCTGTTCTAGCTGCAGCGATCATCTTGATAACTTATCTCATCACTCGGGCTGCTGGTGGTCAAAAAATTAGCGGATTATTGGCTGCGCTTTTAACTTTTAGCAGCAGTGAAATCTTCCTGCACGGTCATTTTGCCCACAACGATCTCTATTTGGTCTTTTTTGCCTCCCTCGCTATCTATAGTCTCTTACGGTATCAATCCAACCATTCCCGCAGCTGGTTTTACCTCGCCGGCTTATTCAGCGGATTTGCCATTTCAAGTAAATATAACGGTTTTGGACTAATTTTGGCAATGATCGCTGTATTTTTATTCCATGAACGATCTAACATCTCCCTAAAACCATACCAGACTTTAGGGATTTTATTTATCGGATTGTGTATCGCCATCTTTGCCTATGTTATTGGCACTCCTCAAGCGGGCCTGCAGCCAATCGTCTATCTTCACAACCTGCTGCCTGCCCTACGCCATCATTCCATTTATGCACGCACACCCGCCAGTCCCATCGGGGCAATTGGGCAATGGCAATTAATGATCAATGCCCTTGGGTTACCCACTTTTTTATTATTAGCCGGATGCATTCTGTACAGTGTGTTCCGCTGCCTTAAGCAGCCCCGTCCACAAGTTCGCCAAGATCGAAGCACTATTAAGTCGGTATATGTATTATTGATAAGTATTAGCCTGCTCGATTTACCGATTTTGTTCTCATACAATCTACAAGCACGCTTTATTCTGCCCTTGCTCCCTCCCACTTATGCGCTGGCTGCTATCTGCGTCGAGGATATCTATGCAAAACTCATCGCTCGTTTCCCGAAAGGAATTGGGTTCCTCGCCACATTCTTTCTCATCATCGCCATTTGCTGGAGTTACCTCCGTGTGGTCAGCGTTTTTCTTTTGTTTCAAAACGATGCCCGCATCGCCGCCGGCGAATATATTCAAAGCCTCCCTCAGAAAGCCACCATCGAGAAAACGTTATATCCTCCCACAATTGACCGCAAGGTGTTCCGAAAGGTTCGCGATTACCCCATCTTCTTCCCGAAGTACCCTAGCCACCAACCACCAGAAACAAAGGTGACCTATAACCAAGGGGAATTAGGCATCGAAAAACGTTCCCCGCAATATTTGGTGATAGATAGTTTTACCTACCAACGTTTTGACAATCCATATATATGCCAATCGGTTGCGCTAGAATGTGCCTTTTTCCAAAGGTTGCTGCGGGGAGAAACAAATTATCAGCTCATCGCCGAATTTGAATACACCCTGCCCCAATTTCTGCCCCAAATAGAGGCGGAGTTCGTCAATCCGAAAATCAGAGTGTATGAACGA
>DYKV01000364.1 GCA_020722415.1 Anaerolinea sp.
GTGAGGCGTAACGCGGCATTCATGCCGCAACCAAACGGCGACATCAATGTCTACAACATTTGCGCGTTCAATGCAAATGTTGCACGGTAATACTATAGCATAATTCTTGTAAATGCTTGGGTAGTATTATAGAAGTCCATTTGCAGTGATTGATTATTCCTCAAATTTGGGTTGATAGGGTGGTAAAGAAAGCCTTTCTTCCTCAAGCTGTTGTTCAACCGCTGGCGTGAAAAAGTAACTAATTTTCCTAGTATCAGTTCAAAAACGATCATGATTATCAAGTATAATCCAAGCGAAAAGGTGATTATCATGGCAAAGGATTCTGAAACAAAAATCCATCGCGGCGACGAACGAACCATACTCGATGCAAAAAGGGTGTTAGAAGGTGAGCGTAAAGGGATCACCTTGAAGAGCATTTTGCCGTTCCTTGGTCCCGCTTTTATTGCCAGTGTTGCCTATGTGGATCCAGGGAATTTTGCTACCAACATTGCTGGGGGAGCGCAATTTGGCTATGTTTTATTATGGGTGATAGTCGCCAGTAATCTTATGGCGATGCTGATCCAGTCATTGTCAGCCAAATTAGGGATTGCCACTGGATATAACTTAGCCGAACATTGCCGTATGCATTTCAAACCATGGATAGTTTGGGGCATGTGGATCTTGATGGAACTAGTGGCGATGGCTACCGACCTAGCTGAATTTTTAGGAGCAGCATTAGGAATTAATTTATTGTTTGGGATTCCATTATGGCTGGCTGGTTTATTAACTGCGTTGATCACGTTCCTGATCCTGGGGCTGGAAAGTTACGGATTTCGCCCGCTTGAAGCGGTGATATCCGGCTTTGTAGGCATTGTGGCGCTAAGCTATGTTATCGAGACTATTTTAGATCGCCCAGATTGGTCGCGGGTCATTTATCATGCTGTAGTCCCTCAATTTCAAGGACCGCAAAGTGTCCTGCTTGCAACCGGGATTCTGGGTGCCACAGTGATGCCCCATGCGATCTTTCTTCATTCGGCTCTCACCCAGGGGCGTATCGTGGTGAAAAAGCCAGAGCATTTACGCAAACTGTTCCACTTTGAACTGGTGGATGTGGTCATCGCTATGGGGGTTGCCAGTTTGGTCAATGGAGCTATGTTGATCATGTCCGCAGCAACTTTTCATATGAAAGGGCATACCGAAATCGGCACGATACAAGAAGCTTATCGCACCTTGACGCCGTTATTGGGTAATGCAGCCGGGACTGTTTTTGCCATTTCATTGTTAGCATCTGGTTTGAGTTCTGCTACAGTGGGAACGATGGCGGGCCAGGTGATCATGCAAGGATTTATTCATCGCGAGGTGCCGATTTGGTTACGCCGACTGGTGACCATGATCCCCTCATTAATAGTTATCGCGGCTGGGCTAGATCCAACTCAAACACTGGTGATCAGTCAGGTATTGCTTAGTTTCGGTTTACCCTTTGCGATCATCCCCCTGGTGATGTTCACCAGCCGCAAGGATATCATGGGGGTGTTGGTGAACCATAAAATTACTACCTTACTGGCTGGAATTGTGGCGGGAATCATAGTGATATTAAATATTTATCTCCTCGTCCAGACTTTCACTGGAGGTTGAAAAATGTTCAAGAATATTTTGGTTCCTTTAGATGGCTCTCACTTGGCTGAGGCTGCTTTGTCACCAGCAGCCTGGTTGAGCAAGCAGCTAAGTGCAAAAGTGATGTTGATCCACGTGATCGAAAAAAACCCTCCTCAGGCGATTCATGGAGAACATCATATTTGTAATGAGGATGAAGCTTGCGCTTATCTCACCCAAATAGGTAAGACCAGATTTGACCCAAAGGTGAAAGTCGAGTATCACGTGCATACCGAAGAAGTACGCAACGTGCCACTCAGCATTAATAGCCACGCCAGTGAATTTGGCTCTGATCTCATTGTTATGTGTGCCCATGGACAAGGAGGCTTGCGAGATTTGATTTTAGGGAGTATAGCCCAACAGGTGATCAGTGCTGGAAAAACTCCGGTGTTACTTATTAAACCAGAAGGGAAATTAGATGGCGAGGCAGAGCCATTTCAAAAGTTCTTGGTCGGCTTAGATAACCTTCCCGAACACGAAACCAGTCTGCAGGTAGCCGGAGAACTTGCCTTAGCGATTGGGGCGCAATTGCATTTGGTGAATGTGGTACAGACTGTTGAAACTTTGAAAGGCGGTCAGGCAGCGGCGAGTATGTTGTTGCCCAGTACTGCAGCGGTGATGTTGGATTTAACTGTCAGCGCAGCGCAAGATTATTTGGAGGGACGGGCGGAAATTTGGCGGAAGCGCGGTTTAAACGTCAGCACAAAAGTACGGCGGGGGGATGTTAGCCATGAGTTAGTTCTCGAGGCGCAAGAAAGCCGTTGTGATTTGATGGTGATTGGCACGCATGGGAAAGCCGGCATAGGCGCTTTTTGGTCGGGAAGCGTTGCTCCAAAATTGGTCGGAAAAACCGATTTACCCATCCTGTTTGTGCCGGTGAAAAAGCGGTTAT
>DYKV01000032.1 GCA_020722415.1 Anaerolinea sp.
CCTCGCAAACCAGGAGACTGCTTCGCTTCGCTCGCAGTGACAGAAAGCATAGAGGTTTATAGAACAAATGTTTAATGCAACATTGTCAAAGTAATTACACTATTTTCTGGCAATCTCATAACATTTTGTTTACCTCTTTCTTTAGTCTTCCATTTCTGTGGTTTAAGTCTGATGACCTACCCAAATAATGCTGACTCCTCCTGTAGACCCGCTCTCCTTTTTTCGGTTAAAATAATCCTGTCATGATTGGCTTAGTAATTGTCTCGCATAGCTACTCATTGGCAGAAGCATTAGCAGCCCTTGCCCGCCAAATGGCGCCGGCAGCGCTTCCGATTGCCATTGCTGGCGGCAGTGGTCCAGATCATCAGGATTTTGGCACGAACGCGCTCGAGATTGTTAAAGCAATCCAATCCGTCTATCAAGAGGAAGGGGTGTTGGTGTTTACAGACTTAGGCAGCGCCATTTTGAGCGCCGAAATGGCTCGAGACCTTTTACCCAAAGATCAACAGTCAAAGGTGCATTTGTCCGCCGCTCCTTTAGTCGAGGGGGTTTTAGCCGCTGCCGTACAAGCCAGTTTAGAACAACCCTTGTCGGCGGTGGAGAGCGAAGCGATCCGCTCCCTCACCCCAAAACAGGAACAACTCACTGAAGAAACAGCTGTCCAGCCTCAGCCAACCCTAGCTCAGCCACTAATAACAACGCCGACAAATGAGATTGTTATCCGGTTAACCAATCCGCATGGTCTCCATGCTCGTCCAGCAGCGCTGTTTGTCCAAACGGTTTTACGGTTTGATGCCCAAGTTTCGGTCCAAAAACGGGGAGAGCCGAACAAAACCGCTCCAGGAAACAGCTTAAACGCATTGACTGCCTTAGGAGCCGTTCAAGGCGATGAAATTCAGATCAGCGCACAAGGAAAACAATCTCAAGAAGTTCTACAAGCGCTGCAAATGCTATTGCTGGATAAAATTCCCGCTAAAGAAACAGTCGAGTTGTCCACAACCCCCCAAGCGGGTGCAACTATTAATGCGGCTTCAACTCTAGATGAAAGCGTGTCCGGCACGATCCAGGGTATTCCCGTTTCAGCCGGTATTGCTATTGCACCAGCGATATTCACTAAACGCCAATTCATCCCCCCGCCTCAAATAGTTACTGGCGATCCAGCCAGCGAATGGAATCGCTTGCAAGATGCCATCCAGCGTACGCAAGGCGCTTTAGAAAAGCGTTATCATGACATCGCCAATAAAATTGGAACAGATCAAGCGGCAATCTTCAAAGCCCATCAATGGATGCTCCAAGACCCTCTTTTGCTGGAAAAAGCACATCAATTGATTATGGAGAAACAGCATAGTGCGGTTAGCGCCTGGCAGTTAGCAATTGAAGAGACCATCCAAAATATGGCACAGGTAAAGGATCCTTACATCCAACAACGCAGCGCAGATGTGCGCGATGTTGGCAATCAGGTATTGCAGGAATTGTTAGGAACTGCACCGCATCTTGAAAAACCCAATGAAAAAGGAATCTTGTTAGCGGATGAACTTAACCCAAATGATATCGCCCAGCTTGACCCTCACCAAATAGTCGGCGTTATCACTCACGCCGGTTCTGCCACTTCCCATGCTGCTATCTTATTAAGAGGGTTGGGGATTCCCGCGGTGAGCGGAATTGACTTAGCGATTTTAAGGGTTAAAGAAGGCGAAATGATTGCGATGGATGGGGGCAAAGGGTTACTATGGTTGCGCCCCTCGGCTGATCTGCAAAAACAACTGCAATCCAGTCGGGAGAACTGGGTAAAGCAACGCCTCGCCCTATTCCAAGCACGCTATTTGCCCGCTATCACCACTGATGGGGTTAAAGTAGATGTGTATGCCAATGTCAGCAGCTTAGCGGAAGCTCAAATTGCATTTCAAAGCGGTGCTGAAGGCATCGGCGTTTTACGCACCGAGTTTCTTTTCCTGAAACGACAAACCCCGCCAAGTGAAGAGGAACAGGTGCAGCTTTTAGAACAGATAGCCATTGCTTTAAACCACCAACCCATTATTGTCCGTACATTAGATATCGGAGGGGATAAATCTGTACCTTATATCGCCATGCCTCATGAAGCCAATCCATATTTAGGAGTGAGGGCAGTCCGGCTCTCCTTTCAAAATCCAGATCTGTTCCTAACCCAACTCCGAGCAATATTAAGGGTCTCCAAAGATTACCCCTTGCGGATCATGTTACCGATGATCGCCACGGCAGAAGACATTATAAAATCACGGATGTGGCTAGAGAAAGCCCATCAGGAGTTAGAAGAACAAAACATTGACCATGGCTGGCCGATTGAACTTGGAATAATGGTAGAGATTCCATCGGCAGCTTTGATCAGCAACAACCTAGCCGATCTGGTGGATTTTTTTAGCATCGGCACCAATGATCTAACGCAATATACCATGGCGGCTGAACGTGGTAATCCTTCGTTGGCAGACTATAGCGATGCGTTACATCCGGCTATATTGCTAGAAATCAACAATGTGGTGCAATCCGCCCATGCCAAAGGAAAATGGGCAGCGGTGTGCGGTGAAATCGCTAGTGAACCAATCGCCACACCATTATTGATTGGTTTGGGCGTAGATGAATTAAGCCTAGTGCCAAGCGAAATTCCTAATATCAAATCCATTATTCGCTCTTTTCGATTAGAAGAGGCAAGGCTATTGGCACAACAGGCGCTGAAATGTAGCACTGCTCAAGAAGTGCGCCAGCTTGCAGAAACTTTTTTAAAGGCTCAACCCCCCACTTCAACCACGGCTTAATCACAATACTTTTAGAGAAGTGCACGGGCGAGCACCTGCGCCGGATGCAGGGTGTTCCTTTCGGCGCCATGTTTGATTTGCTCTGCACAACTGATTCCAGCCGTAACGATAAGGGTATTTTCATCTTGCGCTCGAACTGCCGGGAACAAGGTCAATTCACCCATTTTCAGAGAGAGCTCATAATGCTCAGCTTCATACCCAAAAGAGCCCGCCATCCCGCAGCAAGCAGAACCAGCTTCCTGTACTTCGTAACCCAAATATGCCAGCAACTCTTCGCTATAACGTGTGCCAATCAACGCTTTTTGATGGCAATGCCCATGCAAAAGGATTTTTCCGCTCTGTGGTTTGAAAACCCCCGCTAAATTTCCTGCTTTCATTTCGTTCCAGAGAAATTCTTCAAAAGAGTAAGTGTGTTTAGCAACCGTCATTACCCTTTCGTCCTTTGGCAACAAGGCAGCGTAGTCATCTGTCAACATGGAAATATCACTGGGCTCCAACCCCACTATTGGGAAGCCATTTTCAGCATAAGGAGCGATGCTGGCAAGAGCTCGTAAAGCTTTCTTGCGAGCGAGTGCCAGGTTGCCTTTCGAAAAAGCCGGTCGCCCAAAGTCATGTTCTTTCGGGACCAAAACCCGGTATCCTAATCCAGTCAACACTTTGTAAGCAGCTTGTGCGACTTCAGGAAAATTGTAGTTGCGCGTCACATCCACTAGGAGTACTACACACCGATCGGGCAGAGAAGAACCTTTTTGGCGGCGGGCCCAATCGTCAAAAGTATGGCGTACAAAAGTCGGGAATGGGCGCGCTGCGGCGAGGTTCAAAGCGCGGTTCATCAATCCGCGGATCCAACGGATATTGAGGAGAGTGTTTACCAATGGCGCCATCCATCCACTCGCCAAACGGCTTAATTCACCAAAGTAAGAGAAAAAGTAAGAACGCAATGGCATCCAATGCTTTTGATAATATTGGTAAAGGTATTCAGCCTTCAACTTTGCCATATCCACGGTCGAAGGGCACTCGGTTTTACAAGCTTTGCAGCTAACACATAAGTCAAGAGTTTGATAAACACCCTCATCCCTAAAATTGATTTGCCCCGAGATCGCCGCCCGCAGGACATTTGCCCGTCCGCGCGTGCTGAGTTGTTCGTCGCGGGTTGCTTTATAGGTCGGGCACATCGTTCCAGTTAACTGACGGCAAAGAGCAGTACCGTTACACAATTCGATTGCCCGATCGAACCCCTGAGATTCGCTGAAATCAAGATAGGGGTTGAGTGGTAAAGGATGATAATTTGCTCCATACCGTAGATTTTCGGTTACCGCAGGACCATCTACAATATCCCCCGGATTGAAAAGATTTTGCGGATCAAAAATACCTTTGACTTGCTTGAACAGGTTATACATCTCCTGCCCAAAAAACTGCGGGTTGAGCCAGCTCCGCAAGCGTCCATCGCCATGCTCGCTCGAAAGCACACCCCCATATTCTTTAAGCAGCTCGCTGGCATGCTCTAATATTTTGGGAAATTTAGCGATATCCGCTTCCAGTTTGGCGTTGAGCAAATTGTGCACATGCAGGCAGCCAGCGCTGGCATGGGCAAAGTAAGCGATTTCATGTTGGAGTTCGGTTTTACAAAACGTTTCCAGCTCGGTTATATAATCAGCTAAGTATGCAGGCGGCACAGCAGCATCGTCTACAATTGCCAGCGGTTTAATATCACCGCGCATCCCCATCAAGATGCCAAAACCAGCCTCGCGTACTTTCCAAACCGTTTGGATAGCTGCTGGATCAGTCAGATTAACAATCGCAGAGAAAGGGACTCCATGGTGTTGAAGCTGAAGTTGGAAGTTTGCCAATTTTCCTTGTAATTCAGCCAGAGTGTCTCCATAAAATTCAGTAATCAGCACACAATTTGGTTTGCCCTGCAAAAAAGCATCTAATAAGCCAGCGTATTTCGGTGCATTTTCCACCAAGCTGATACTTAAATGATCAAGCAATTCAACTGCAGAGGGTTCCGCCTCCAACATGATCGGCAGCGCGTCCAATGCCGGACGGAGAGCATCAAAGTGAACGACCGCTAATGCGCTCATTCGCGGTGTCTCGACCAAGTTGAGAGTGACCTCAGTGATGAAACCCAGCGTGCCTTCAGAACCGCAAATCAGCTTGCTTAAATTGAAACGTTTGTCATACGGCCAGCGAAAGGATAGCCCCTCTCCATCGGTAAGTCGATCGAGATTATATCCCCCGCAGCGGCGCCAGTGAGGAGGAGTACTACTACGGATAACGGCAAGATTTTGGGGGTCTCGAGTGAGTGCCAACATCTTTCGATAAATTTCAGCAGCTCGGCCGTTTTGTTGGGTAATCTGCAATAATTCTGTTTCTGACTTTGGGGAGAATTCCACCAGAGAACCATCATCCAGAATAATTTTTACGCCTAATACATGATCCGCACTCATCCCATAAAGGATGGAGTGGCTCCCAGAGGAGTTATTTCCGACAATTCCACCCAAGCTTGCCCGTGTGGCGGTGGCTGGGTCTGGCCCATATTTAAGATGAAATGGTTTGAGATGATTGTTCAACGAAGCCAGTAACACCCCTGGTTGGGCGCGCACCCACTTTTCCTCTTGGTTAACTTCGATAATTTTATCTAGATAGGGAGTGGTATCAATCACCAAAGCCTGATTAACAGTTTGCCCAGCCAGGCTGGTACCACCGCCGCGCGGCAAAATTGGTATATGGTATTGGGCAGCGAGCTTCACGGCTGCTTGAATATCTTCAACTGAATGGGGCAGTAACACACCATACGGCTTTACCTGATAAATACTGGCATCGGTGGCGTAGAGAATACGGCTGATTTCATCATAACGCACTTCGCCAGCGACATTCTTTCCCAAGACGTTGAAAAATTCACGGATTAACTCTTCCATTGGTCATGTCCTCGTTTTAAGCGCCAGCATGCGCTCGTATTGTTTACGGGAATCATCAATATGCTGGGTCATATAAGCAGCTGCAGCTTCGGAGTCTTTTTCCGCAATGGCTTCGACAATCAAGCCGTGCTGCTGGATATAATGGGTGAATAGCTCATGTTCTTCATTCGGATTGCCCCATTTTGACCAAACAACATTAAAAATCTCCAGATAAGCAGCGATTAATACGCCCATTAATTCGCCAAAAAAGGGGTTTTTGGTGCTTTCTGCAATTCCGATATGCAGGCGCATATCTGCTTGATACAAGGCTGGAGGTGTTTGCAGACTATTCTGCACGAGAGAGTGCAGCTGACGGAGTTTCAGTACATCGGCTTCTTCGCGGCGAATGGCAGCCAAACGGGCAGCTTGCACTTCGATGATGCGGCGCACCTCATATAGATGGGCAGCCTGATAGCGGTTGCGGGCAATCAAATGACTAAGCGATTCAATCGCCAATTGAGAGCTAATTGGAGCAACCCGGGCACCACTGCGCGGGATTACCTCAATCAGCCCCATCCCAGCCAGGATAGCCAACGCTTTACGCACCGAGGTACGGCTGATGTTGAAACGCTCACCCAATTCCCGCTCCGACAACAACGGATCACCAGGCTGAAGGTCACCTTGTTTAATCAGATTGGTGATATATTCGACAACACTTAGATAGACCGGTTGAGCGATGGCGCGTTTGATTTCCATATTATTAATTATCCTGGTAATACCAGTTTTTGTCAAGATAGTTCCTTTGAGCCATTAAACGATTAGTTCTTGACATTATTAGGGAAATATTGTATGATATTGAGCATACCAGTTTTGCGGCTAGCGCTGTCGAAGAATTCCATTTTTTAAGGAGGATTTGATTATGGCTAAAAAAATCTTATTTCTAGTCGGCGATTACGTAGAAGATTATGAGGTAATGGTTCCATTTCAAACTCTTGCCGCAGTTGGATACACGGTAGAAGCTGTCTGCCCTGGCAAGACTGCGGGTGAAGTCATCCGCACCGCCGTTCACGATTTTGAAGGCGACCAGACCTATAGCGAAAAACGCGGACACAATTTTACCCTCAACAAGTCATTCAACGAAGTCAATGAGGCAGAATACGACGCACTTGTCATTCCTGGCGGTCGGGCACCAGAATATATTCGTCTTACGCCGCGCGTGCTGGAAATTACCCGCCATTTCTTTGAGAAGAACAAACCCGTTGCAGCTATATGTCACGGCGCGCAAGTTCTTGCAGCTGCCGGAGTATTAAAAGGACGGAAAGTCACCGCTTATCCGGCTGTTGGCCCGGATGTCGCCAATGCTGGCGCCGAGTACGTGTCTATACCAGTCGACAAAGCGATCACCGATGGCGTTTTAGTCACCGCCCCAGCTTGGCCTGCTCATCCTGATTGGCTAGCCCAATTCATGCGGGTGCTAGGCGCAAAAATCACATTGTGAAATAATAATCATCAATGGAGACGCGGATTATGCACAGATTCAGGCAATTTGATTAAACACCTCATCCGCCTGCCGAATTTCTCAGCGCTAATCCGCGTTTTATTTTCTTTTCTTTACTGATCGTTATCCTGAATGGATTGCAACATCTCCCACTGGCGCGAGAGACTGCGTTTGCGGAGAAGCAAACTAAGATAATATATTCCCATAACCCCTATGATAACCGCATAACCAGCGATCATATAATCAGTCGTTTGAGCTGGGCCAGACTGGGTTAACCAAGAAAAGTTCATGATCTTTGCTCCTCACCAAGTCTTAATTTACGTTCTTCAATTTTTTCGGCAAATTTTCCTATGCGGACACGGTGCCAGAGGACATCTACAAAAATTACCGTAAAGGTGAATAAGCTGAATAGAAAAGCCTGCAGCATCTTCGGCGCCATATCAAACTGCCCTTGTGAACCAGGCTGATTCGTGCCAATTACAATCGGGTGAATCGTGCGAAATAAACGGGCGGATAAAAACGTAAGAGGTACACTAATAAATCCTAACAACACATAAACTGCTCCAAAGCGAGCGCGTCGATCCGCCTCTTCTATCCCTTGGCGCAATAGTAGATAAGCCGCATAAATCAGCTCCATGACGGTCGCGGTTGTCAGACGTGGATCCCAAGTCCACCAAGTGTTCCAAATAGGGCGGGCCCAAATCGAACCGCTGACGATATTGATAAATACGAATACGATACCAATCTCCACGGCAGCCACACCAATAATATCATATTCACGCCTACCGCTGCGTAAATAAAGGATCCCAACCACCGCAGCTACCAAAAAACCGAGCATCCCTACCCAGCCAGCAGCAACATGAAAATAAAAAACCCGTTGGACGTTACCCATTACTGCCTCAGTAGGGGCATAAAAGAGCACCATCCAAACGGCGATTAAAAATAGAACGAGGGTAATAACATCCAAGATTTTTAATAATTTTGGCGTACTTTCCATGTAATTCTTCTCCATTTTTTACTCTTCGACTAAATAGTCAAAAACCATTAAAGCCAATGCTAGAAAAATGATGTCATACGAAACTAACAAATTCAACCAAGGTCGGATGGCATCCATTTCCAAGCCCTGTAAAAAGCCCATGCTTCCTTTCACCGCTGCAATCAATAAGGGGATCGTCACGGGGAACAATAAGATCGGTAACATCACATCGCGCGTGCGGGTTTGGACTGCCATGGTTGCCAGTAAGGTTCCTACTGTCACATAACCAATAGAGCCCAACATTACCACTGCCAAAAAACCAATTGAAAATAGGTTAGTGTTATATAGCAAACTGTAAATCGGCAAGACGATCATTTCAACCAGCAACATAAAGATAAGGTTCCCGAGCATTTTTCCAAAATAGATAGCGCTGCGATCCACTGGCGCTAACAATAAGCCATCCAGACAGGCGCGGTCTTTTTCGCTCGCCATCGAACGGTTCAGGCCTAAAGTCCCCGCAAATGCAAAAGTCACCCACAAAACGCCCGCGGTGACTGTTAAACGAGTTGATATGTCCAATTCGAGAGCAAAATTAAAAATCAAAATGACTAACAAGGCGAATACAAACATGCTCGACAACAGTTCGCGGCTGCGCATCTCGGCAGTTATATCTTTTCCAAGCACCGCTAAAATCGCCCGCAGATAGAGTTTTAAACTCGTCAATGGCGAAGAAAACTTCTCATAAGCGATCTGCTCATCCTCGGTCATCATGCACTTTATATTTCCTGGATTGCCTGACGGTAAAAATCCAACAGATAAGTGGCTGGCAAGTCCTTCTTTTCAGCCGACGCAACAATTTTACCATTCGTTAAAATCTCGAAGCGGGATGCCAGCTCTGCTACTCGCCATAAATCATGAGAGGTCATGATAATGGTATGTCCCTGAGTTGCTACGTTAAGCAATAAACTATCCAGCATATCACATGCTTCTTGATCTAAACCGGTGTAGGGTTCGTCAAACAAAATCACGGATGGATCGTGCAGGATCGCTCGTCCTATCGCTAAGCGTTGTTGCATCCCCCGTGAATAGGTGCGTACAAGGTCTCTTCGTCGTGAGTATAACCCAACCAACTGGAGCACATCGCTCACCCGTTCGGTTAGATGGGAGATATGATACATGCGCCCATAAAAACGCAAATTTTCTTCGGCTGTGAGATCTCCATATAATAAAGGGAAATGGGTAACCACCCCTAAATGTTGACGGACATAAGCTGCTTGGGAAGGTAGTTGATACCCGGCAATTTCTACATACCCAACATTCGGTCTGGATAATGTTGCCAAAATCCGCAGCAGGGTGGATTTACCAGCTCCATTCGGGCCAAGTATAGCGACAAACTCTCCTTGTTTTACAGTTAGATCAATATTCCGTAAAACCGTCTTAAGTCCGAATCGTTTTACCAAACCATGCACTTTCACCATTTATCCGCCCCGCTCATTTCCTTCTCTATTCTGGTGAAGATTTTTTAGTTTTTCCTTTAATTCATTTCGCCGATACCGATAAGCTTCTTCAGGAAGCCCACCCACCTGATAGAGATCGTCAAGTGCGATGATCGCATCCATAATCGTTTCTTTTGTCTCAGGGGTGGCAATTGCATTGGCTTCCTCTTCTCCCACTTCTTCCAATCGGATATGCCGATAGAACCAGATGCCGGCGATGATAAAAGCTAATCCGAAAACAATCAGCCCAGCAATTATCCCATTGCGGCTGCCTCCAAGCACAGAAAAACCGTTCCCGCCATATTGGCCGGTTAGAGTTAAGCGAATCTCATCATTAGGAGCAAGGCTGTTGCCGCTATAAATGTGATAGAGCGTGCCTTGTTCATCACGGCGGCCATCATCTTTGAGCATACTTGAGCGCACCTTCAAAACACCTTCTGGCACCAAAACAATCGTCGCATCAATCGGAATTAATACCGGCTGGACAAGTTCCAATCTGCGATTATAAGGCATGGTGAAAGAGAACAGAATTTGGTAATTTCCGCGTCCAGGACGGATGGAGTAAGTATCCGCAAAGCCATCTGGTGTGGCTATATAACGTTCACCCAGCACACTGTCTTGGAATTCAAGGTTAGAAGAGCCTACCGGGAGTTTAAAACGTACAGTATAATTTTGGCCAGGTGCAGGAATGAGGGTTTTATTAGAAGTATTGGACATAACATACAATTCAACCACCCGGATAGTCTTTTCATCTTCAAAATCAAAGAATAAATGTAGTCGATCCGCCTTTATCACCGATGGATCGGTGGTGGTTTCATAGATGGTAATTGGCATATCCAATGTACCGCCATTTGGCGGCGCTACATTGACATCCGATGCGTAGGTTGTCCCATCATATTTCACTACAGTAATATATACTCGACCTTTTACTAGTTCCACCTTCGGGAAGAAATAGGTGTTATCCGCTTGCAGTTTAGTCGTATCGGTAAACACTGTCTGCATATCTTCGAATGCATGCAAGGTGACCACTAAATCGGGCGGCACACTGCCTCCTGATCCATTGGTCACTTTACCCGTAATGCTCCCGAAAGTAGAGTCAGCTTGCTGAGTTGTTGTGAGCATCTCTTGTGGTGTAGAAGGAGGCGTAGCTGTTTCGGTATTTCGGGGAGTCTGTGTTTCTGGAGATTCGTTGACCACTTCAGGCACTGATGCAGATAATTGCTCTGGTGAAACTGTAAAGGTCAAGGAGCGCAGGTAATCCACGACTGCCCAGCGTTGATCTTCGCTCAACTTTTCTGCAAAAGAAGGCATGCCCGGTTGAACGCCCATGACAATGCTGTGGTATAAATCATAACCTGTTTTTGAAGCACTAAAGGCTAAATCAGTTAGATTCGTAGGAGGTTTGGGTAAGCTTGCCGATTTAGGTCCATCCCCTTTCGCAGACACCCCATGGCAATCAACACAATACCGTTTAAACAGGGCTTCGCCTTCTTGAATGTTTTTTGCGGACGCGCTCAGTGAAAGAGCATAGGCAACCACATCCCAGCGTTGGCTATCGCTTAAACTGGGGAAGGGAGGCATGAATCGTTCCAAATTCCCACGGGTGACGATAGAGAACCAGCTGGCTGGGCTTGCTTGACGAGCAACATCTGATGAGGCAAGCGCCGGTACAGAGTTGGCAAGTTGGGCAGCGCGCGGACCATCCCCCGCGCCACTCGTCCCATGACAGACTGCACACTTCTCCTGAAAAATCGTTTTGCCATTTTGCGCATCTGGTGGGACGAGCGGATAGATACCCGAGACCGATTCGACTGGCTGAGTCCGCATCAGAGAAACTGATTCTTCACCAGGTGGTGGAGTAACATCCCCTGCCAGATTAAATGAACAGCCGCTTAACAGAAGAAGAACAACAAGAAGATTTCCGAGTTTAAAGGCGAAAGGATATGAAAAATGGAAACGCTTGAACATTGGCAGAAATTTATCCAACATGTTCTTCTTCCCGGTGGAGAGGCGCACCGCACTTTGGGCAAAATCGATCGGATTGCAAGATCGGCTTTCCGCATTGCGGGCAAAATCCAGCCGCCTTCTCCATTCTATCTCGGCGCCGGGCAGCAATTAATGCTTCTAATTCGTCATCAGGAGCTGCATCAGCCACAATTTGGCGGCGCATCGTTTGCCGATCCGCTAGTGATTTTTCAATCTGTTCTAAAGGTCTGCTAGGTGTTTCGCTGCGGTTGATTGCATCTAGCTGCTTCATTAACTGTACAGTTTCCGTTAGCAATGCTTGGCGCTGATCTGGATAGTCCTCATCCGGAATTTTTCCTAGGTTGTAATCAAAATCTAATTCTTGCAGGGTAGATAACAGGCGTTCTTTCTCAGCCAGTAATGTCGAGAGGGTCTGTTCTTCCTTGGTCACCATCACCGCCCGACGCACCAAAAAAGGACGAGTTATATACAACACAACCAGGATAAATAAACCTAACAAGAAGAAAATCGAGCCAATATCCATATTTATTTCCTCACGGTTGGAGAAACGAGTCGATCACCGATTGAATTTGGGAACTCGAACGAAATGGCCCAATCTGCACAAATTGGATAATCCCATTTTGATCTAAGATATATGTTTCAGGTACTCCACGGATGCGAAAAGCTTGCGAAATGCGGGTTCCTAAATCGGGCCCATTCGGATAACTAATGTTGTATTTCTGCAAATAAGCTTGCGCCTCTGGTTCTGTATCTACATAATCAACCCCGAGAAAGATGACTTTACCCGATCCTTGATAAGATTGCCATGCCATTTCCAATTCCGCCGCCTCTTGCTCACAAGGTGTGCACCAAGATGCCCAAAAATTAATCAACACCACCTTTCCTTTTAGGCTTGATAAAGAGATTTGCTCACCGTCAAAGGTGGTTAAGGTGAAATTTGGTGTTTTATCCCCAACCCCAACTGGCCCTTTTTGGGTGCGTAAGAGACCTAAGGCGAGCAAGATTAAAAAAATGATTAATGCTCCCCAGACAAAAATACGTCCCCAGATAGTTTTTTTCTTGGAAAAGGAGGTGTGACTTTCCGATTTACGATTTTCCATTTTTATTTGCTTATCCTATTAACCAATGGTTTATCGTTGCTTAAGTTCTTCCTCGATGCGGGTTAAATAATCATCTTTTTTATTTAACAGCGAATTGTCGCCCTGATGCTTATTCACCATCTGAGAAGTTTTCCAGCTTCTCAATGCCCGATAGAGAATGAACCCTCCAGCTAAAATCGAAAGCGGCGGTATTACATAGATGAGCCAGTTAAAACCACGCGCCGGGGGTGTGGCTAATACCCGATATCCATATTGATCCACAAAATACTGCTTAATCTGTACGGAACTCCAACCCTCCGCTAGCTTTTGACGGATTAATTCTCGCCATTGTTCGCAGGCTTGGGTGCCGCAAACATCCAAGGGAACGTTTTCACAAACCGGGCAATATAATTCTTTGGCAATGGCATTCACCTGATCATCGGTGATCGTTGGCGGAGAACCTGATTGCGCCAAGGCGACTATCGAGGAAGAAAAAACTACCATCATCCCGATAGAGAAAAACAATAATTTTATGGCATTTCGCGTTTTCATTCTAAACTCTCTCGACTAGGCGTTAGACCGCACCAAGCTCTCTTTTTTCTTTTTTACTCGCACAGTTTGTTCATCCCGATCCGGCCAAGCAGCCACCAATGCTCCCAAAATAAATACCAAGCCGCCTAACCACAACCAGTTTACTAACGGGTTATGATAAATCTTAAAGGTAGCCATGCTTGTTGAAACCGGTTTCCAATCTACCAGTATCACATATAAATCATCTTCCATCGTGCTCCGCACTCCTGGAATTGTCATCGGTTGTTGGGATTCATAATAATAATCTCGCCGGGGATATACTTCTCCAACTAAATGTCCATCCTTGTAAATATTCACCACTGCTCGGGCAACATTCCGCCCATCAGAAGTATCAAAGATAGCGATCGAATCATAACTGATTGAATAATGACCTAATTTGAGTTCCTGCCCCGGTCCAATTGTCCCCTGCGTTTCTGTTTGGAACATTTCCACACCGATGATCCCTAGACCCATCATAGCAACACCCAGATGAATAATGTACCCGCCATAGCGGCGGCGGTTACGGCCAGCTAATTCCCAAAAAGCGCGCCAGATTGGTTCGGAACGGCTATGGCTTCGGGCAATTACCGCACGTCCATATTCATAGAAGGTGACCGAAGCAACAAAAGCTACCAACCAAAATCCAAGCAGCGCTGCCCAATAATGAATACCAAAAACAGCAGCAATCAATGGTCCGAAAAGAGACACAATGGTCGGTTTCCAAAGCGCTTTACCCAACGTTTGAACTGTTGAATGTCGCCAAGCCGATAAAGGCGCTATACCCATCAATAACAACAGTCCAGCAAACAATGGAGCCGTTGCGCGCTGATAAAAAGGAGGTCCAACCGTTACTTTTTGACCGGTGATCAATTCAGACAGCAGGGGGAAGATCACTCCCCAAAAGGAGACCACGAGAATACCCAAAAACAAAAGGTTGTTCAACAAAAAAAGCGCTTCGCGGGATAACAGAGAAGTCAAGTGCGCTTCTGATTTTAATTCGTTCCAGCGGTTGAGCAGCAAGGATAGGGAGACAACAAAAGTAAGGCCAATAAAACCAAAAAAGAGGGGACCGATCGAACTTTGCGCAAAGGCGTGCACTGAAGACAAAACCCCGGATCTTGTCAAAAATGTCCCAAATATCACCAGGTCATAGGTCAAAATTATCAACACCATATTCCAGTGTTTGAGCATGCCGCGTTTTTCTTGGATCATGACCGAGTGCAGAAAGGCAGTTCCAGTCAGCCAAGGCATTAAAGCGGAAATCTCGACTGGATCCCACCCCCAATACCCCCCCCAACCTAAGACGTCATAAGCCCAACGCCCGCCCAACAACAAACCCAAGGAGAGGAATAGCCATGCCACCAATGTCCAGCGGCGAGTGATGCGGATCCAGCGATCATCTGTTCGGCCAGTGATCAGGGCTGCGATGGCAAAAGCGTATGGAATAACGAAGGCAACGAACCCAATATATAACATGGGGGGGTGGATGATCATCCCTGGATGACGAAGTAAGGGATTCAACCCCCGCCCATCCTCCTGGAAAAACAAAGCTGCACCCGCAGGAGGGAACATTGATTTGACAATCACGCTTCCCCCAAAAACCCAAACGCGGGCAAACGGGTTTTCCACAAAGATAATTAATCCCAAGAAAAAAGTCAATGTCACTAAGGCGACGACAATCACCCAAGGAAGAAACTCACGATCGCGCTCCCAGTTACGTAATGTGACTGCCGAGGCAAAGGCAGACATCACCCAAGTCCAAAACACGAGAGAGCCGGCTTGCCCACCCCACAAGGCAGTTATTTTTAGATACAATGGCATACTTTTACTGGTGACCGAAGCAACATAGTCTAACTCGTAATTTCCATTGACCAATAGAATCTCTAGAGCGATTACAGACAGGGTTAATAATGGGAATGTAAGCAGCATGGCATTTCGGGCGCTATCCACCCAATAAGGAGACTTCCGCTGGCTTCCATATATGGCTGCTACAATTCCATAAACCGCAATGACAAGCGTGATGCATAAAGCACCATATCCAATATTTGCAATCATGAATACTCCAGTTTATTTAGCTCAATCCAATAAAATTAACCACCGCTCTGCTGTGGCAACGCTTCTTCATATTTGGTTGGGCATTTTAACAATAATTCCTGCGCATAAAATACCCCATCATTACCTAATTTTCCGGTCATAATCGCTTGGGCTTCGTTCTTCAACAAATCCGGTTTGACATCATTGTAAACAACCTTCAATCTTGGTTGATTCGCATCATTCACCGCCGCGTGAAGCACAGCTGCCAGACCACCTTGTTCTTCAATCACCTTATTATCGCCGGGAACATTGGCTACCTCGAAAGTTAACTTTAAGGATTGTGGATCATATTGTATTGTGTCGCCAATTACCGCACCCGAAACGCGGACATCGTGCCCGATCATCTGATCTCCTTTGGCTTGTAATTCCTCAACGGTCAGAAAATATTGTGCGTTGGCTTGGGTTGAAGAGACGATCAAATAAACAATCGCACTAATGATTAATAGACCACCAATCCAAAACTTGATTCGATTGGATTGTTTGATTGGCTTACCTTTTTTCTGTTCGAATTGCTCCACTTTGTACCTCCAGAATGATATCTGGTCTCCCAGATCAACCTATAAATAATCCTCAATATCCATTGCATAATGAGAGTTTTATACACGCAATTTAGTCCCACAAGTCCGGCAGTAACGATCCCCAGGAAGAGCTCGCTTTCCACAGTGATGACAGTATATATACCCCTCTGGGATCACTTCTTCAGGCGCAATCACCAGTCTATGTCTGCGGTGGCTGTCTTTTGAACCCTTTTTTACTAATCCAGATTGGTAATACCACCAGAATGCCGCGCCAAATATTAATAGGAACCCCAAACTACCCAAGATAAATGGCAAATAATTCAAAATAGTGCGGCGGGCTGCTGTTGTTCCTCCCATAGGCATAGACGGTTGAACCTGTAAGCTTTCCGCACTAAGTGCATCAGAGGCTTTCTTGTATTTTATGTTGACGACGAAACTCTGCCCAGCTTCCAGTTCACCTGCCTCAGTGCGGTAATAAATCATTCCATCGTTGCCCGTAACTGTTTTTGTCATGTTTGGCTGGATGGTCAAATCACTCGCCCCAATCGGTTGTTGCACTTTAATAACCAGCTCACGGATTGCATAATCTCCAAGCCATTGATAGCTGAAACTCCGTTGTTGCCCTGTTTTGATCAAGTTTGGATCATAATACTCCAATTGAATTTGGGGCATTGTGGCAGAAAAGTTAATTTCACTCCAATCCCCCATAACCGTTCGAGTATAGGCTATTTTTAAAAGCGCTCCATCGGCCTCTTTTACCGCGACCGCATTAGGTTCCCCTGCGCTGGTAGGAATGCGAATTTTAAGATCTACTGGCAGTGTCACCTCGGGATCCAAAGTGATATGATAGATCACAAGCACAGAAGGGTGATCGTATTCAGGCCACAAATCTACCTCAAGCGTGCGCAGGATAGGAAGACTCTGCGCTTTGGTAGGGTAAGCTATGAATACAAATGCCCCCAGCAAGATTAATAGTAATCGCGCCTGAAAATATTTTTTTCGCCACATAGTCGTGATTCTCATTATCAACGCTTAATATACCACTAAATTACCCACTTTATATGAATGAGATAGGATTTCTCGATATGGGCGAAGAT
>DYKV01000365.1 GCA_020722415.1 Anaerolinea sp.
ATGTTTTTCTCTTTATCACTCTTTAATGTAGCAATTGCGATTTTGAAATCATTAATGGCTTCCGAAATTTTATCATAATATTCCGTGATTTTAGCCAGATTATTGGATAGCAATTCTACTCTCTCATCTAGGCGGGATAGTCCTTCACTCAATCCTTCGTGATTATTCCCTTTAACAACTGATTCTAACATCGTAATTCTCTTCTCATGAGCGTCAATTTGCACATCCAATTTTGCTTCTAATGATTTGATTAGGGTTACAATTTCAGCATTGGTAGCCATATTCTAGCCTCAATTAACCGGAATGTATTCAATATATCTACGTCCGTTATACAACATCGCGGCATATTCACGATGTCCTATCCTCGCCCAGGTGTTACCAACGTTATCTTTCACTTCTTCTAGCACCTCAACCTCTTCATCTTTCTTCAATATATATATTATTGACGAATTATTATTCGTGTTCGGCACAGTCCTAACTCGAAGCGAATCAACTGTTACTTTGCCCCAAGTAAATGTCCCAGTCTTATATTCGGCTGGCGGCGGTGGTGATGGCGGTGGCGAAGGCGGAGGGGGCGGAGGAGGTGGTGAAGGCGGCTCATGGACTAAACAACTATCAAAATAAGGTTCATCTAAAATATAACTAACATCTACATCATTACATGATAGCCCGAAGTAAGCGCCAAGTCCATCTTTGTCTGCCTTATTTTGCCAGAGCTTTGCCCCAACACTTTTCCACTGTTTTGGAAAGTAGGGGTCTACATAGCTACCTTCTGAATAATCCCAATTGTCCGTATACCAACGGGCAACCATTAACGGATATTTAGCCCATTTATCGCTTGGCAAAAAATAAGCGTTAGCAAATGAACCACGTGTATAAATCCAAGGGGGGTTGTATCCCTGTCCAGAGAAATGAGCATCAACTAATTCCAACAGTTTTAATGCTACACTTGTAATTTTCTCTGGTGATTGCTCATCCGTTGTCTCAATGTCAATCATCGGTTGGAAATCTGGAACATTGTCACCAATAGCCGATATGAAATTGTTATATTGTATGTTGGCACTTATGTTTGCTCGACAGAAATGATAGGGAGACCAAAGCATTCCATTCCGCCTGCATACCTCAACTGAGTTTGCAAATTGGTCATCCTTATAGCTTCCGCCTTCTGATGCTTTTAGGAATAGCCCCCTCACCCCTTTTTTGTACATATCTTGTACCATGCTATCAGTTAAAGTTCCATTATAATGGGATAAGTCCAAGATTAGTGGAGGATGGGGCATTAGTTCAATTCCCAATTGCTCAAACACATTTGTCGCTTTGCACAATACAGTCAATGAACCATTGCCAGCAAATAATAAACCCACCAATTTTGCTTTGTATTTTTCAATGATTGCAGAACCACTATCCCCTGGCGAAGATTTTATATCAGATATTACAACATCGGTAAATACATAATCCTTGTTACCATAATTTACTTTTATTGTGGCATTTACTTGTTTTATCGTTCCGCTAGTAACTCCGCTAGTTCGCCCTGATTTTATTACTGTTTGACCAACTGCGGGGTCGGCTATAAACCAAACATCCTCTAATCCAAGAATTTCATTCCATTTCTTTACATCTACCGTTGGCTTCGCAACCGCACAATCTACCGTGACATTATTTGCGAGTGGAATAAATCTCTCTAACTCTCCCACCTTATCGGCAATTGTGCCGCCATCCGCGGCGCCAGGTTGTAAAATTGCATCCCCTATTTTGCCATGATTGAGATTAGCCAGCACATGATTATTAGAAAGAATCAATGGCTCTTTTGTGATTTTGTCTCTGACAATCAGAGACAAAGTCCCAGCGGTAACATCCTTATGTCCAACGGATATTCCGCCAAAGATGGGGCGAACCCTATTAGTTCGAATTACTTGGCTCTTATAATCATCACTATCATTCAATAAAAATGTAAAAGGCTCTATCTTGATAATTTTCACATCACTGTCAGAGTATTCGTTTACAGTGTTGGCTATCATTGTATTCTTATCTTGATAGACGATTAGCCTTTTACCATCATGAGCAATGCCAATAATGCCAGGCTTATCTATCCATTCCTTTGCCTTCTCTTGATACAATTGCTCGATTTTCTCTTTGGGCAATTTGCGAAAGTGCCTGACTATTTTATTTTTAACAACTTTTATTTTGTTCACGAATCATTCCTCTCAACGCTTACTAAATTATATCTAGCATAACTACTCCCACATCCACCAGGTCGCCTCTGCCAATTTAACCGATAATCCTATCTCATCTTCTAGCTTCATTGGAGTAAGCGCAATATCCACTTCTTGTTTGCTAGCTTCTTCAATCTTGGCATTGGCAACTTTCAATGCAGTTCTATTCAATTCCTCTTGTTCTATCTTACTATCTTCTGGAAGACCTGCAACATCTTTGTATCCGCTATCCGCAACAATCTTGTCCCTCACGGTTACAAAATCGCTCCAGGCTTCCCGCGCTAATCGCAACGCCCG
>DYKV01000366.1 GCA_020722415.1 Anaerolinea sp.
GGTGCTGCTGGCGTTTGCAAAAAAATCAAATTCGGTGGAGGTGTTGTATTATTATATAGATCTTGATCTGCTTTTAGATCTGTTTTTAAATCTGATCTTAATCTTAGATCTTCTTTATTATACCTTATATACGATGCTGAATTTTCAACATGTGATGCTGAATTTTCAACATGTGATGCTGAATTTTCAACATGTGATGCTGAATTTTCAACATGTGATGCTGAATTTTCAACATGTGATGCTGAATTTTCAACATGTGATGCTGAATTTTCAACATGTGATGCTGAATTTTCAACATGTGATGCTGAATTTTCAACATGTGATGCTGAATTTTCAACATCTTCAATATTGGTTGCCCGTAATATTTTATCCAATTGCTCCAGATCCACGCGGTAAAGTATCTTGCGTATGGAGCGCTCGTATTTTTCGGAGAGGACTCCAAGCTTGGTTAACTTCTTGCGGGCGTAGTTCTGCTCGTTACGATTTAGCCCTATCGCGTTTTCAATTTCTTCCGCCGTCTTATAGACACCTTCATCAACGTTTGTTTCATCCAGCCAGTAAATTATCTGGCAGAGAAAGACTGCGGCGTTTAGGCTGCCTGTGCATTTAACCAGACGAGGCGAGCAAACAAATAACCTGTTGCCTATAGATTGTAAGGTTGCCAACTTCATGATTCGACCTCCTTTACAAGGTGAGCTGCCTTAATCATTTTATCGACTAAGGATAAAACGTCAAGGACGTTGCAGTTTGGCGAAATGTTCAAGTATTTTATTAGGTTATATGTTATAACTCCTCTTTTTTAGGTTCTTTTTTTGTCTGGTTTGCCACCTCCAAGGCGACCTTATATGCCGCCATGTCTATAATATAATGGGTCACGGGTGGGTGACCCAAGGGCTTGATTGTAATAAAGGGCAACCTCCTTAGCTTGTTCTTTGCTAAGGTTAATTTGTTGACGGGGAAGCTATTGCCAAGTGCTGTCATCACATCGGCGTCAGTAGAGGCAAAAGAAGCTTTCTTGCCTTTTGTGTATCTTCGTTTTTTAACTTCGCTTATCACATAAGCCAATAAAATTGCTGCGCCAACGTGCCCGTCACACATCTTTAAAAGTGCACTGTTAAAGATAAACTTTCCCAACGTGTTGTTGTCTTTTTTTTCCATGCTCTGCTCTTTTTCCTTTTTTTTTAAATTTTATAAAAAACTTCTTGACAAATCCCAATTTACCTGATATCAATGTAATTGTCAAGAGTAGATATAAAAAAAGGAGAAGTCGTATGATAGTGAGGTGGATGGGAGCCTTTAACAAGAAGGCTTCTCTTGGAAAAGCTCTTGTCTGGGAGTTGACCCAGACAGAGAAAAAGGCCCTCGCCGCTGAGAACCTAAAGAAGTGCGGCTCATCGATCAACCACGCACTGGTTGGTCTTTTGGTCCCGCAATCTGCCGTGTTGCGAAAATTTCGCTCGGACGTCTGGTCCGAGTATCGCAACGGCACCCTCGTCAAGACGAGGCGGGAGGGTGATGCTAAGTCCCAACACGCGGAGTGTTGGGTGAAACCTCACTTCGTGGGGATCGTCCTGAAATCCCCACACAGAATCAGCCCCCATGTATTAAAAACCTGTGAAGTAATAGCCCGTAAATATGGACTCCCCATTTATGTGCTAACCAGAGACGGGAGGCTCATATCAAATATGATCTAATTTATAGCCCACCGACCCCTTGGCAGGGGCACATGGGCAGGCCTGCCGAGCGCACGGCAGTAAAAATGTAGTGCGCAGGTCATGATAAGTTAGCCTGATTTGGACGAAGACGTTGTCATCTTATCCGCCTCCCGAGTGGGCGTAACCGAAAGCTTGGAGGCCATATTTAGTAGCCAGAGTTGGCCTGGATATTCCAAAAGCTCTAACGGGTGAGCTAAAAAAATGGCAAGACAGACCATTGGTGTTAAAATTCCCGATGGGAAAGGTTAGATGATGGAAAAAATAAAAAAGTTACAAAGGATTAACGACATCGACCTTTATGTCAAACTTGTGGTTAATAACCGCATAGGGAAGGCATATATAGATGCCGAAAACGACACTGACCACGACATCAAAAATGGTTGGTACGTGGTACAGTTTGTGACACTGTTTAAAGTGCGCAAACACTTTAGAATAGTGTCTAAAGCAGGTGACTTTTTGGCTTTAGTTAAGGCCAATTTGCCAGCTTGGGAAAAGTGTCTCTTTATGCTTGAAAAGGGCAAGGGGCATTACATCACAGTTTCCGTGCCCACTTGCCCGTTGTCAAGCTGGAATGGTGATGAGAATGCTATGAAGAAGGTGGCTTTATGGCACTACTCACGCCACGAAACGACAATGGATGTCGAGAACGCCAAGCAACTTTTGGCGGCCACATGGACGAAATTGAGAAAACAATGGGGCAGGATTCGCCCTGAAAAATAAACAAGGAGGAATAAGATGGACAAAACACGTCACTGGCTTGGAGCCAGAAAGACGGGCATCGGTGGTAGCG
>DYKV01000367.1 GCA_020722415.1 Anaerolinea sp.
TTTGCTTCATGCCAATAACCTTATTTTCAGCATCCATTGTTGAATGATAAAAGCTCCTGTGCCAACAAACAGGCTGACTATTACAAATAAAGCGGTGTATGAAAAATGTTGCAAGAATAATCCAGCGAAAAAAGGTAAGAAAGAAATAGGTAATACCATTACTCCATCCAAAGCTGCATAAGTAGCCCGTTCGGCGGGTGGAGCAATATCCAACAATGCACTCTGAAAACCAACGCTGCGTCCATTGATAAATGCGCCAGCTAAGAAAAATACCAATAGCATACTTATCCAACCCAAAGACCTTGAAGTAATCGCAATCAGCGGGGTGACCGTCGAGATAATTGCACAGATTCTCAACATATAGAGGCTACCCCTTTGATCCACAACCCGTGCCCAAAGGAGATTAGACAGCGCTCCTCCTAAAACTTGCATCAATAAATACCAACCCAAAGCCCCAGTTGGTGCATGTAAGATATCCTGGGCATAGACGACATAAAAAGGCAAAGCCATCAAACTAAATCCAGTAAACACTTGAGCATAAATAAAAGTTTTTAGATGACGACTAACTGTGATTAATTGCTGCCAGTATGCATGCCAGGAGAGATACTTATTTTCGTGAGCAATGGCTTTCGGTTCATCCATTACCCAAAAACCTAGGGAAGCGATAAATAGGCTTATCGCCGCAAATCCAAACAACATGGCATAATTATTTGGGTATGGCACCTTTACCAGAATTTGTTGAGCTGCCAGCGCAGCGCCGACAGATAGGGGAGCCGCGATCGCCCCTCTTCCCCCAAAAAACGCACCTCTTTTTCCAGCGGGAATCATCTTTCCTATCATGTCAGTATAGGGAATGTTCGCAAAACCACCTCCCGCAAAAAAAACAATGAGCATAACAACTAATATTTTTGCCAAGGTGAGGGGTTTGTCCCCCCCGATAAGATAAATCAGCCCAGCCAGTATTCCCCAACTCAGAATACGTAAATTTATCGCCGCTAATAAAAATGGTTTTTTGCGTGGTTTTGGTTCAATCCAACGCGCCACGAACAGTTGTGGCAAAGCCTCAGCCACTGTTAACACGCTGGAAAGCCCCCCAACCCATACTGTCGAAGCAGTTAAATCCGCCACAAAAGAAGATATAACCGTTGTTGGCTGAGTTAATGCCATCCCTAACGCCAGAAATGCCCCATGCCATATTCCCGCAATGAAATTTCTTTTTAACATGTCTGCGTCAGAATTTGCGTTCCAATTGGTTGATTTACGAGGCGGGATACTATTTGGCATTTGACCTTAAATAAGAAAAATATATTTGCCTTTTCATCATTCAAGGTCTCGTAATTTCCCTGCCCCTTGGCGATAATCAGATCAGCGCTGCGAAATAGCTGCCGAAAATTATCATCACAATCATCAAGAATAGTCCCTGGAGCATCCGAACCATTACTGATCACTCTGACAATTTTATCCAATCCGACCATAATTGCATCTTCCATGGTTGCATCGTTGATAACCGGGGCACCACGTACCGCCAGGGTTACCCGTTCGGGTGAAATCTGCTCAATTAGCAGGGTGTCAAAGGCTATTTCTCCCGCATTATCGGCAAGATATAAAATGGATTGAGCAGACTTTATCGCCTGGCGAAATTTCTCTTCATCACCCACAAATGGCATAGATAAAGCTTGAGCGATCGATCTTTCAATATCCGTCAGCTCTAGATCGCCATTCGCACCTAAATCAATAATATTTCCAGCAATTGCCAGACGAGCAGCCAGAAGCAAGGGGTCTTCAGAAGAATTGATTTTATCTTTGAGAAAGGGGATCATCTCCAATGCCAACTGATTTTGCCTAGCTTTTATTGAATGATAAGGATCATCCATCCCGCTTTTTTGGCGGAGCGAACGATGGATAACCTGGGCAATAGCCGGAGGAGAGAGATTTAAATCAGTGTCTTGCAGCCAGCCCAAAGCATCCCGCAGGGATTGATCATGGAAAGCCGGATCATTCGAGATCAATCGGGAAGCATCGAGTACTTGACGCAATATGCAGGGAATACAGTCTAATGATGTATGCACGTTGTAATATCCTTGATGGATTAATTTTTGTGGTCGCTTAACATCATGAATACTGCTCAGAGAAATAAAAAATGCCAAGCCATTCCGTTGTCTCGCGCCACAGAATATATCCTATTATTATATGACATTAAAAGCATGCTAACCAATCTGTGTATTAATATTATAAAACTTAATTGATTATGTCAGTTGGTGCAACATTCTTTAAATTGTGAATCGTAACGCGGCATTCATGCCGCAGCCAAACGGCGACATCAATGTCTACAACATTTGCGCGTTCGATGCAAATGTTGCCCGGTAATACTATAACGAGCACGTCCCATGCCATTCGTATGATGTTAAAATACAATCACAGAGAAAAGGATTATGAATATACAAAACGAACCAAAATGCTATCAATCGATACCTACCCCGCGAACGGGAGAGG
>DYKV01000368.1 GCA_020722415.1 Anaerolinea sp.
TTTATCTTCCTTTAGTTTAACCTCGTCCCAGCCACCAGATCACCAAATAGTATCCCAAAACCCCCGCCCACAACCAGGAATCGATCCGGTCAAACACCCCCCCATGGCCAGGCAAAATATTAGAAGAATCCTTTACCCCCACCTGGCGCTTAATCATGCTCTCGCCAAGATCACCTAAGGGTGTGAGAGCAGATAAAATGAAACCTAAAGTTGCCCCTTTCCAAGGGGTGATGAGCGTGTTGGGACCAGCGCCGATCCTCCATAAAATTGCTAATGCCCATCCGGCCACTAACCCGGTGAAAACACCTCCCCAATACCCTTCCCAGGTTTTCTTAGGGCTCAAGCGTGGGCTGAGGGAATGTTTTCCAAAACTCTGCCCAACAGCAAAAGCGCCACTATCGGCGAGCCAGACGATTGGCAATACTAGCAATATCCACCACATCCCCTCTGGTAACTGCCGTAAGGAAACGAGATAACCTCCAATCCAGCCACAATAAACCATTCCCATCAATGAAATGGCAAAATCGCTGGCTGCGAGGTCGCGTCCCTGCTCATACTCAACCAAATGGTAGGTCATGCTCGTTAAAATAACTAAACTAATTGCCCACGCTGAAGCTTCCATACCATCGTAGTAGCGGGCTAACACAATTAATCCAGCGCCAATGGGCATTCCCCAAACAAAAGGTTTCCATCCATTGTGGTTAAACATGTTCCCCACTTCCCAAGCAGCTATCCCAGCTAGGATTGCCACAGTTACAGCAAATACCCAACCTCCTTGATGGATAACCCACATGCCAATCGGGAGGAGGATAATGACAACTAAAATACGGTTAGCCAGCATGGGATGAGGGTCCTTTATCTTTTGAGATTACACCCCCATAGCGGCGCTCTCTACGGCTGTATTCAAACAATGCTTTCCTTAATTCTTCCTTATCGAAATCTGGCCAATAGGTGGGTGTGAAATACCACTCCGAATAGGCTCCCTGCCAAATTAAAAAATTACTACCTCGCAGCTCACCAGATGTACGGATGATCAGGTCCGGATCTGGAACGCCAGCGGTAAAAAGATAGCGGCTGATTAATTGATCGGTGACTTCTTCCGCTTTGACTCCATCTTGGATCAAGCGTTGTACTGCACAAACAATTTCATCCCGTCCGCCATAATTAAAAGCGACATTCAGTATCAAACGATCATTATTGCGGGTGTAATCAACCGCATAAAGGACTTTTCTACGCAGAGCTGGTTTCAAGCGATCAAGGCGTCCTATATGGCGTAATTGCACCCCTTGATCGTACAATTGTTGCAGTTCCCGATCGATCACATTTTCCAGGATTCCCATTAACCCCTGTACTTCTTCCAGCGGACGCCCCCAATTTTCGGTTGAAAAAGCGTAGAGGGTGAGATATTGAATTCCAAATTCGATGCAGGCTTCAATGATGCGCCGTAAATTTTCTGTTCCAGCACGATGTCCAGCCATCCGGGGCAGACCACGCGCCAATGCCCACCGCCCATTGCCATCCATAATGATGGCAATATGGGTGGGAATTTTTTCGGGTAGGGTTGCAGGGTCAGTTTGGTCCATGCGGTTCTCGAATCCTGTTAAACTTCCAGGATTTCTTTTTCCTTTTTTTCGCCAATTTTATTGATCTCTTCAATGTAACGGTCAGTGAGTTTCTGCAGTTCAGCTTCCCCTTTTTGTTGTTCGTCTTCTGAGATTAATTTATCTTGGAGAAAATCGCGCAAATCACGAATGCTGTCGCGGCGCACATTGCGAATTGCTACCCGCGCTTCTTCAAGGCGGTTATGAACTACCTTTACCAATTCTCGCCGTCTTTCTTCGGTCAACGGAGGGAGGTTTAAACGAATAGACTTGCCATCATTGTTAGGGGTTAATCCCAAATCCGAGGCTAGAATGGCTCGTTCGATCACCTTCAGCGTAGTGCTATCAAATGGACGGATGAGCAAGGTACGCGGTTCTGGAACACTGATCGTCGCCAATTGAACGAGGGAGGTATTGGTTCCGTAATATTCCACTTGCAAACGCTCGATGAGAGCCGGACTCGCCCGGCCAGTACGGATGCCGGCTAAGTCTTCTTCCAGCGATTGGACAGCGCCTTTCATGCGTGATTCAGCTTCTTTATAGACATCGTTTAACATACAAATATCCTCCGGTTGGGTGCATTAATCGAATGTTCAAAATACAAGCCGGTTTAAATTTGTTTGATTAATTATCCCATTAAAATTGTTGAATGGGGCGTCACTTTTTAATTTCTTCAATTGTACAACTTGCATGGGAGAAAGTGATCCCAGTGAAAATGCAAAGTTACCTTTTAACCGAAGCAAAGTAATAGGCGAATATTTTAATTTTCTAGCCATGCTTCTTTGATGTTTGTCCATAAGATCATTTTTACTAAATCATCTTTGACATCATTTAATGAGGGTAAATATTGGGTTCTAGCTGCTATATTTTCTTTTAGGTTTACCG
>DYKV01000369.1 GCA_020722415.1 Anaerolinea sp.
AGAAGAGAAGTGTCATGATAGTCAATGCAACAGTTCACAGACTGAAACTTGGCTTCACGTGGTGCTATCTGCTCAAGTGCGCAGATGGCTACTTACTCATAGACACATCTTATCCTGATTACTTCCCGCAATTCCAAAAGTCTACCGCCAAGCTAGGGATAGATGTATTGGAAATCAAGTATTTACTGTTGACGCACCACCATGATGACCATGCAGGGTTTGCGGCCGAATTAGTCAAGAAGACGGGATGTCGCGTCATTGCTCATCACAATGCCGTAGCGCCCTTGAAACAGGGAGAGACAGAAAAGACAATGCATCCTGTCAATCGCCGTGTAAAGTTTGTCTTTTCGATCTTCCAGTTGTTCCATCAGCAGTTTAAATTCCCGCCATTGAATCTTGGAGAAAATGACATTATCTTGACGGGCGATGATTTTGATTTGTTGAGGAACATGGGGATTGATGGCAAAATCCTATATACTCCAGGTCACTCCCGAGATTCCATCTCAGTTATCCTATCCGATGGAAGTGCTTTTGTTGGTGATGTAGCCATGAATTTCTTGCGCCTGACTGGAATAGGGCATCGCCCAATCTATGTTGAAGATATCAACATGGTGTATGAAAGTTGGCAAAGGCTAATCAGCCAAGGTGCAAAACTCATCTATCCATCTCACGGTAACCCTTTTTCTGCTTGGGAACTTGTGCAATGATGGCCGCCCAACACCGTTTGCAGCGGACAGCGGCTTTGCCGCTGAAGGTACGCGCCGCGAGCCAGCGGAGTTGATTTTAGGCGAAGGAGTCTCCCCTGCCCCGTCGCTGCCGCTGAAACCAACCATTAGCCAACGTAATGTGATCGCGAATTGGTTTAAGGAGAAAGAGCAATGCTGACCAAACAGATTGACATGAAAGAAGCGCAAGTACGATTACAAGAATTACTATCCCAAATCGCTTCAGGGGTAGAGTGGATACTCACGGATGGGCTAACCCCTGTGGCTCGCCTTGGGCCTGTCTCTTCTCGTGTGGCAGGTCTGCACCTAGAGGCAATCTGGACCAGCCCAGATTTTGATGAACCTCTACCTGAAGAACCCTGGACGGGCAACGCATGAAGTTGCTGCTGGATACACTCACGTTTATCTGGTGGGATAGCGAACCTGTTAAAATCTTGCCGTAGGCTTTGGCACTCTGTCAAGATCGCCAGAACGTTTTGTTACTCAATGTGGTCAGCATCTGGGAAATGCAACTCAACTTCAGTTGGGAAAGCTCAGATTGGCTCTGCCTTTGAAAGAAATTATCGAGACTCAACGATAAACCAACAACATCGAGATATTGCCCGTTACACTGGCACATGTGCTAGCATTAGTGAATTTGCCTGCCCATCACAAAGACCCCTTTGACCGCCTGCTGGTTGTACAAGCCATCGTTGAAGAAGCGGTTCTGGTAAACGGAGACCCAAATATTGCCAAGGATGCTGTTCAAGTCGTGTGGTGATTGTGCCGGTGAGATGAGATGGAACGCTGGCTACACGCGTTTCTACCTGACGCCGCTCTGCTGCGCGGCGCAGGTGAAGCGCTCCGTTAGCTCGCTTGTTCATCACCAGGGCAAGCCAAGTTCGCCGTTGCGCCTTTACCATCCAAATGCGGTAGGCGAAGTACAAATTGAGTAACATGCGTTGAGCAATAGCCAGCGTATGTCCAAATTGGAGATTGAAAGGAGTAAAGAAAATGAGTAACAGTGCTCGGAGTGTCTTCGTATTTGGTTTGTATCTCGTGGTGCTTGGCATTGTCCTGCTTGTAGTACCCAATTTCCTGCTCGCGATGTTTTTCCTTCCCAGCACCACCGAAGTATGGATTCGCGTCGTCGGAATGCTGGTTCTCTTTTTAGGCTTCTACTATACTCAAGCAGCGCGCAAAGAGATGACCGACTTCTTCCGATGGACGGGCTATGTCCGTTCCACTGTCATTGTCTTTTTCGCCGCCTTCGTGCTGTTAGGCTTAGCCAGTCCACCTCTAATTCTGTTCGGGGCTGTTGATTTGTTAGGAGCCATTTGGACGGGCCTGGCATTACGGTCTCCGAAATCCGCCTAGACAAAAGCCTAGCTTGCGTTCATTGCCCGCGCCTTTAAGCCATAGAGTGCGGGCTGACAACGGGTTGCAGGCGACGTTGCTCAACTTCGCTCCACGTGCGGTTGAAGCCCATGCCGTCAGGCAACCTAGTGCAAAATAAAGTATTTTCTTTTTATCGTTAGCGGTTCTGGTTCACAAATGTTATAATTTGTGTATGGCTGTTGTCGTTTCTCTCCGTGACTTTGTTGATGAAATGCAAGTATTTTCAAATGAGGAACATGCTTATTTGAATAAAGTCACTGGCGAACTTACCACGATTACGAATGACGATATTGCAGTTATTGAGAGCGGTGATGATTGGAGCGACTATCCAGAATGGCAACAATCTGTATTCCAGAATACGAAGGAAGTTTTATCATCTG
>DYKV01000370.1 GCA_020722415.1 Anaerolinea sp.
GATTTCTCAATCGCTGACGCTCCTACGAAATGACAGATCAGGCTTTGAATTCCATCAAGATTGACATGCCTGAGCAGTTACTTATCCTAATTTTCGATTCTAGATAAATACCCTTTTAATATAAAACGAATAGAGAAGCGTTTTATTACAGAAATGCGGGGGTAATTTCTTATTCCTCAATATCTGTTCTATAGCCCTTGTTCCCGCCCTCGCTATCGAACAGCCTTCCCTTCCACCTCATAATCAATCAACAGATTTTGTTTCTGATTTATTATCAAGCAGAATTCCCCTCCCGCAGCTTGCTTTTATCAGGATTTCACTGGTGCAATGTTTTAGTGGATTCGATATTAAGCAATTAAAAATGGCGAGAGGATATCCCGCCATTCACTCCACCCTAAAAGGCTGAGCTAAGGAGCAACCACACTATGGTTAGATAGCGGTTTCATCTCCACCAAATCCGCCACCACCGCCAAGCGCTGCAAATAATGACCGAATTCACTATTCCAACCGGTGCAGGTAATTAAGGTCAAAATCGGTTGTTGGCTGGGTTGGATGATGGAGAAATCATCGTCATTGACCACCCGTTTTTGGCGCACTTGATAGGTATAAATATTGCGGTCGGTGATCACCGTGATGATGTCATTGGCTTGTAAACTATCCAGATGACGGAACGGTCCATCCGACCCATTGCGCAAGGTGACATGGCCTGCCAGACCAGTGTTCCCGCCCAAACCCGGCCAGGAGGTGCTGCCCATCCAGGCAATTTCATTTTGTAATCCAGAGATCAACCAAGTAAACCCATCAAATGGCACATACTTGACAACCGTATCCAATCCAAGAGCTGGAATTAAAATACGATTTGGCGGGGAATCATCCGGCGCTTGACCATTCACCTCAGCTGGAATGGAGGTCGGGGTTGGGATGGGATAATCTGGAAGCGTAGATAAATCCTGAAAAGCAGGAGCGTTTATATCGGCAGTAGGAGGAGCCGGCTTGAGCGTTAGCGGACTGGCTGTGGGGAATGTTAGTTTTGGTGAGTTTCCCTTTTGGTTGACCAATAGCGCAAACACGAAGAATAACCCGCCAGCCAAGCTGATTAATAAGCCCATCTGGCGGCTCCAACCAGCCCAAGGTGAATTTCGATTGAGCAGGCTAAACCCAATCCCGCCTAATCCAAGCAGCAGGGTAAAGATGCTCAGCAGCAAAATAAACCAAAATGCCGCAGGCTGGGCGGTTGCAGAGGAGGACAAGGGCGGAAAACCCGTGCCTGGGAGTGTCGAAGTGCCTAATATGCGGTATTGGACAGTGTTCGACTGCCGAAATTGATAGATACCTCCGTGATAAAAATGTAAAGTGCCGACATTGCTCAAGGTTTGGGTAGAAGAAGCCGCATTATTGATGGTCATATAAATCGTCACGGTTCGTGGATTATTGTAATTTATGGTTCCCAGATTAACCGAAAATACTCTGCTTGCGCTATTATAGCTGCCGAGTGGACTACTCGAATAAAATGACAAATAACTCGGAAAAGTATCCGTAAATACTACATTTGTTGCTGGAACGGATGGATTGTGATTAGCGATGAGAAAACTAAAGGTTAATCGGTCATTTACTTTTCCCTCGGTTGGGCTTACACTGTTTTGTACGATAGTCAGATTGGGAGTATAAGATGTATCGGTTGCGCTTTTTATTTTGGCATCGTTATCCTTTTCGAAATACCTTATAAAAACATCGTTGTTAATGAAATTTGTTCCACCCTCGCCGCTGACCAGGGAATCGGCGACTTTTGTGCGCAAAGTCATGGTAATCTTGTTATTTGGCGGCAGGGTAAAATTAGGTAAAGTCCATTTATAAATACCCCCGGCAGTAGATGGTTTCGTTAACGTAATATTTGTATACGGAATGAGTGTATTATCTTGTTTTCGAAAAGAATAAGTTATATAACTCAATAAACTGCTCAATGGATCGGTAATGATCAAATTAGTGGCGGTAATAAACCCCACATTGGTGATTGGGATAAAATAAGTAATCGTTTGCCCAGGGACAATATAGGAAGTTTTATCGGTCTTATTGATGGCAAGTTGCGCACAGAGGTTCTTTACCCCTACAGAAGCAACATTGTTATTTTCCAGGGTATCGGGCAAATCAGAAGTCAACCCTTGAATAGTATTAGTGAAAACCCCACATTTATCTATCGTGCCTGTTATGGTCAAAGTTTTGGCTGCGCCGCTTGAGATATCGCCAACGTCCCACATTCCCGTAGTTTTAGTGTATCCTCCTGAGGACGCTGTGACAGTTACCGAACTTGGGATACTGTCGGATAGAACAACATTAGGTGCATCATTTGGACCGTTATTGGTCACCGTAATTTCAAAGATAAGATCCTTATGCGTATTTGACGATAATGGACGCATTGTTTTTGTCACCGCTAAATCAGCACTGACATCGGTTTTATCATTAGCAGTCAAACTGGTCCC
>DYKV01000371.1 GCA_020722415.1 Anaerolinea sp.
ATATTTGAACCCACTCCCTGCTGATGCCGCCCCTTTTTCTGGCAGCCCCATAAAATTTCCATAAAGTGGCGGAATTGTGCGTGAATTTGCTTTGAATAATCTATTAATAATTCCGAAAAAGGGGTGCATTTTTTACGATTTTGTTGTATTATGTATATATTATTTGACGAGATCTTTTAATGATCCTATTTTTTGTTCAGGGTTTGGAGAAAATCTTGGGGCACGGATCAATTGTTCAGTGGATGTAGAACAGAAAGGTTAGTTTAGTACGTGCATGGCGCTTTTTACCCCCAAAACATGGCAGGATAGGTGGGATGAACGACAATAAACACTCGATAAAACGTATCAGCCGTTTGCGCTATATTACCCTTGGATTTGTTTTATTGGCTATCCTGATTGGGGAGATCAGTCATTATTCAATTGATCATCGTTTCTTCCCCCATTTTTTATATTGGTTGATCGCTTCTGGAATTGTCGTCGCCTTGGTTGAGATGAGTTTTCGTGAAATTGCCCACTTAAAAAAGAAATTGGAAGAAGAATTAACCATTAGCCAGCAACACATCCAACAACAAAAAGCGTTAATCGCATTAAGTGCCCGGGCGGTTGGATTACACGATGAACAGCGGGTGCTCCAGGCGGTGATTGACCTCTTACAAAAACAATTGGGATATAACCAAGCCACGATTACCTTACAATCGAAAAGTGAAGGGCAGAGTTACCAAAAAACCCAGACCATTACGATTGGGAGAGTGCGGGCGCCGCTGCGGATAGGTTCTGACCATTTTGGTTTTTTAGAGGTGTCTAATAAACTCCCCCAACCCTTTACCACCGAAGAGTTGGGGACAATTTACGCGGTAGCAAACATCACTGCAGTAGCTTTGCAAAATGCATATCTTTTTAAATCTCAGCAGGAACGCCAACAAGAATCGGATATTCGCCAAAGGGATTTGGTGGTCCGGGAACAGTCCTTATCCTTATTGAATCAAATCACTCGCCAGGCTTTGCAAGCCCGCGGTTTTTGGCCAATGCTGGAGACAATTACCGGGCAGATTTGCCAGCTTTTTTCTGCCGATACCTGTTTGACTGCTTTGTGGGATGCTGCTCAAAAAACGCCAATTTTACAGATGGCGCATGGTTATCAGGCAGATTGGGTTATGAGCTCGGAATTTCAACCCTCCCTCCGCATTATCTCTAGCGCCTTGGTCAACAGCTCGCGGATCGTCCCCATCAATGATCCAGAGTTATCTCCTTGGCTAAATCCACGCTTAGTCAACCGATTAGAAAGTCAAAGTATGTTGGCGCTTCCCCTCATTGCCAACGAGAAGAAATTAGGTGTTATTTTGATTTCATATCGCCACAAACATACTTTTACTGCGATTGAGCTGGCGTTTGGGGAGCAGGCTGCCAATCAAATTGCCTTGGCGATATCGAAGGAATACGCATTAGATGCTGCACAATATCGCGCTAAGGAGTTAGGGGCTTTGCAAAAAGCAACCGCTGCTTTATTAACTACCCTTGAATTGGATGCGCTTTTAGGACAAATATTAGACGCAGCCATGAGCGCTCTTCCTTCTGCAGAACGAGGGATGTTGCACCTTGTCGTACCGGAAACTGGCCAGCTGGAATTGCGGGTCACTCAGGGGAATGAAGATCCGCGCATCCAATTATTCCAACCAACATCCAAAGATAGTTACGCCGCCCGAGCTGTACGAAACCGCCAGCCGATTTTGATTGATAACATCGAATTAGAAACTTCTGTTCCCGGTGATGAAGATTTTCTGCAAACACCAAAGATGCTTTCATTGATCGTTGCTCCTTTGCAATCGGAGGAGCGCGTCTTTGGGGCGATTGTTTTGGGTTCTAGTTCTGCTTTTGCGTTTCGCAATGACGATTTGAAGTTGTTGGTTAGTTTTGCAGCCACCGCTACCACAGCATTACAGAATGCCCAACTGCATGCTGCTGTGCAACAACAGGCGGTAACCGATCCACTCACCGGTTTATATAATCGCCGCGGCTTCTTTGAGCTGGCCGAGCATGAAATTATCCGCGCCCATCGGTTTAATCGTCCACTTAGTTTGGTTATCATGGATGTGGATGTACTAAAATATATCAACGATCATTTTGGGCACCTTATGGGAGATCGGGTCTTGAATAGCGTCAGCGCTGGATGTCGTTCAGAATTGCGCCAAGTAGATATTATTGCTCGTTATGGCGGGGATGAGTTTATCGCTTTGCTTCCTGAAACCAGTTTGCCTGAAGCGCTTAGTGTTGCCGATCGTTTACGAAACCGAGTGGCAAATATGAACCTTATTTCTGAGAATGGAGAGCCGGTGCAGGTCACGATAACTGGCGGGGTGGCGGATTTGCTGCCTGGCGATACCCTGAAAACGTTGATTGAACGGGCTGATCAAGCTCTTTACCGGGCTAAACAAAGTGGGAAGAA
>DYKV01000002.1:0-15617 GCA_020722415.1 Anaerolinea sp.
GAAATCGAAAAATACACAATGGAGAAAGTGCCAAAGAGTGGGAATATTCTCCAAAATATTGTTGAATGGCTAAAGGAACACTGGGACGAAATCTTGAAGTTGATTCTTGCGATTTTGCCGTTGTTTTTGAAAGAGCCAGAAAACAAACTTGATAGCGGTAGTAAAATTTCTTAAGTCAAAAACATGCCAAATGACTTAATCCGTGAATTCAAGGAAGCATTGTCCGCAGGTCTGCGAGGTCGCACGACTACGACGTGCTCGCGGTGGGCAGAACGTCGGCGTGTTATGGGTGAACCGTTTCCAGGACCTTATTCATTTACATATCATCCTTGGTGCCGTGGTATCAGTGATTCGACTGCATCGTTTAATACTGCCATGAAGGCAGCACAATTAGGCATCACGGAAGTTGCCATCAATCGTGCATTTTTCACTGTTGATGTTTTGAAGAAAGATGTACTTTATGTTTTACCAACCAGTATCAATGCTAGTGATTTCAGTAAAGCACGTTTCAGTACTGCATTACTGCATAGCCCTTATCTCAAGGGGATTTTCACGGACACAAACACGGTTGGGTTGAAACAAGCCGGTGGCGTAAATCTTTATATTCGTGGATCAAGAGGCGATAGTAACCTAAAGTCAATTCCAGTTTCGACACTGATTCTTGATGAAGTGGATGAAATGGATCAGAAACAAATCTGGTTGGCTTTAGAGCGTTTGAGTGGTCACGTTGAGAAAAATGTGTGGGCTATCTCGACACCTACGGTTCCAAAGTATGGTATCCATAGATTATATATGCTTGGAACACAAGAGCATTGGACATTTCAATGCCCTCATTGTGGAAAATGGACTGAACTGATTTGGCCAGATTGCATAGAGATTGTTGGCGAGCATGTAAATGATCCAAGGTGTAAAGAGTCATTTATCAAGTGCAAAGAGTGCAAGCATAAATTAAATCACGAAGAAAAACCAGAATATCTAACAAAAGGAAAGTGGCACGCAACGGTAACTAATTGTGCACAAGATCATAGATCATTTTATGTTAATCAATTATACTCATATACGGTTACACCGGGAGATATTGTTGTAGCGTATTTTCGTGGTCAGGGCGATGAAGCAGCGGCAACAGAGTTTGAGAATTCTAAACTTGGTAAACCATATCTTGGTGAAGGTGCCCAGATATCCGATGAACTCATTGATGGGTGTATTAAATCTCATACGAAGCAAGATGTGCGGCCTAAGATTGGTGGAGAAAGACTGATAACGATGGGTGTTGATCAAGGAAAGGTCAACTATATCGTTATTATGGAGTGGTACCTGAAAGATATGACAAGGGACTTAAATGTGGCAGCGATTGGAAAACTGTTGTGGGAAGGAACATTGTCGGGGTCCGAGTTTGATAGGCTAGATTACTTGATGCGGGAATGGCAAGTTTTGCATTGTGTTATTGATGCTGATCCACAAATCAATGATGCACGACGTTTTGCAAGACGGTTTCCTGGATATGTAACTTTGTGTCGTTATCGACGTGGAGTTACTGGTAAAGAAATTGCTTTAGCAGAAGACGAGCTTGGGACACAAATTGCAACGGTTGATCGCACTAACTGGATTGATGCAGCCCTTGGACGATTTCATACAAAACGAATTGCTCTTCCAGTTGATTTAAGCCGTGAGTATCGGGAACATATTAAAGCGTTAGTTCGAACCTATGAGAAAGATGACACCGGAAATCCACGAGCAAAATATGTGGAAACCGGACCGGACCACTTTGCTCATGCTCAAACATATGCAGAGATTAGCTTACCGTTGGCGGTTTCCTATGTCACTAATCGACCAATAGGTGCGTTCCTATGAGTAAAAGTACAAAGTTGATTACTGATATTCGACATCCAAATTACTACAGGGACCAATTTGATTGGAACATGTGGCGTTTGACATATGAAGGTGGCAATGATTATACTATTCGGTACTTGAAGAAGTTTTCTAATAGGGAAACTGATGCTGATTTCACTAGCCGCCGGGATATTACGCCTGTTCCAGCTTTTGCTAAAGCAGCTGTAAATGATATTCGTAATGCTATTTTTCAACGTATGCGGGATGTTGTACGACGTGGAGGTAGCAAATCTTATCAGGAAGCCGTCGAAGGGCTGAACGGTGGTGTTGACATGCGTGGCACTAATATGACGGCATTTATGGGCTATGAAGCCTTGACAGAGTTGCTTATCATGGGTAAGGTAGGCATCTATGTTGATATGCCAGTTGTTAGCGGGCAAACTTTGGCGGATACAAAAGGGGTTCGTCCCTATTTATATATGTACCCGATTGAAGATATTTTATCTTGGCGGCAGTCTCATCCAGATGATGCTTCCGAATATAGTGCCGTTTTATTACGTGACCGAATGATTGAGTATTGCGACCCGGCAGATTTTGATTTCGATTTACCAGAATCATTACCGTCTGGTACGGTTGAACGTTTTCGATATGTATATGTTGATCCAGTGACAAAGTTGGTAAATGTTCAATTTTATAACGCTGATGGTGAGCCAACAGATCGTGAAGGGATTGTGACACAAGGTTTAGCTCCTATTGAGCTTGAATTAACTCGAATCCCGTTTATAATTCTTGATATTGGTGAAAGTGTATTGAAGGATGTATGTAAACATCAGATTGCATTGTTGAATCTAGGTTCTAGTGATGTAGCATACGCTTTGAAGGCAAACTTTCCATTTTATACTGAACAAAGAGACTTACGAGCTGTTGGTGACCATTTGAAACATGCTGCTATTGGAGATGGCACGGCAACCTCTGGCGGGCAACCTGGTGCTGATAATGAAATTAAAGTTGGTGCAACACATGGACGTGCTTATGATTTACGGGCAGAACGGCCTGGATTTATTCATCCATCGCCAGAACCTCTTGAGGCGTCAATTAAACTGCAAGAAAAATTGGAAGATGATATTCGGAAACTGGTGAATCTTGCTGTGGCAAATAAGATTGGTCGTCCAATATCAGCAGAAGCAAAAGATATGGACAACCAAGGTTTGGAAGCCGGGTTATCGTTTATAGGGCTGGTGTTAGAAAACGGTGAACGAAAGTTAGCTGAATTTTGGGCAGCTTATGAGGAACGTGTACAGACAAAGCGGCAAATACCGACCATTAAATATCCTGATAGGTATAGTCTTAAATCTGATTTGACTCGTCTGGATGAAGCCAAGAAATTGTCGGATTTGATGTATGCTATTCCAGGGCACACAGTAAAGCGTGAATTGGCAAGGGCCATTGTGGCCTCTTTGCTTGGTGGTAAAGTTTCTGTAGATACTTTGGAAACTATTTACAACGAGATCGAAAAGGCTAATTATACTACAAGCGATCCAGATATTATTTTGCAAGCTCGTGAGCAAGGTCTATGCGGCGAACAAACTGCATCTATTGCACTTGGGTTTGATGAAAATGAATATAAGCAAGCACAGCAAGACCACCTTGCCAGGATTGAACGTATTGCAAAAGCTCAGACTGTGGGTTTTGGTCAAGCTATGTCTAATCCAGCGGCACGCGGTTTGGCCGATTTATCAGATAATCCTTCAGCATCAGCAAAAGCGGAAAAGGTTGCAAGTCGAGACACAACACTGCAAGACTCGACGAAAGTTCCAGTTCGTGGAAAAGGTAAGAGTAAAGAGGGAGAGTAATGGCTAGTCATTACGGTTCAATTGCTGGTGGTGATGCTTATTTTGCAACCCGTTTACACTCGGATGCGTGGGATAATGCGTCTCCATCTGATAAGCAAAAAGCCTTGTACACTGCTACCAGGTACATGGACCGTTTGAATTATAAAGGCCAAAAACATACAGTTTACGAGTTGATGGAAGCGAATGAAGATGCAACCGATGCGGAAATTCGTGCTGCGGAAGCTAGCCAAGAACTCGAATTCCCTCGGGATGCTGATACGATTACACCGGCTGATATTGAACTAGCGTGCTATGAGATTGCATTTGCTTTACTCGATGGTGTTGATCCTGATATTGAACTCGAAAACCTTGGGGTTCAGACACAAAGTTATGCAGGTGTAAAGACTGCTTACAACAGAGATCAGCAACCCATTGAGCATTTGATTCATGGTATTCCAAGTGCATTAGCTTGGCGAATTTTGAAACCGTATTTACGAGATGGACGTCATTTACGCTTGGATCGTGTAGATTAACCTCGGTATATCATCGAGGGTGTGCGGCATGGATTTAACCTATCTACCATGAAGCACGTAACAACAATTGATAGGGTGGATTTGGGAGCTTAACAATGATGAGTCTATTTGAGTTGCAATTGGTTTTGGCCTGTTTTGAAAGCGATGGTGGTGATAGCGGTGCTGGTGGTGCTGGCGGTGGTGGCAATGGTGGTGAGGATGGTAGCGCTGTTGGTGTTGGCGCTGCCGGTGTTGACTCAAAGAGAGGCAAGGGGTCAGCCGCTCCGAAGGTATTTACTCAAGAGGATGTAAACAAGTTTCTTGCAGAAGATCGTCGGAAGCATACGCAGAAATATGAGCAGCTTGAAAACGCATACAAGGAAGCATTGGCGAATCAAAACTTGACTGCCGATCAACGTGCCCAACTTGAAAACAAGTTGGATGAGTTGCAGAAGACGTTCCGTTCAAAGGAACAGCAACTCGAATATGAGAAGAAACAGTGGGAAGAAAAATATTCCAAGGAAGTGAAGGAGTGGCAAACAAAGGCTGAATCGTGGGAAGCCAAATATAAGGAATCTGTGATGACACGATCCCTTCAGGATGCAGCCATTGTACATGATGCTTTCAACCCCTCGCAAATTGTTGCTTTGCTTCGGCCAATGACTAAAATTGTTGAGCGACTAGATGATAATGGACGTGGGACCGGAGAATTGGTGCCAATGGTCGATTTGACGGACATTGACGCAAAGACTGGGGAACAGATTATTACTCGTCGAACCCCTGAAGATGCCGTTAAGCGCATGAAAGAGCTACCGGAAATGTTCGGTAACTTGTTCAAGGCGAATGTTATTAGCGGTGTTGGTGCGGGTTCCGCTACCGGTAGCGCAAATCCGGGTTCAGGCCGTGTAGACCCTCGAAAGATTTCTATCGAGCAATACATGAAGCTCCGCAAAGAAAACCCACGAGCGTTGGGTTTGAAGCGGTAACACTCATTACCTGATATGAGGCCATAGATTTCAGGGTGTGGTTAATCGACAAACAATTTACCTTTGGAGATAATACAATGAATAAGTTATATATGCTGCAAGTTACTATGGCTTGCTTCGACAATGATAATGATGCTTTTATTCCAGAACTTTGGGCGAGGGAAGGTTTGGCTATTCTCGAAGAGAATATGGTCATGGCTAACCTGGTCCATCGTGATTTTGAGATGGAAGTTGCCAATTATGGTGACGTTGTAAACACGCGACGGCCTGGTACTTTCCAGGTATATCGAAAGACGGACGGTGAAGCAATTGTTAAGCAAGATGCCACTGCTGTCAACGTGCAGGTTCCGTTGGACCAGCATTTCTATGTAACCTTTACCATCACTGATGGTGAGGCCAGCAAGTCGTTTCAAGACTTGTTACAGATTTATCTGTTGCCGGGTATGCAAAGTATCGCTCGTGGTATCGACCGGGTGATTTGTGGTCAGGTCCATCGTTTCCTCAACACAACGACTGTTGGGAAGTTGGGTGGGTTGAATGGAACAACTGCCAGGGATTACCTCTTGGCGGCTCGTGAGCAGTTGAACAAGCAACTTGCCTATCCTGAAGGTCGTCGGCTAGTAGTCGGCCCGGAAGCAGAAACCGCTTTACTGAAGACTGATCTCTTCCTGAAGGCAAACGAGCGAGGCGACGGTGGAGACGCTCTGCGGGAAGCCGCTTTGGGTCGTGTTCTTGGTTTTGATACCTATATGGCTCAAAATCAACCTGGTATCAGCGGAGGTGCTGATTCGTTTGCGAAGACTGTCAATGGCGATCATGCTATTGGTGTGAATCAAGTCGCCGTCACGGAAGCTGGTGACACACCAGAAGAAGGTTCTTTTGTTGTATTGGAAAACGAGCAACAGGTTCACTGGTGTACAACTGGCACGAATGATACGCTATTGGTTTTGGATTCAGCGCTCCGTGCTGCTGTAGCCAATGGCAAGGAGGCAACCGTTTATGATTCTGTGACAGTGGATTCTGGGGCCACACTGGCGGCTGGATATGCCAAGGGTATTAATCTTACCGGTTATGCCTCTGGTAAACCACCACAGATTGGACAGTTGCTTGCTTTCGGCACAACTGCGAGCACCCGGCATACTTATACCATCGTTGGAGCCTACGTCAATCCCAGTGATCCCAATGATACGATTGTGTGGTTGGATCGTCCACTGGAATACAGTGTGGCTAATGGTGCGAGTGCTTTCCCTGGTCCGGTTGGCTCAATGAGCTTGGCGTTCCATCGAGATGCTTTGGCTCTGGTGACACGCCCCCTCGCTCTCCCCAACTCTTCAATGGGTGTACGGGCACACGTTGCGTCTTATAATGACGTTGCGATGCGCGTGACCATGCAGTATGACATTTCCACACAAGGCACAGTTGTCTGCTTGGACATTCTTGCTGGTGTGGCATTGCTTGATGAGAATCTGGGTTGCGTGATACTTGGGTAATTTTTGATTGATCCTCCCCCGGTGGCCTGATGGCCACCGGGGGGAACTTTTATTAATATGGATATAAATATGGAAGCCTTTCCTTGGGTTGAAATCTTGAAATCGTTTGGCCCTGCGGTTGCAGTCATCGTATTCTTTGTATGGCGTGACTGGCAACGGGAGCTACATCTTACTTCTCGCATTGAAGTGTTAGAGAAGTATCAGAAAGAAACACTTGAACGACTTGTCGAGAAGTCTACAGTGGCGTTGACACAAAGTAGTGAGTGTCTAAAATGGATTGGTCGTGTAATAGAACGTTTAGCGCGTGTCTGCCCGAAGATGGCAGGACAAGATTGTGAGAAGCCGGAAGGTTTGTAATGTCGGTAACAAATTACAATCTGAATAACCGTATTCGTCAGGCACTGTATATATTGAAGCGTGCATTTGGCGGTACAGTTACATTGTATAAGTTACGCGATACAACTACTGATTATGAGACTGGTCAAAAAACTGTTGATACAGTATCCTATACTATTTCGCGCTGTATTGTTCTCCCTGTAAGACTTCAACGTGAAGTTATTCAAACAATTTCAATCATTTCTGCAAATAAGAAATTTGTGCAAGGTGGGGCATATGATTCTGGTTTGCGTGAATTTATTATTGACGCTCGCGATTTACCTCGCGGGCTATTGATCCGGCAAGATGATTGGCTGGTCTATGATGACCGACGGTATGAATTGAAGATAGTACATGAGTTAGAACAAAAAACAGGTTGGCATATCATTGGTAAAGAGGTTCTTGGGCCATCTGTTATTCGACTTGATGTACGTGAAACTGTCAGTCCGGGCGATGAGGTAACACTGACATGATGAATCCTGCTTGGACACGTTGGATCAATGCGTCGGTTGCTGTTTATATGAAAACAGTGACAGATACTTTGAAGATTCCGCTTCTCTTTGATGGTATTGATGAACGTGAACCAGAGAAGATGCATTATAATCATGCGGAACTGAGAATTGGCGGACCGTTTGTAAAGGAACTAAGCAAAAATTACTGGTATCTTCAAGTAGATATTAATATTCTGTTGACGTATTTGATGCAGCCAACAGAAGATAATGTTTATGATTTACAAACTTGGTGCGGAGTGATCCAAGAGGCAATGGATGGGCCGATTTACGTGTATAAGTATGGAGGCGAACCGGGTGATGACGAAGCGTATGTAGGATGCTTACGTCCACGCACTGGACGTTATGAAACGAATCGAGTCTTGAGTTTCGGACAAATCAGCCGGGTTGATAGAGTGCGTCAAGCAATGATTGATGCACGTTACGAGATGTATCTTGATACTTAACCTTTTTGGGAGAATAAACAATGGCACGCATTGAATTACGTGACTGTACAATTCGATTGAAGGATGGTTTGACTGGCACATGTGTAGTGGCAGAAGCCGCACCAGGTGCAAATGACACCGATTGTGATGTGAATACTATTAGTCTCAACACTGCTGATACCGACTTGATCCCAGTTGGCGCAAGGTTTACTCGGCCAAATAACACAACAGTCTATGTTGTTACGGCTAGGACCCCAGCAGCGACTAGTCCAACAACCAATATTACTTTTACTCCGGCTTGGGGGTCATCACCTCCAGCTCAAGGAGATACGTTGACATTTACTTCACAGCAACTTGATATCAAGGTTGGTGAAGGGAACCTGACTTATACTGAGTCCAAGGAATACGAGTATTTGCTTGATCGTGGTAATCTCGACACTGTGCGTGAGGGTAATGAGCAACCACTAGACGTATCTTTGGACTTCGTATACGAGTTCGTTACGACTGGGACAGGTGAGGCGGTAACACCAGTTGATGCTTTGAAGAGACAGAATAAGGCCGCAGAGTGGGTGAGTTCTTCAGCTGATCCGTGTGAACCGTATGCGGTAGACATTGAAATCACCCATAGCCCGCCCTGTGGGAGTGCTCAAAACGAAGTAACAACTCTACCAGATTTCCGGTATGAGTCACTTGAATTCAATCTAAGTGATGCGGTAATTTCGGTATCTGGTAAGTGTAATGTTTCCGAAGCCTCTGTCGTTCGACAGTAAGTGTTTTCAGACTGGGGATTGACACAGTCCCCAGTCTGAGTTTTTGTCATCCAATTAGAGGGAGTTTTTTATGAAGATTGGTGGTGTTCCGATTAATGGGCCGCATGAAGAGATTTTGGTCCTGCCTCGTGGTGACAGTCAAATTGTCATTCGTGCAAGAGCTGTTTTGGACCTTGATTCATTTGATGCAATTTGTCCAGAACCTAAGCCACCAGGCAAGCTGACAAAGGATGGTTTTATCCCAAACAAAGAGGATGAGTCCTATCAGCAAGCAATTGCGCGTCACAATGAAAAACGAATTGCTTATTTGGTTATTCGCTCACTTGAGCCGAGCAACATTGAGTGGGATACGGTTGATATGGCGAACCCAAAGACCTGGACTAATTACATGAATGATTTTCGTAATGCAGGTTTTTCTTCGGTTGAAATCAATCGTATTGTGGCCACCGTAATGGCTGCTAATGCATTGGATGAATCAAAACTTGAACAGGCGCGGAAGGTTTTTCTACGTGGTCAGGCGCAGGCGCGAAACGAATCCTCTGGCCAACGTATCGAACAGCCGACTACGCTATCTGGCGAGCCTGCGAGAGATTCGGCATCAGACCCCCAGGTGTAAAAGACACATGGGAGGATTGTGATGTATGGACACAAGCACTTTTACTTGCCTATAATCAAGTAAGAGAACACGATGAGGATGAGCGTGATATTAACCTAGCTGGCGGTAGACATAAACCTTTGCCACAGCCTATTCGAAAACGTCGATGAAATTCACTTTTAACTATGCTACGATGCACCTAATAACTGCCGGCTACAAAGGCGAGTTGGATCGTAAGCTACATCAAGCACTCATTGATGGAGGTATAGCTTGGCTCAATGCAGCACGAGCAATTATTCCAGTGTGGTCAGGTGCCGCACATGGGACGTTTTTGAAGTTGGCTGCAAAGCTAGGGACAAGTTTTTCAATTGGAGGTGGCGTCCCTTGGTTGATTGGCCCTCCATATGGTTATGCTCGAAGTGCTGCACGGATGGTTGTCGGGGATGGCACTTATATTTTGGAATATAGTACGAGTCTTTGGCATTTGGTCTATAATGAGTATAACAATGCAAATGCCAATAAAAAGGCAGCACATGTATTTTCTCATTTGAAAACGCCTACACCGTATCATTTTCAAGAGCGGGCTGGGGAAGTATTCAAGCAATTCGCACAGACAGTCAAGTTACCTAGCCCTTGGGCTATTTTACAGGTGAAGTCCCAAAAAGTAGGATAGGCAAAAATGGCTGAGGATATTGTACAACGATTAGGTTTCGATGCTGGTAATGCGATTGCTACGATTAACCAGTTAAAGACAGCGTTGGATAGCTTGAATACTTCTCTAACGGCTGTTGCTACTACTGTGCGTAATTTTAATTCCAGCGGTACCGTTTCATCAAAAATATTTGATGGTTTAAATAGGTCTGTTCAGACTCTGACACAAACTGTCCAGAAACTTCAAACGGTTCAAGCTAGTGTTGGGCAGATGGGAGGTGATCCTGCTCAAGTTCAGAATCAATTAGCAGCAATCAATCAATTGACCAAAGGATGGGGCAACTTTGGAAAGAGTGTTCCTGCTAGTATGAAGCAAATTTTTGCAATGGCAAAGGCTGATTTGGCTTCATTTGCAGCACAGAACAAAATTTCGGCTGCCCAGATGACGCAAGCATTTTCTGGTGCGGCTACTGGGTCTAGTGCTGCGATGCAGGAATTAATTGCTCGCGTCAATGCTCTTAAGGCTGCACATATAAATGCTTCTAATTCTATTGTGCAACAGAATCAGAAGATGCAGGCGTCATTTGGGTTTTTGCGTACATTAACATTTGTGGTTGCTATCCAAGCATTTCATGCACTAGTTAATGCTATCACAGAAGGCGTTAAGGCGGCAGCAGATTTTGAACGGTCTCTCTGGAAGACAGTCGCAATTGAAGATTCCCTACGTGCTTCAATTGGGGGTGTTCGACAAGAGCTTGTTGACTTAGCTATTACTTATGGCAAAGACTTAAATGATGTATCGGAAGCATATTATCAGACTTTGCAGAACCAAGTCGGTGATGCAAATGACGCCATGCAAGTTATGAGTGCAGCATCAAAGCTCGCTGCTGCAAACGTGCAAAGTTTGTCTGACGCTGAGGAATTGTTAACGGCTACTTTGAAAGGTTTTAATCTATCTGCTAGGGAAGCAGGCCGTGTTGCCGGCGTCTTATTCGAGGCAATCAAGGTAGGACGATTTGAAGCAAAAGATTTGGCTAATATTATCGGTCGGGTAAATTCGCTAGCGGGTCAAATGGGTGTGAGTGTTGAGGAAGTTTTCGCCGCTATTGCAACCATGACCGTACAAGGTGTGCGTGCTGATACTGCAATTACGCAACTGCGAGCCGTCGTGAATCAACTTCTGAAGCCAACCAAAGACCTAAAGAGGGCTATGAAGGAAGAATGGGGTGTTGATAATGCCCAGCAAGCTATCGCAAAATTCGGTGGTCTTTTGCCATTACTTAAAGAACTTGAAAAATTAGCTGGGAAAAATTCAACAAAAATGGCTGAATTTTTCCGAAACATTCGTGCTTTGAATGGTGCCATTGGTTTAACTGGTTCTAATGCTGACCTGGCATCAAAAATTCTTGAACTACTTCAAAATGCTATAGAAGCCAATGTTGATTCATCAGCAAAATTAGTTTTGGAGCACTCAAAGTTACAACGAGCAACCAATTTGCTTAATGTTGAATGGACGCAACTTAGTGAAAATTTCAGGGGTTTTGCTGAGGAATTGGTTTCAGGTTTAGTTGTAATTGTTGGTGGCTTAAAAAAACTTACAGCGGCATCAAAGTCAACAAAAGATCAAATGCTTGATACCTTAAAAAGTAATATGGCTCAGGCACAAAAAACAGAGAAAGCATTTACTGATGCTGCTCAAAAGACAGTGCTTGAAAATCGCAAAAAATATGAGGTAATGAAGCAACAAGCAGTTACATATATCTCTGAACTTAATAAAATCCACCAGAAGGAAGTAGAGGTTGTAAAGAACTCAAATGTTGCACTAGTTTCAATTACCAAGCAAACACTGGATTCTGCAATTGAGGCACAACGGACGTTTGTTGAGGGGCTAGAGAAGGCAACCGATGCAACAAATAAGCTGAAAGAATCTGCGCAACGACAAGCTGACTTGCGGACTGAATTGGAAGATAAAGTTTTTGAGCGTCAACTTGAAACCTGGGGCACGGCACAGCGGACATATTTCGAGCAACAAAAGGCACGTGATCTTTTGGACCAGGGTTTAATGGCGGCACGTAAAGCTCGAAGTGAAGAAGAGTTGGCAGCTGCTCAAAAAATTATTGAACGCGCCGGTAAATACGCTGAATCTGCGGTTAATAGTGCGAAGGTGCATGGTGAGGCTTCGAGTGCAATTCGTCAAGCAAAGGATTTAGAATTAAAAGTTACTGAAGGGCTTATTCGATTAGAGAGTGATCGACAAAGAGTTTTCCGTGACAATGCAGCGGCAGCTGCGGCTGAATTACCCATTCAGAAAGAACGCTTGCGTTTAATGGAAGAGTTGCGTGATAAGATTCTTGAGGGTATCAGTAAGTTTGATAAAGCTACCGGTGAAATGAAAAGCACTGAGCAGATGAAGGAAGGCTATAAAGCAGCACAAGATGCTTTTCAACAATTTATTCAACACGTTCAGGCCAATAAAAGCAAAATGTCTCTTGCTGAGGCTTTGAACTTGGTTACCGTTGCTCAACAATTTCGGTCTTTAAGTGATACATTGCCTGATGTAAGCGCCAAAGTGATTTTCCCAACGGCTGATGCTGAATTTCAACGATTGAAGCAGTCTTGGGAGTCGATTCCTATTCAACTAAAATTTGATTTTCAACTTAAAGAGGTTGTTGACCCATTTAATGAGCTAGCTGGCAAAGTAACTCAAAGTACAGCGCGTCTGGAAGAATTGGAAAGCAAGTTTGTTGATGCACAGGCAAAAACCAAAGGTTTGGATGAAGCAGCAAAAGGTCTCGCGAGTGCAATTGGTGAGCAGGCAACAAAAGCTCAAGAATCTATTGGCGTCTTTGATGCTTTTGATCTTGCTTTAACGGATAGTGGCCATAAGGCAGCTGAATTAACTCAACGTTATACAAGTTTGATTGCTGAATTCCAGAAGCTAGGAACACTTGATCCGTCATCAGAGGCATTCCGGGCTGGATTTGAACGTATGCGCCAGCAACTAATTCAGTGGAATAATGATGTTGCTAAGACAACTGTTGACGTGCAACGTAGGGTGGCAAATATGTTCCCACCTGATGTTATCCAGGCTACAATAAATCAAATGAATACTATTGTAGCTGGTTGGAAACGAATCGAAACAGAATTATTTCCGATTGAATTGAAAATTGAATATGAAAACTTAAAGAATGCACTGCCCGAGTTGCAATCGCAACTGGATACCATACGAACTAATACTGAGGCTCTACCTGCTCCGTCAACAGCATTTCAAAATGCAATGGTGAATTCGGTGCAGCCAACTGCTGCCACTTTGCAAAGTATTGGTCAGATTAATTCTGCATTACCAATGATGGCTACTAATGCTCAAAATGCAACTACAGCTTTTATTCAGATGGCAGCAGCAGCACGCGAGGCAGCCACAGCCGCTCAAGCAGCCGCTATGGCTGGTGCTAGGGGCTATGCTCGTGGTGGTATGCAATATTTGGCCGGTGGTGGAATGCCTATTCGGTGGACTGATACGATTCCAGCGATGCTTTCACCTGGCGAGTATGTCATTAATGCGAAATCAGCCCGTAAATTTTTCTCACAACTACAGGCGATTAACGCCGGGCAAACTCCTATTTATAAAGAAACTGGCGGGGCGGTAACAAATATTGGTGATATTAATATTTCTGTATCGCAAGGTGAAACATCACGTCAAACTGCACGCGACATTGCGATTGCATTACGTCGTGAATTACGTAGAGGAACAGTAACATTAAATTAAGATTAGTGCCAAAACTAGCCGCGCGGATTTGTGCAGGCTTCCGCCGCGAAACAATGGCACTAGTGTTTTGTGACGTAAAAGCCTGTGAAATTTTGGAGGAACTTCTATGAAGAATCGTTTCAGTGGTCAAATGCCAGTACGCGGCTACTTTCTTGTTGAGCATCGAAATAAGGATGGGAAGCTGCTAGGCATCTATCGGGTGCCAAATGGTGTTGTTGATGTTGGTGCAAATCACGTGCTTGAGTGTGAATTTCATTCAGGTTCACAGGTTCTAGCATGGTATATTGGACTTGTTGATAATTCCGGCTATACAGGTTGGGCTACAGGTGATACAATGGCCTCCCATGCTGGCTGGACAGAATCAACTATTTATAGTGCTACCACTCGTCCACAATGGACGTGTGGTACTGCGGCTAGCAGACAGATTACTAATGCCAGCACAGTGGACTTTTCTATCAATGCTTCAGGTGTACTGAAGGGTATTTTCATTACGTCAGACAGCACAAAGGGTGGCACGACCGGCACGCTTTGGGCGGTAGCATTGTTTAGTTCCACCGTGTCCGTTAGTAACGGTGATACGTTGAAGGTAACGTACACAATTTCCATTCCATAATTTTTCCTCTTGTGTCATCCAGGTGCGAGTTATGCTCGCACCTGGGTTTTCTGTTAGGAGGCACGTTATGGCTTTACTCTGGATTGACGGCTTCGATAAATATGGGACATCAATAGGTGCAGCCCCATCTCCTGCTGGCATTGTTGGCAAAAAATATACTCATATTGCACAAGAAAGCTCCATAGATGTGCAAACTGGACGTTTTTCTAATAGCTATGGTTTGAAACTTAATGGTTATTATAATGCTACACGTTTAGGCATGGATAATTTGACAACTGATCGGACTGTTACTCTTGGATTTGCTATGAAAACCGCTCAATTTGATGAAACAGATTGTCGTTTTGTTGCATTAACATATGGCGGAACGTATGGTATATCTTTATACTGGGGGTCTTCGACAGCATACTTTGCAGTATATCGTGGTAGCACGCAAATTGGAAGTCAGTTTCTACATACAATGTCTGCGGGTACATGGCATTATGTCGAATTAAAGTGTTATTGTGATAATACTGCTGGTACTGTTGAAGTGCGCGTTGATGGGACAACTCTTTTTACATTCAATGGCGACACTCAAAATGGTACGACAAATTATCACGATGGTTTTCGATTTATGAGTTATAATAGTGCGGAAGCAAATACGTTTATTATTGATGATTTGTATTTTTTAGATTCTACTGGATCAAATAATAATAATTTCCTTGGCCCATGCCGCGTTTGGACAAGCAGCCCCAATGCAAATGGTGATACTCAAGATTGGGATGTAGTACCTGCAAATTCAGCTCACTATTCCGTTGTTGACGAAGCAATCTGCGACGAGGATTCCGAGTATGTTGAGAGCAATGTTAATGGTGAATATGACTTGTGGGGAGTTGCCGATTGTCCGTCTGAAATCAGCACCATTAGGGGGGTGCAAATTTCAACTGATGCGCGTGTGACAGACACAACTCCATTTAATTTATACCAAGTTTGCAAATCAAACGCCACGCTCTATGATGGTTCTGCAATCTCTATTGGGTCAACAAACTTTGTAACTAAGACACGGATGCTTGAGGTTGATCCTGCAACCAGTTCACTATGGACCCCGACTAATTTTGCTAGTGCTCAATTTGGAGTAAAGGTCGGAACATAATGGCTCTCCGTGTCACTCGCCAATATGGTGAAGTCTTGGCAAAAGGCGGTGGCAATTTACGTGTCACCCGCCAATATGCTGAACTCTTGGCAAAAGGGGGTGGCAATTTACGTGTCACCCGCCAATATGCTGAA
>DYKV01000002.1:15717-59323 GCA_020722415.1 Anaerolinea sp.
TGAACTCTTGGCAAAAGGGGGTGGCAATTTACGTGTCACCCGCCAATATGCTGAACTCTTGGCAAAAGGGGGTGGCAATTTACGTGTCACCCGCCAATATGCTGAAGTCTTGGCACCTATTAGCGCTATATATGAGGAGAATGTAAATGAATCGCTCACGTTCAATGATGTAGTTGGTGGAGTATCATATGATGAATTAGTAAATGATACACTTACATTTGATGAATGGGTTAGTGGGCCCTTTTTTGTAAGTGTTAGTGACTCTCTTAGTTTTACGGAGACTTTAATCCGTGTGCATACTGCCGAGGCATCGGATAGCCTTGCATTTGGTGAAAATGTTTTGACATTTCTTATTGTTGGCGATTTTATTCCTATTGCAGAGTCGCTGACTATCACCGATGCAGTGTATGTTGAAACTGGTAACTGGCGGTATACCAGCACAACATTGAGCATAAGTGATTCTGCTGATTGGCGTGGTCCTCGTTATGCGTCGGCATCCTCGGCTTTTTCAATTTATGACCATGTTCCAACTCCATTTTATTTGGATTTGGAAAATGAACTTGATTTTGATGATTTTGCTGGCAGAGGGATTTGTATTGTTACAACTAGTGAACTTAATTTTTATGATGAGCTATCCAGATTATGTTATTATACTACAACAACTTTTCAGATCGACCAATATGTAAACGCAGCCAAATCAGGTGGCGCAATTGTTACTACAATAGAGGTCGATGGCGCGATTCAGTTACTTGCAGATTATGTTCGCTCTCTAACGACTGATACTGGGCTTGGTCATTCATTAACATATTTCATTGCTTCACCATGTAGCGACAAAGAGTATGGGTTATTCATTGGCGAGTCTACACTTAGTACCTCACCAGGATTACCCGGGGAGGCATTACCGCTGGCCCAAGGTTTACCAGTTGGCACAAGATTTATGCTTGCCTATCCTGGTCGAGGTGGGGCTACTGATACCGTTACATTGAGGGCACCAAATTTTGGTAATTTGGATAGATTCTCAATGGATCGTATCAATCGTGAAACTCGTGGTGGTAATATAATAATCTATGCTGATCCAAACTGGCCTAAAGTTCAAGTTGTTAGTGTCTCTTTGTCTGGTTTGACTAAAACTGAGGTAAATGATTTACAACGCTTCCTATCCGAACATCTTGGTGAAGAAGTTCATGTGACTGATTGGGAGGGGCGCGAGTGGCTGGCAGTAATTACAACACCAAACGATCCAGCAACAAACGATGGTCAGGATAATTGGAGCATGGGTTTTGAGTTTGAAGGCACCTTATTCGATGGTTATCAGCCAGGTGAGGCTGCAACGATTCAGGATACAGTCTTATTTATGCTTCACAGACAACGAGAGGCTTCGGAATCACTTGAAATTATCCATAGTGTAACTTACTTGCATATCCCAGCATAATTATGTTTCGAATTGAAGCACCATACCCGGCTCCGTCTACAACGGCTATTTTACCCAGCCCACAGTGGGGTGACTCGCGTGAGCTTGTGTCTGCTATTAGCACAATGCACACGATGAATGGCACTCTATACACATATATCAAACGGAAGAAAGCCCGAAAGAAATTGGTATGGGATTTTGAGATTGCACGTAACAAAGCCTTGGAGCTTCGTGCGTTTTTCAATATTTATTATCGAACTAAAGTGCGTATTATTGACCATGACAATGTGACATGGATTGGTTACTTGATAAATAATCCTTTTGAGTTCACTGGTAAAGCCAGAGCACTTGGTTTTCCTGGTAATGAAACAATGAATGTGACAATTGAATTTGAAGAGGCCGACTAATGCGTACAATATCATCAGCCGCACAGGCACACATGCAGAAACAACATGGCTGTGAACCAATGTTTATTGTTGGTGTGCGGTGGTCTGCTGCCAGTCAAGAAATCTTGTATGCTGATCAAGAAGTGCCTGAAAGTGAAGGGTTACAAGTTCGTCCACAAGTTGTTGAGATTAGTGAATTTGATGCTGCATTAAAGATTAGCGGATCAAGTGACTCTCAATCAATTAGCATTGTGCTGGATGATGTTGATGGGGCTTTGAAGTTAATTTTGGATACTGTAGATATTCATAATGCGACATGTAATATCTATCAGCATTTCAAAGGGCTGTCACTAGCTCATAAGTTTCTTTTATTTCAAGGCAAGATTGTTACACCAGTGGAATGGGATGAAGGTGCTAGAACATTACGCTTTGATGTAATGACTCAATTAGATGAGATTGAAGTCGGTTTTTCAATGGAAGAAGGACACTTTCCGCATATACCAGAAGATGCATTAGGTAAAGTGTGGCCTCTTGTTTTTGGTTCAGTTTGTAATATGCAAGCAGTTCAGGTTCGTTCTCCTAGGCGTGGGACGCTATTACAAGGCGAGGGGATTGTTGATTTTACTTTACCGCACAGGATTTGTCAAGCACAATACATTCAGTGCCCTAGTGTGCCTGCTGGGGAAAAACAAACACTTACGCCTAATGGAAATGGTGGATATACTTTTGTAACCGCACAATCTTATGCACCTGATCGAACATGTGTTGAGAGTCGGTTTAATACTTTCTGTGAATTGACAGACTTACTTGCACAGCAACAAGCATATGAGCATACATATCTTTTGGTTCGTGGTGGTGAGAATTTTCCACAAGGCGAAACTATTGTATTGAATGTAAATAATGCGAAATTTTGGGGTTATTTTACAAATGAAACATTTCATATTACAAGTCGTATGCATCCTGAATATGAAGAGATATGGCCTACAATAGTTGCTCATCCATGTAAAGCTATTGATGATTTTGCATATGGACCAGCACGATGGCATTATCATAGTGGATGGACTTTGAATAGTGCTGGTACAACGTGGTATGTTGATCCAGCTACATTTCCATATGAAGATTGTAATGATGAGGGCCTAGTAAGTCAAACCAGTGATGGTGGTGCATCGGCATCACAAAAATATTTTGATGAGATGCCAACTTCCAGTTTCGTTTGGCTACCAGCAGGCACCGAAGTCTTTTTGGAAGATGAGGCTGAGATTCTGTATATTGTTAGCTTGATTCCAGGGACCGTGAATAATGTAGCAGCATACAAAACACAACCATCGGGACGCGCGTTATTGACTACGGTGCCTACTGATTACTATACTATTTATGAGACTGATTATGCTGGTTATCAAGTAGTTGAGATCGGTCTTAAGAAACCTTTGAGCCTGTATGATGCTAATTGGCACGATGATCTGTATGTGTCATTTACATCAGATGTTGGGCCTAATCCTGTGGATATAATCATTTGGTTGCTGAATAAATATACTAATTTGTCATATGATACAACAACCTTTAATGCTGTTCGCACAAGCCTTACAAACTACCCAGCGAATTTTTGGGTGAAAGAACGGTTGAATGTTTGGCAGTTGATCCAGGATATTGCTTATCAAGCTCGTTGTGCTGTGTATGTGCGAGCAGATAAAGTGTATATTGTTTATTTGCCTTCTGAACCAACTTCTATTCGTACTTTAACTGAGAATGATATTATTGCAAAATCATTAAAAGTTGTGTTGACGCCTACTGAGGAAATTGCAACAAAACATGTCATCACTTGGCAGGCAGGCGAAGCAGGTATTGAAGACACTGACCCCATTCAGCACAAGATTGTATTAAAGCATAACATTCAAAAGTATGGTATTCATTCAAAAGAAGTGACCTACTACACGCAAAATACATATGATACTATTTTAAAGTCGGCTACCTTTTGGATGATTCGAGACTCTAATGTTTGGAAAAAAGTAGAGTTTGAAACACCACTTTTACATCTTGATTTAGATTTATTCGACTGTGTAACAATTGATTTATCTGTATTTGGTGGCCCGATTAAGGGTATAATTACCAATGCACAGTATCGAAGTAGCTCGAACACAATACACTTTGAATGTATGACTCCAATTAAATCAGGCGAAACAGCCGCGTATCCTTTCTTTTGGCCAGCGGCTGTTAATCCGCGATTGATGTTTCCATTGGAGACTGAGGAACAGTATTCAGGTGCAGGCTATGATTTTGAAGTGTCACCACCAGCTAACCATATCTTAGCAGGTGGTGATGTAACTGACATTGCTGATAGAATTGTGATTATGACCAGCGGTGATCCATTTCCATCTGATCTAGATGATACGTACCCTTCAATATTGTGTCTTGATTCGAGTGCCCAGGAAATTAAAGAACCTGATCCTGTATTTGAAGCATTTAGGCGGGCAGCTAACAATAGTTATCAAGCTGCTGATGCTCTTACAAATTCAGGCGTAGGAAATGGTGGGACATCACAGAATAAAAAGAAACGGCGCACGGCGTGCGGTAGTCCAGTATATGGTGCTGGCTGTATCTATGAAGTAAACGTTATATATGTAACTCCTGATCTTGTAGCAAACCCCTGTCATTATATTGGTTGTCGTCATGGTACCGGGAACCCATGTACTGGTACAGTGGTTGGTATGTGTCATTCATTTAGAGCATTATTTGCTGCATCAATGTTTTATTACCAGAAACGAGCAGAAATTGATGCTTTGAAATCTGGCTGTGGTCATTATCAAACCGGAGTAACTGCTCCATACTCTCTTGGTTTTGCCCCTATATGGATTGTGGATGATCCAACTGATTCCCAAAGGTGCGAAAGTCTTCCAGATTTTCCGGGTGATCCCAATGCTCCGGGTGCAAATGAAGGTGAAACTTTTGAACCACATACTTTTTAAGGTTAAACATGAAAGAACATTTGTGTGAATATCAAGACTCTCTTTTAGTTACTGGCGCTGAATCATATGTTTTGTCAAGATGTGTCAATTCACAATGCCCGATGAAGTATAGCCCCATTAATAAAGCTATTTGTATGGAGTGTTCATTCCGGGTGCCTCCAACACAGGCGGCTCAAGATGATCGTCAAAGTAGATTACCAGCGGTTCCAAATCTTGATTTAGTCAAAAAACGTGATGATGGAGAAGTTTTGGAGCTTATGACAAAGTATTGTTATCGGTGTAAATTTTATAATCGACAATTGCATATTTGTACAGCATGTGATTGTCTTGCATTTGAATCAATTAATGATAAAGCTGTGGATGCAACATTTCATTGCCCGTTAAAGGTATGGTAATATGCAACTTCCTTGTGAAAAACGACGACGTATACTTCGACGCAATCATGATGGCACTGAGCGAGAATTATTTAGATGTGCACATGGTATGGCGGATACTTATGGTAAGGAAGTGTCTGATGATATTTGTCAAGCATGTGTTCTTAGGATTGCAGGCTTAACTAAGTTACAATCATTATGCAACCAAGCCGCCCCATCTGCTCCAAGCTATGAGCAGCCAGTATTTGGACCTAATTTGGAAATCATTTACAAGAAACAGGTAGGGGTTGATCCTCCTCCTTGTCCAGAAGGGTATCATCCTAGTCCAACAAATAATTGGGAGTTTATTTCTGACTGGATTGCATGTCCAAAACGGATATTCAATAACATACTTGATAAGTCAGGAGCTATTATAGTACAGGCGACATGCAGTTTGACAAATCAGCCTGTAAGTTGCTCAGATTGCTCTATGTGTAGTGCTTCATTACCACCAGACTACCCAGGTTTCCAGACACAATTAAACAATTACTGGGAGGCTATTAAGCGGTGGGTGTCGGCAGGCAGGCCAGAACGGTCTGCGGAAGAAGTCAAATTGATTCATGAAAAGCATTGCGTGAAATGTAGCTGGTATGATGCCGAGGCACAACGCTGCCGTGGCTGTGGGTGTAAAGTGCGGGCTGAAGGGATTGCAATTTTTAACAAAATCAAAATGGCTACGGAGCATTGCCCGCAACATTTATGGTAAGCAGCAAGAATGGTTGCTCGTATGGATTTTTCTTGGCTCTCAGATATATTCAACGGGATACTTAAATTTATTCCGCGACCGGTTATTGTTCGAGCAACACATGGCGGTATTAAATGGGTATTTGGAAAAAGAGTACGTGAATTAAAACCTGGATGGCATTTTGTATGGCCGTTAACAACTGACTGGGAAATCATTGTTACCGCACGCCAGACGAATAATCTTCCTAATCAAGCACTTGTGACAAGCGACAAGCATCAAGTTGTTGTTGGAGCCTTAATCGTATTCTCAGTGAAAGATATTATTCAGGCTATTGGCGAACGTAACTGGGACGTTGGAACAACTGTAAACGATATTGCACAGGCAGCAATCGTCAGCGTAGTGACAAAATGGCCATTAGATGATCTACTTATAAATTTGACCAGCAAGGTCGAAGAGGAATTAACTGAGGCATGTAGAAAGCAGCTTCGACAATTTGGTGTATCTGTACACCGATGCTGTTTTACTGACTTTGCTCCGTGTCGTATTTACAAACTAATGGGAGCGGAGAAGCCACCAGCTTTCAACAGTGCCGAGGGATACTAAGCGTATTGGGCTTAGACATTGCGGTGCTTTATTGGTGGCTTCCCGCTCATTAAAATAATGGGATGCGTAGTAGATTTTGATACACCTTCGCTGTGGCAAGTGCATCGTGCAATGCGTCATGGGCCTTCTCCAATGTAATGCCAAAGTACTTGCACATGCCGGTGAGTGAAAGTGTTTTAAATGGTAGATCATCCCCTCTGATATATGCTCTATCATTGGCTGCAAGAGCCATGAGCATTGTATCCCGCGGGTGTGGGTGCCAATAATGATCGAATCCTTCTAGTCCCAACCATGCTCGCAAGAATCCTGCTTCAAATACCCAATTATGAGCCAATGGTACAAGACATTTTCGGTAGGGTAGCCGAAGTCGTTGAACCCATTCGTCAAATAAATCTGCAACTCGCCAAGCATCAAGTGATTCACGCGCGATTGTAGCAACATCAAGATGGTTTCTGTTAATCGCCAGTTTCTCAACTCTATCAAGGTGCTGAGGGGCAATATTCATGTAGAACGGCAGTATATTATCCAAAGGCTCAATATTTGAGTCGAGTGGTACAATTGCAATCTGAATGATTTCGTGATACCCTGGCATACGCCCAGTGGTTTCCAAGTCAACTGCACAAAGCAAGTTTCCATTGAAATGCCTGAAACTGCTATAAATAATGTCTGTTTGCATAATTAACCTTTGCGCTTTTGCTTCTTTGCCTTTTTTGTTTTTGGTGCTAGTTTATATGCTAATCCTTCACTAGGATTTGTTGGGTCAACACAAAGTGGGTTATCACTAATTTCCAGTGGGTTCCACGGAAGGTCATTCAATTCTGGAGGTAGCAATCCTTCCTCGATTCTTATACGAGTTTCAATAAGTCCAAGAAAATTCCAGCAAGCCATTGCATCGTGTGGCTCATCACGGTCGCCCCTCAAATACTTCATAGCGTGCCGCAGCCCACTATCAAGATAACGGCTGAGAGGAATCCCTTTTTCCCAATTTCTGGCAGCATATTTCTTTGCACCGCTTTCATATACTTTTGCGACTTCAAATAAGGCTCGCACGGGTAGCAAATCCATTCGACCCTTTCCCTCTTGTAAGTCTCTTTGAGCTCCAGTTCCAAATTTAGAACGCTGTCCTGAATCTTTGAAGCTCCAACTTGGTTTCTTAGGCATTTGTTGTAACTCCACGATGCTAATACAAGGAATTAAGGTCGCCATTGTCCTCTTCAAATTCTTCAATCGACAAGATTACAATATAGTCGCCTCCATGCTGTTTCGCAAAGTTTTTATTATTTAATGGTAGCGGACCATTCATTCGTAACTCACATACTAGGTAAGCGTGATCAGGATACTTGTCTGATTTCTTGAATACTTGTACAATATAATCATTCATTTTGGCACCAATTGATTTTTAATGGCAATCAACTCGGTAGTTGAGTGATTGATGATTTCGGGGTTGTTAATAAAACGAATATTTCCGATACATTTTTTACCCATGTAAATGCCAACAGGTAGGTTATGTGGTAATTTATTAATTACAATTTGTTTTGGCCATTTTTCTCGTTCAAGTGTCGGGAAATTTTCATAAAAGCGATTAAGAAACTCGTCTAGTGTTACATAGCTTCCAGGTGCTTTTACACATTGCTCATCAATGAAAATATCTAATGCGGATTTAGCGCTATCTTCCATTTGTGTCTTGCTGCTTGTAGTAACAGCAGGCAATCTTAATCTGTGCTCTACATCAGGGAGCGAGGTATTCATTAGGGTCCACATGAAATAAGGTGCCTCTTCCTGAAGGCGATCTAGCATGATTTTTTGTGGTACTTCGTGAGCCAGATGATCGACATAGATCATGGTCACACGAGTATCACCGGGAAATATGGGCACATGGTCACGTGCGTTTGCGCATTGAATCCAGTGCGTTGTATTGGGCTGCAAATATACTTGCTTGTGTTTTGCATGAATAGGAATCACAAGTGATGTAACTAAATCTTTTAGCTTATTGTAGACTGAGGCAGCTTGGGCGCTAATGTTTTTCTCTTCAACGACACATAATACTGCACCCGCTAATTCCCCATTAAAATCATTTGGATTCGTCAGGGCTGAGTCCGCTCGCATCATGCCCCCTTGCATGAGAAGTGATATGGCTTCATGCAACATGGATTTACCACTGCATTGCGGACCCCAGAGGTACAGATATGGCAGTGGTTCAAAAGGCTCTCGGATCATTAAGGCAATCCATTTAAGCAGATAGTCATAGCCTGTATGGATGCCATTACGTTGTGCCCAGCTTAAATCACGTAAATATGGATTAAGGTCTGTGCCAACATGATTTAAAATCATGTCCCAGTGTGGGTGTGGGGAATCATTATCTTCCTCATAGGCTAGCGGAATGTATTTCAGCTTAGGGGCTTTTAAATTCCATTGACGGTTTCCAGGAAACTCGTCTTGAAAAGGTAAATGAACAATGGTCCACCCGCTAGATAGCAGGGTACCAAACACTTTGTCAATGTCGGGTATGTCGAGTGAGGCAAGTTTTGATCGGGCATCATCTTTATTGGTAAATATCCAAAAACCATTATTGTGTAAAATTCCCCAGCCGTATGTAGCTTTGTCACTTGAAATCAGGGAGCGAACGTGCTGGTCGATTAGATCATAATCAATATTATCATCATTTTTCAGCAACTTAATGTTGAACACTTTTGTCCATTTGCCTTTTTTATGCAGCCACCCTTCAAGTTGCTGAGGGTCATGGGCATCATGCGCAATTTCAAGTTGTACACCTAACTTGCCTTTTATGACGGATACTTGCCGATTGCGCAATTCGGTAGGAATGTCAATGCGTTGACCCATTGATCTAAAGGCTGAAACAACTGCATCTCCATTAAGAAATGAATAGCCACTGCCTTTGAGGTCAATGGGTTGACCTTCAAAAGCAGCGGCTGCGTCCTCCAATGAAAAAGGTCGGTTATAGTAGCAGTAAGTTTTTCCAGTACGCGATGTGCGCCAAGATGGATGTTCTGATGTATTCTGCCCGAAGCGATAAACAATCCAGCCATCATTTTCAGTAGGAATACAATAACTGTTTGGTTTTCTAGGATCACGACCTTCGGATACTGTATCAAAATTACCCTTTAGCGGGTCGCCGGTTGCAGCCCGATCTTCAAAATATTGTTTGAGCAGCCGCGTGTGAGTTTGAAGCAGATGGTGGTCATCAAGCCATTGCGTAGTGTAGTTCGTGTACCCTTTCAAATCGTTAATTATTCGACGATGTTCCGTGCTCAATGGAACTCGCCGCTGGCTTGCTGCGTGCTGGATTACAGCATCTTCTTCATCGGCAGGTATACCGCTAATTCGGACTTTTGAACGTTTTCTAGCCGCAACATCAACATACAGGTGCCAATTGTCAGGTACTTGCATATAGGCACGTGACCCATCTGGCAGCACATTGTCTTTAATAAGTGTTAGTCCACCGTTATCTTTAGTCATCTTTCGATGCCATACCCACATGTTACCACCGCCTACATCCATATTTGCTTGAAAATCAAATCCAATCCGGCGTGAGATTTCTTTCAAGCAGGCAATCATCAATGCTGCATGTTCAGTGTGGTTGACCGTAGTAGGTAGATTGTCAGGATCAAATTCAAGATACAAGTGCAGACCGCCACCACCCGTGCTTTTGAGAACTAGCAATTCTGGTACTTCAAGTGCTCGTCTCTGAATCTCAGCAAGTTGATCGTCGGATACACCCACTCCTTTAGCGTGCCCGGTGATGGCATCAAAATCAAATCCGCCGCGAATAGATTTCTGTTGGACGAAGTTCCAACCAGTCATGCCAATTGCTTCGGCGTGACGATCTAATGGCCAGTTTAATTCATGGTCGTTGTTGATTGGTTCCGAGTTGGCATTCTTTGGAATACGGAAATTGTACCACTTGTACAAAAGATTGTTATGGGTGTATACACCTGTTCGCCCGTTGACAGCTTCCCCATTATCCTGAGCGACGAGCACTTGAACCTCCATTTCAGGATTATACCAACGGGCGACCCGGTCATAATTGTGTGGAAACACCTCAAAGAATTTAACGATCTGTTCGCTTGCTCGCATATTTACCTCAAAGATAACACTTTTAGTCTAGCTATTTAATATAAACGCCAAAATCACCTTTAATGTTCGTGTAAAATCAATTTTTTCAATGAACATTTAGGCTGGATTTGGCGTTTATATATATTAAAGGGTTTTTATTATGCATATGATACCAAGGCTGCTTCCAGATGGAGTACTGGTTTACCCTAAAAAGGGTACACCACCACCGGTCCCCGAGGGTTATCGCCGGAAGTCTGATAACTTGACAAGCCCAGATGCTTGGATTATGCTTCCATTGTGGCGAGATTGCCCATTTCGAATTTGTGAAACAAGCAGGCGAGAGGATTGCCGCTGTATCACCTATGTTTATTTTTGTGGCCATCCTCATTATAATCGTCCTCGATTAACCATTTCCATGTGCAAATCTTGTACCCTATGACACACCAGCGCTCATATAAACTTATACCGATTCAGTTAATCAATTTTCCGCCTGCGCTGCTTCGATTGATTAACCGGCGTACATTAGAATACATAGAGTTACGAGATTCCATAAAATCGGTCGGATTGTTAAATTCGATATGTGTTCGCCCAATATCAAACCAATATCGAAGTAACTATTATGATATAATTGATGGTGTGCATAGGTACGTAATTTGCAAGGATTTAGGTTGGACAGAGATGCCGTGTATTGTGCTTGAAGGTGTTACAAATGAGGAATTACCGTGGCTTCAAATGCAAGCAAATGCTCATAGACGAACGACTTCTCCCGCTGAGTATGCGGCACTAATTCGCAAGCTACTTATAGAAAAACCTGATATGAGCATTGATGAATTGTGTGCCCGGTTGAATAAAAAACCCACCTGGGTTAAGCAAGTTCTATCTTTGTTGCAATTATGCGATGAAGCAAAGAAAGCTGTTGCATTAGAGCAACTTCCCCTATTATCGGCTTATGCATTAGCGAAGTTACCTAAGAAAATACAAGAATGCTTGTTGCCTTGGGCTTTAGTAATGGCATCCTCTAAGTTTGTAGAGGTATGTGGTAGCATTATTCGTGGGTATCGTGAGGCAAAATCTCGTGCGAATTTAGAGGCTTTTCTCACAGAATCATTCGACACTCCAAAGTTCCTGCGATCTTTCAAGCAGATTTGCTTGGAGCATTCAGTTGGTACAGTAGGGGCGGTATTGATTCAGCAGTATGCTTTGGAACGTCCAATTGATGCATGGCGAATGGCTTTGGCATGGGTTTTGCATATTGATCCAATATCTACTAAGATATTTAAGACTAAACTTGAACGGAAGCAGCGGGCCTTGAATGAATTAGCAATGACTAAGAAGATGGATAAAAAACGTGAAATTCAAGCTATGAAAATGAAAATTGAAGGGGATTCGCGAGAAATTTTAACTTGATTGGCGTTTGGTTTATGGCTTCTTTAACCCTTTGGAGTTCTGTTTATGTCAAATGAATTGGTTTCCGTTGATTTGTCTGATATGTTGCCTTCGGTTGCTGGTGGATTGAGTATCGCAAGTACTGTGTTCAATGATCTTGCGAAGGGTAGTGAGTTTATTGGCCGTATTCAACTTTATACAAAGGGCCAATATGTTGATCGTGGTCTGATTCGTCCTGGCAGATATGGTGTTCCCAAGAGTGATGATCAGATTGAAGACCTTGGTGAAGAGATTGATATCATTCCGTTGTGTTGTCGAGCTAAGGCTTTAGACCTTCGGGATCATGATGCAATCATCACGTCCTATGAGCCTGAGACGGATACATTTCAGACAATCAAAGCCTTAGCTGGGGAATCGAATTCGGGTTGTATGTATGGCCCAACGTTCCTGGTGTTTGAGCGAAGTACTGGCACATTGTATGAGTTGTTTTGTGGCACGAAGTCAATGCGAAATGAAGCCGGTAAGATTGGACAGTTTTTGCCGTTGTCTAAGAATGAGGCAGAAGCATTGGAAGCTCGTACTGGCAAGCCGGTAGCTCCACATGGTCCACTGGCTTGCACTCTCAAGGTAAAGTATGTCAAGAAAGGCAACTGGGGTTGGCATGTTCCAGTGGCGGTGCCTTGTTCAACACCGTTTACCAATCTTCCTTCAATTGACACCTTAAAAGCTGAAGTGGCCCGTTTCATGGAAGCCAAGAGTTCAACGGTGGAGAAGGTTGAGGAAGGTGTAGCTGCAACAAAACGGCGTACCAGATAAGGGAACAAGTCTAGGGTAGTCAGGTACTACCCTAGACTTTTATATTTTTAACAACGAAAGGTATTTTATGGACAATTTGTTAACGTATGCTGGAATTGTTTATGTTACGGTGGTTGTAGTCAAGGTTGTCAATGCAGGGACAGTTACGAAGGAAACCGTTGTAGCCGCTTTAAAGTGGCCTTACGATTTGGTCATGGCTATTGTCAATAAGGTTCGAGAGTAATATCAATGCAAAAGACGCTCGAAGCTGTGACAGTTTTCGCACTTGGATTTTATTCAGGTGGGCTAACATTTTTGATGACTGTGTGCCATGCAAGGACTGGTGCAATTACCATAAATGATCTCGGGACAATGGTTCTTTGGCCACTTGAAGTGGTTGACTATTGGCTCAAAGTAGTGCTTGGTAGTTAACCCGCATTGGTTCGGCGGGAGCCGATGCTAGCTCGGCTCCCGTAGTTTTTAGTGCATCGATTTTCGGAGGTTTAGGAACAGTGGATCAAAAATGGTTACGGGACGGTATGCGTTTAGCCTACCAAATTGCAGAACAGTTAAGCCCAGACCCCAGCACTCGCGTCGGTGCTTTGCTGTTTCATCCTGAACGTCAAAATGTTTTATTTGGTGTAAATCATCTTCTGACCGGTTATCCAAAAACACCTGCCGATTTAACCGATCGTACCCGTAAGTACAAGTTGATTGAGCACGCGGAACGTGATGTGATTTACAAGGCTGCACGTATGGGTTATCCAACGGAAGGTGCTATCTTAGTTTGTCCGTGGGCAGCTTGTACAGATTGTGCACGAGCAATCTGTCTATCTGGAATTATTCGTGTTATATCTCACGCTAATGCACTTGAACAGACACCTAAACGCTGGCAAGAGGATTTGCAGATTGCAAAAGAATTGTTTGAGTCAGCGGGTGTGGATTATGTCTTCTGGCGCGGCGAGGTTGGTGAGTGTCAAAATCTGTTTAATGGAAGGTATTGGAAACCGTGACTCCGAGTGCTGCTATCATTACTGCGCCGCATCTAAATCAAAACATATTTCTGCCAGTTTGCCAGAATATGTTAGGATATTCTCCTGCGCGGGCCGCAGATGCCGCCAATTTGACCGGGGTACCGCATTTAATGTCTATTTTGGCAGCATTCAAGAATAAGAATACTCCTGCTACAATAAAAGCGGCACGCGATATTTATGATTTAATTCATTTCAATTGCTTAATTGCTGCCGATGATTATGATATGATTTCTATATTGGAAGTTTTATCCGGTATGCCATTTGTAGCAACTGAAACATTAGTGCGTGGTGTTCAAGCGGTTGTTGTTGGTGGGACCTTGCATGAATGGCGTGATGCTATTTATCGAGGATGCCGTTTGGATCAAACAACACAAGTGCGTGCATGTTTTGATAAGTTATATTTACAATTTGTGCAACTCGGTTTGACGGATATTTTTGGTCGAACCAAGCATCAGGCAGCCGATCAAACTTTTTATTTGGAGGAAAACCGATAACAGGATTTAATTCATGGCAATTCCGCTAAATACACCTTTTGACATTAAGCTGGTAACTGAAACAAAATCTGGTGGGCGAATTAAAGTCCCTTCTCGACTTTGTGTTACTAATACCCGTATCGAGTTCTTGAAATCACCCTTTGCATTGAAGGATGAAATTAAAGTGATGCGTGGTGCCAAGTGGCACGGTTTCGATGATCCGCCTAAGAAAATCTGGTCGGTAGATAATTGCTTTCGTAACTGGTTTCAGTTGCGTTATCTAATGGGTGAGAATCCTTATGAATGGTTTGATCGACCATTGCAACATTTTACTTATGACCGTCCACTTATGTCCCATCAGCGTGATCTGTCGGATGCTGGTTTAACTTACCATTATCAGATTTGGGCAGCTCAACCAGGGGTTGGAAAGAGTCTTTCAGCTATTGAAGTGATGGAGCACTCTGGTAAACGTAAGTGGTGGTGGATTGGCCCCAAATCTGGCTTGTATGCAGTGGAGCGCGAATTCAAGAAATGGGAAATTAGTCCAGAGCTATATATTGAGATAATGACCTACGAGGGTCTAGTTAAACGTATGTCTAATTGGAAGTCTGGTGATAAGGCACCAATGGGTGTTGTTTTGGATGAATCTAGTCGATTGAAAACTGCTAATGCTCAAAGAACACAAGCAGCACAGGCATTGGCTGATGGCATCCGTAATGATTGGGGGATGGAAGGCTATGTTATTCTAATGTCAGGCACGCCATCACCTAAGTCACCGGTTGACTGGTGGTCACAAGCAGAAATAGCATGGCCGGGCTTTCTTCGTGAAGGGTCTGTTGACGCTTTTAAGTTTAGGCTTGGTATTCATCGTAAAGAAGAAGGCACTCTTGGCAATGCGTTTTTCCAGTTAGTTAGCTGGCGTGATGATGAGCGCAAGTGTGAGGTTTGCGGAGAATATGAGAATGAAGGCAAACATAAGCATCTCCCCGGCGTCTTGGATGATCCAGACCTCCATGATTTTAAGCCATGCAAGAATGAAGTTGCGCTTCTGTATGAGCGCCTGAAGGGTCTTGTGGTCGTTAAGCACAAGAAAGATTGCTTAGATTTGCCGGATAAGCGGTATCGTGTAATTAAATGTCAGCCTTCGCCTGCAACCTTGCGTGTGGCATCAACATTACTGAAGACAGCGCCTAATACAATCACTGGTTTGACGTGGCTGCGTGAATTGAGCGATGGCTTTCAATACAGGGACAAGGTTGTCGGCAAAGAAACCTGTCCAGTATGTAATGGAAAATGTACGTGCAAGTATTGGGTTGACCCTAATGATCAAGAGCGAGCGTTCACAATGGTTGATATGCTCGACTCTGAGTATGTTGCAACCTTGAAGCAGATGGACCTGACTTGTGCTACTTGTAATGGTACTGGTGAAGTTAACAAGTATGAGCGGATTGTTAAGGAAGTTCCTTGCCCGAAGGACGAAGCTCTGTTGGATTTGCTTGATGAAAATGAAGAGTGTGGGCGAATGGTGGTGTTCACAGGCTTCACGGGCTCAGTTGATCGTGTGACTCGAATTTGTTTGAAGCATAAATGGGATGTTGTGCGTGTTGACGGTCGTGGCTGGTTAGTTTATCGGTGTGATGGGCAGCCGACAAACGAAAAGCCATTGGACTATTGGGCTGATTTTAACAATCCGCGAGTATGTTTTGTAGCGCACCCAAAATCAGGCGGTATGTCACTGACATTGACGGAAGCCAGAACGGCGGTCTTTTTCTCAAATGATTTTACACCTGAATCCAGGTCACAGGCTGAAGATCGTATTCATCGTCTTGGCACGGATATGAATAAAGGTGCAACCATTGTTGATTTGATCCATTTACCTACTGATGACCATGTCCTTAGCGTCTTGCGGGATAATCGTCGCTTAGAGCTAATGACGCTTGGAGATTTTGAAAATGATTATGTTGGGGTGCCAGAATGACACGGTGTATTGTCTGTGGTCATAAACATTTTTATCCTGTGTTTAATCCTGGTCCACAACCACTTGCTGCATTGAATCTACCTAATACTCAGGAAGAGGCAAAAGATGCTTTGCGTTTTCCGATGAAGTTCGTTGCATGTGCGTTCTGTGGGCATGTGTTTAATACAGATTTTGATTACACGATTGTTCCGTATGGTAAGGATTCTAACCGCATGTACAATAGTGGATGCGTGTGGTGCAACCACTTGCAATATGTTATTGATAAGTTGCTAAAATACCGTAGTCGATGGGAGTCTGGTATCGCAATTGACATTGGGTGTGGTGATGGTCAATTCTTTAGTCGCTTGAAAAGCCAGATGCCACAAGCAACATATATCGGTTATGAACCCGGAGTCGAAGCGGAACGGATTCGGGATTTTACTGTAATAAGGGATTATTTTATTCCTGAGCGTGATCTGAAGCGTTTTCGACCATCGTTGTTAGTATGCCGGCATGTTTTGGAACATTTAGAGCAACCACGAGACTTTGTAGCAGAAATTGCTTATTGGTCCAGCATGTATGATCTGAAACCTCTGGTATTATTTGAAGTGCCCTGTATTGATAAAGCAATGCGGCTCGGTCGCATGTCTGATTTTTTATACGAACATGTTTCAAACTTTACGGCTCGTAGTTTTGGTTATCTGTTCGAGACGGCTGGTTTCACTTCGCTTGATACTGAAGTGTGTTATGACGACGAAGTGTTGGTAGGCTTGTTTGAATGTAATACAGTGCAACTCAATGTAATTCGGGATATAGCCAAATTATTTCGGCAACAAGCCAAAAACTCTTTGAAGATGGTAAGCCAGCAGCTAGCTTGTATGCCAGCACCAATTTATTTTTGGGGTGGCACCGGCAAGTCCGCCGCATTTTTGAATACCTTTGGTGTGGATTCAGATCGTTTTCCGTATGTTGTTGATTCGGACCCAAGTAAGGTTGGTCGTTTTGTTCCTGGAACTAGTCAAAAGATCAGGTCGGTTGATTGGTTATTGGAACATGAGCCGGGTATAATTGTAATCACAACCCCTTGGCGAGCACGTGATATTTTCAAAGAAATACAACAACGTGGTGTCCGATACAAGCAAGTAGTTGTTTTGTGGAAAGGCATGTTGCAACAATATGACAATGTTTAATTTTGATCCAAAGGTAGCTTTGCAGCATTACATGCAGAAACGATTTGACAAAGTAAGTCAAATGTTTATCGATGTGTTTTTGCATTTTGACAAGGTGTGGTATGGTGGGTTTAGTCGCAGTGATTTGTTGAAGCTAGAAGAATTTGTTGCTACATTTCTATATATCTGGACGCGGCCTGATTTTAAGCTACCTTCACAATATAATACTGTGTTCTCGAATATCGGGCATCTTATTGCCAATGTTGTTGCCATGTCAAGTTATGGCTCAACTGACGGTGCATTAGGTCATATTTTGGCCCAAGATCATAATTATTATCGGATGCTACCACTGTTAACGGTTTACAATACAATCCAAATCTCAGCGGAACAAATTGTTAATGTTGACCCTATACATGGCACTTTGTGGTGGCTTGCCTATCAGACGGCTTCACCGGGGTCATTGACACAAGAGGTCCATGACAGGATGGTACGCCAGTATTTTGATATACCAAAAGACCTTAAGCTCCGCGATTGTCGTGTAGCTCCCTTATATTTTCAGGTGTCTTATTTTGCACCTGAGCGGGCTCGTGCTGTTAAGACAGTGTTAAATGATCAGATTGCCTCTCAGATTAAAGTGTCTGTTTGCAATAAACCCAACGTGAAGAGTATTGCAATTGTGTCTGGTCGCTGGCAGCCAACAACAGCGGTTTACAAGAGCATGGCTCCGCAGGTTCATGCCTTGGCGTCTAAGTATGATTTAACTCTTGTTCAATTTGGCGAGAATGAATCATTAGTTGATAGGTCGCACTTCAAGTCAGTTGTTCAAGTGAAAATGTTTAAAGATTTTACAGGGTGCGATATTTCTGCTATCAAAAATAATGATTTTCAGCTTGCATTTTTCCCTGATGTTGGAATGAATTTTGAGTCAACTTGGTTGTCAAATTTGCGGATTGCCCCTATCATGGTAACCGGCTATGGACACCCTGTTAGCACTTTTAGCCGACAGATGGATTATTTCATTGGCGGGCAGGAAGTTGAGAGAGCCGATTTGGCATCGGAAAATTATGATGAACGTTTGGTGTTGATCCCTGGTTTAGGTTGCTATCCTATTGACCCAAAGTATACACGAAAGGGGCGAGTCGATTCCAAAGAGATTTGGGTAAATTGTTGTTGGACAACACATAAGATTAACTACCCAATGCTCTGTGTATTGCGTACAATTCAACAACTAGCACCTCGCCCAGTGAAATTTCATTTCTACCCGTCTTGGACACTTGGAAAATACAACAATCTTATTTACTTTGTCAAAACACTCAATCAATTCTTTGGGTATGGCAACTGGCGATATGACACCAACCTTAAGTATCATGATTACCTGGCGTCAATGGAACAAGCAGCGTTTACCATTGACTCCTATCCATTTGGAGGTTATAATACAATCATTGATTCATTGTTTGTGGGCTGTCCGGTTGTGGCTATTGAAGGCACACAATTTGCAAATCGTGCATCTTCGGCGTTATTGCGACGTGTTGGGCTAGATGATCTGATTGTATCTAATCTAGAAGAATGTGCAGCAAAAGCCTTGGAATTGGCATCAAATCCTGATTACTTGGAGTCAGCACGGAGTAAACTTGCTGATGTTGATAATTTGCAACAATTGTTGCTTCATGCCGAGGAACCAGGATATTTTGTGAAAGCTATTGATTATTTGATTGCTAATCATGAGCAATTGCAAGCTAGCCCTAAAACCTGCTTGACTATTGGGTAAATTGTGCTAAAATTAAGTAGGCTTCTTTATGAGGGCAATATGAGCACATTGAAAATTGAAACAGTAATGATTGAGTCAGTTGATCCGCATCCCAATGCAGACAGGCTTGACGTTATAACTATTGGTGGTTACAAGATTTGCGACAGAAAAGGCAAGTACGCGGCTGGTGATATTGTGGCTTATTTTCCACCAGACATTTTAATTCCATCTGATATTGCCACCCAGTTGGGGGTTGCTCAGTACCTCAAAGCAGCTATTTACCCTGGTGAATCCAAGAAATCAAATTGCCGTGTTGGTGCTATTCGTTTGCGTGGTGTTCCGTCGTTTGGTTTCATTTTGAAAGTAAATGAGCCTGTTGGTAAAGACTTAACAGAACGATTTCATGGCGCAAAGTTTGAACCGCCTGAGCCAATGGGGAATATTACTGGTCTGCGTGCTAAGGATGATATTCGGTTCCATACTTATACAAACATTGAGAATTGGCGTAAGTATAAAAACGCCATGCCGAATGGTCTACCAGTACGCATCACTGAAAAGATTCATGGCACTAATTCGCGCGTCGGATTGATTGCTGGTGAATATATGTGTGGTTCACACAAGACGGCATTGAAACCAGAAGATAATACTGGTCGCCCGTCTATGTATTGGATGCCTCTTACTTCTGATATGAAATCAATGCTTTCATGTATCAGTGAGGGACGATATAATGTCATTGTCTTTGGGGAAATTTTTGGCTCGAAGATTCAATTTATGGACTATGGTATCACAGGTTGTGGTGGATACCGTGTATTTGATATTTCGGTGGGTGGAGAATATCTGCCGTGGGAGCAGGTAGTATATTATTGTAATCGTTTTTGTATTCCGCTTGTACCTTTGGTATATAAGGGGGCTTATTCACCTGATATCGTCGAACAGCTTGTCGATGGTCCAACTATGGTTGCTCCACTCGATCAGATTCGTTGCGACTTCAAGGGGCGCGAAGGTGTAGTCATAACACCTTTGAAAGAAACTTATTCACTAGAATTAAATGGACGACTCATTCTAAAAGCTGTCAGTGTTGATTATTTGGCATCACGGCGGAGTGATAGTCATTAAAAAATATTCTTCATGCAACTATATACAGAGGTTTAGAAACGGTGAAACTGACCACAGAAAATGTCCGATGTATCAAGAAATTATTAAATAAGGGACTTTCGCAGCCAAAGATTGCTAAGCGTTTTGGTGTGAGCCGATCATTGATTTCGGATATTGCGACTGGGCGCGCGTGGACAAAAGTCTCAGGCAAGCGATCAATTAAGCGCCCTGGTGGGCAGCCAAAGGCAATGGATTATGATCCAACTGATGAGCGTATTTTGACTCTTGAAGCAGAAATTGCTATGCTGCAAGATGAACGTGCAGCAATGAAGCGGCAGCTTAAAGCCATGACAAAAACACATGGCTTATTTAGGGCAATGGTTGATGAAATGGAAGCGATTGTGACACCAATGAAGGCGTTACCCAGGGTGATTCCTGTTGAGCCTGTAAAAAATGCCAAGTGTATTGAAGAACATTTGGTAATGCATCTGAGTGATGGACATCATGATCAAATTGTTCACCCCTCCGAGTGTGGTGGGCTTGAGTGCCATAATTTCTTGATTAGTATGCGACGGGCCGAACAGTATGTTGACACTGTCTTGAAATGGACACAACAGACTCTTGCACCGCAATTCAAGTTTCCTGAGTTGACAGTACTTGCATATGGTGACCATACAAGTGGCGAAATTCACGGGCATACTGAACGGTCATATTTTAGGAATCAGTTTAAGAATTGTTTTGCAATCGGTCAGCTCCATGCTTTGATGTATCGTGATTTAGCTCCGTACTTTGAAACTGTGAATATTGTATATGTTCCAGGTAATCATGGACGGCGCAGCATCAAGAAAAATTATTATGGTGCTCATGATAACTGGGACTATTTGATTGCTGAAACGGCCCGGCTTCATTGTCGAGATATAAAAAATATCAATTTCGTGATTCCAGATTCATTCTCCATTAACTTAGACATTAATGGTGTTGGATTCTGCATCTTTCATGGTGACGATATTCGCTCAAATATGGGTATTCCGTTCTATGGTCTTGAGCGACGTCAACGTCGAATCATGGCATTGAATCAGGCATTTGGTACACATATCCGGTACTATTGCTGTGGGCACTTTCATCGACCTAGTTCATTAACTGATCTTGATGGCGAGATTATTGTCAATGGTACTTGGGTCGCTACGGATGCGTTTGCATATAATGCGTTTGGTGGTTACACTGTACCTTCTCAATTATTACATGGTGTGAATCCTAAGTATGGTATCACTTGGAGGCTTCCAGTGAATCTGCGAACCGATGATGAGGCTCGTGGTCCTCAACGTTACAAAATTGATATTAGGAACGACAAATGAAAACATTCTTTACTGCTGACTTGCATTTTGATGGCCCGAAATTTTACGGAAATCCTCGGTGTACTCGCCCGTTCACTGGCGAGAAATGGAATGCCTTGATGATTGATACGATCAACCGTCTGGTTGACTATGAAGATCGTCTTGTTATTCTTGGCGACTTTGCTAGCTATAGACCTGGCTACTGGCGTTTGCAGATTCGATGCAAGAATGTAATTTTGATTTTAGGCAACCACGACAATGAAGTTAAATGTCGAAATGTTTTTGGTGGCAACCTTCGAGTAACTTGTAACATGAAGATATTAGGTCATGTACATGTTTTCTTGTCACACTATCCACACGCATTTTGGAATGGAAGTCACAAAGGATGGTTGCATTTATATGGGCACTGTCACAACCAACGTGAGGCCGTGCTCGATGCCCTGTGGCCTGAGCGTCGAGCAATGGATGTTTCACCAGATACAGCGTATGCAAAGTTTGGTGAATGGCGCCCATTTTCCGATACCGAAGTTTTTGAGTTAATTGGAAAACGAGCCGGGCATGATTTGGTTGAATTTTAGCATGGTTATCAAAACGTTTTACTAACACCAGTGGAGACATTATGCCAATTCGTCATAGTAAACGTGCTAAGCAACGTGAAGCAGAACATGAAAAACAGTCACAAGTTTCATTCGAATTTCTGACAGAAAGGCAGAAAACAGCATGGGAAGAATACAAGCAACATGATGTACTCTTCCTATCTGGTCCAGCTGGCACAGGTAAAACATTTTTGGCAATGGCTTTTGCTATTTATGATATTCTTACTAAGCAACGTAAGCGTATCATTTTAACTCGTCCGATTGTTGAAGCTGGTGAGTCTCTAGGTTATCTCCCTGGGGATTTCACCATGAAAGTTAATCCCTACATGATCCCCTTGTATGATTGTTATCATACGATTTGTCCTGGTCAGACTATGAAGAATAAGATCATTGATAATGCTTTTGAAGTTGCACCGATTGCTTATATGCGAGGTCGTACCTTCCATGAGTCAGTATGTATTTTTGATGAAGCTCAAAATGCTACGCTTTCACAATTGAAGTTATTTCTTTCGCGATTTGGACAAAACTCAAAAATCATTGTTACTGGCGACCCGAATCAATCAGACTTGCGGGACAAGAGCGGTTTGAATACCGTGCTTGACCGTTTGCATGGTTTGTCGGGTGTCAGCATTGTTCGATTTACCAAAGACGATATTGTTCGTCATCCGCTAGTAGGGGAAATTTTAGCACGGTTAGAAAGATGTATGCCAATGGCATGAAATTTGCAATTATTTCAAGGTATGTATAAAACTGGCTGCCGTAGCTCAATTGGTAGAGCGGCTGACCTGTAATCAGCAGGTTGAGGGTTCAAGCCCTTCCGGCAGCTTTATAATAAAAATGGCTGATGTAGCTCAACTGGTGGAGCAGCTGATGTGTAATCAGCAGGTTGAGAGTTCAAGTCTCTCCATCAGCCTTACAGTATTTTGTTTTAACATGAAAGAGATTTGAAAAGAATGGTACCGAAGATCACTGATTTTTTGCTATCACGTGCTGAACAGGTTGCTGAAGACGCAGTGAAAATGCAACTCGATGTTAAGGTTTATCAGGAAATCCGAGCACATCTTCCACGTTTATTTCCGGCTCCTGATAAAATCATTCTGTGGCCAACAGACGCCTGCGAGGTGCTGTTTGTTTACATGATTAAACCCAAAGAGCAAGCTGAAGCCTTACGAATGGCAATTAGTTTAGCGTTTGCAATTAGCAAGGATGGTTGGTATGGTGAATTACAAAAGGAAGACAATACATTTTCTGTCTTTAGTGCCTGCACGATTAATAATCACTGTGTATTAATAAAGTTGATCGGGGCAAATTTTGAGGATTATGAATTCAATGTGGAGCAAGATACAGGCACGCGACTTATTGGTCCTGTGCAATGTTCTAAGTTTGTACCATTCGATATTATCCGGCCTGATGCTTCGGACGATATTCTTATTGAGCATAGTAAGAAAGTTGATTTGACAGCATATTACGCTAAGTATAAGGCGAAGATTCTTAGTCTTGTTGGTCATAGAATACCGGCTCAGACGCCAGTTCCTGATGATGTTGTTGTAGGAATTGGTACGACGTTTGATTTGGACTTAGTGTATAATGAGGATAAGAATGGAAGCCTTCGAAAAAGGCTTGATAAGCATCTCGGCTGTCAGGATGGTTGGACATTGCTTGTGCATAAAGCAACTTTTACCCAGACTTTGTATAAGATTATTGATGTGGCGTGTGACTCTTGGACTATTAAAGTGCGGGTATCAATTTTGAAGCCGTATCTTGAGGTTGAAAATTTATCACTCACCAGTGACAAGCAAGATTATTTATTGTATCAATATAAATGATCATGACGCAACAAACATTTGACCATATAAAATTTGATCCTAATGTGCCTGTAGAAAAAATCTACGCAGACCCAGCGTTTAATTGCCGTGGACTATTGGATGCTACGCGATTGATGGAATTGGCTGACAGTATTTCTCTACATGGGTTACAGTTGCCAATTATGATTCAGCCGTTGGACTTACCTGATCCATTTAAATATCGCATCATCTCTGGGCATCGTCGCTTTTCTGCTTGTACAAAGTTTTTGCATTGGGTAACAATACCGGCATTGATCAACTTACAACCAATGTCAGACAATGATGCAAAATTTCTCAATCTTGTTGAGAATATCAACCGGCAAGATTTAACGCAGCTTGAGGCTGCTTATATACTTCAGAATTTTATACAATCAGGTTACTCGGTTCATGAATTGGCAAGCAAAATCAATAAGTCTGTTGGATGGATACAATCACAGCTTTCCATTTTATCCTTGTCTCCTGTTATTCAGACTACAGTTATTAAAAAGAGACTTTCAGTAGATGACATTGACTATTTAGCTTCATTGCCAGAATCTAGTCAGGAACAAGGCTTACAATTTTTGCTTTCGCGCAAACGCAAATATCAGAAAAAGTCAAAAAAGTTACAACAGCGCCCTAAGCTCGCTGATTTACGACATATGATGCACTTCTTAATGGATTGTAATTGTGATATTGCTGCCAGGACACTTGCATGGGCACTAGGACTAGTCCCTACAGATGTGTTCAAAAACGAGGCACGTGCTGCAACCAAATAAAAAGACGTATACTTGGATTAAGTTTAATGCCGGATTCTAAACAGGTATTTCTTGATACTGAAACAGTTGGCCTACATGGTTTGCCTGTCCTTTTGCAATATGCAATAGAAGATGGCCCTATTATTTTGTATGAGATTTGGAAGCAACCAATAAATGAAACATTACGATTGATTGAGTATCTTTGTGGCCAACAAATTATTGGTTTCAACTTGGTGTTTGATTGGTGGCATCTTGCAAAGGTTTATACAATCTGGCGGCTCTGTCCAGGTGATTGGATTCCAGAGCAACATATTAACGAGATTGCCTGTAAAGAACATGAAGGATGCGATGGCCCTTGTATCAAGCCGGTTGCAGCCTGCGACTTGCTTCTACACTCGCGACGCGGTCCTTATCAATCTCTTATGGATCGTGAAGATATTCGTATTAAACGAGTTCCTACTGCATTAGCGTATGCGCTTGCACAAGAGTTAGAAAAGCAAATCGAGCTAGATGGTATCTACTTTGCTAGGCGAGCAGATAAGGAAGCACCGCGATGGAAGGTTATGGATATTATATCCAAAACTGGTAAAGTTAATCAAGACTTCAAGGATGTTGTGTTAAAGTTCAATCCCGCTGGCGGTCTGAAGTTCTTGGCAGAGTATGCATTGAAAATGAAGCCAAAACATTACTTTGGCGATATTGATTTAGATGATTCATGGAAACCTTATGAATTAGGCTATGCCCCATATTGCACTGCAATTGCACAACCTCCCTCGTGGGAGTGCTATGATGATAGTGGAAAGATCATTGGTAAGGCGTGGCCAGCATTGATTAGTGAACATATTCGACATTGGCATGAAAATGAAGCAGCGCGCGAATATGCTCGTGATGATGTGATCTATACGCGACTTTTGTATAAGCATTTTGGCAGCCCTGTTCCTGGTGATGATGATTCTGAGCTAGCATGTATGGTTGCTGTAGTGCGGTGGCATGGTTTCGAAATCAACCGCGATGGTATCGAAAAATTGTTGCAGAAAGCAACAGCTAAGGTTGCACAAGCCCCAATCAATGTAAATCAGCCTCGCGCGGTGCGTCGATACCTGACGGATGTGATGGATGATTTGGAAGCTATCATTATTGAGGAAAGTACACGTAAACAGAATCTTGAACAAATTGCTCGATGGGTAATTGAAAAGGAAGAGGTTTGTAGTAAGTGTGGCGGTGATGGATGTTCGCGTTGTAATGGCACCGGCAAGCTACAACCCGGTGTACACCCTGCGGCGATCCGTGCAAAACAGATTCTTGACATTAAGATTGCTGGCAAGGAGATTGAACTCTATACAAAATTGCTCCGCGCAGGTCGCTTGCACGCTAGCTTCAAAGTCATTGGCACACTATCTTCTCGTATGTCAGGCAGCGATGGCTTAAATGCCCAGGGCATTAAACATACTAAGGATGTACGCAAGATGTTCCCATTGACATGGGACGATTACGTGTTGTGTGGTGGCGACTTCGATTCATTCGAAGTTGTTCTTGCAGATGCAGTATTCAATGATCCTGCACTGCGACAAACATTGATGGAAGGTAAGAAAATTCACGCTTTATTGGGTGTCGAATTATTCCCAGGAAAAAACTATCAGGATATAATTGATTCAGATGGCAAAGAGATTGATTATTATATAAAAGCAAAACAAAGCATGTTCGGCTTTTTGTATGGTGGTGACTTTAATACTTGGAACCAGAAGTTAGGGATTGATCTCGATCAAGCTAAGAAAGCATTCGATAAGTGGTGTGCAAAGTATCCTGGCATTGGTGAAGCACGTATGCGAATTCACGATGCCTTCTGCTCGATGCGTCAGCCAGGTGGCATTGGAACAAAAGTCATATGGCATGAACCAGATGACTATGTTGAAACCTTTCTTGGCTTCCGCCGATACTTTACCTTGGAAAACAAAATCTGCAAAGCTCTTTTCAATCTTGCCAATAAACCACCGTCTGCATGGCGACAATGTCCAATTAAAGTAGTCAGGCGGGATCGGGTACAGACAGCTGGCGGAGCTGTGGCTTCTGCGTTATACAGTTGTGCATTTCAGATTCAGGCTGCCAATATGCGGGCTGCCAATAATCACTTAATCCAGTCAGCAGGTGCTCAAATCACAAAGATTGTGCAGAGGAAAATTTGGGATGCACAACCGGCTGGGATTCATCCTTGGCATGTGGCTCCAATGAATATCCATGATGAAATTATCTGCGTTACAAGACCGGATATGGTTGACGTAATTGCACAGATAGTGTCTGACACAGTTGAATCTTTCCGGGCACAAGTACCCTTGATTGGTATGAAATGGAATCTGGAAATGGAAAATTGGGCAGAAAAGAAAAGTGGAAGCAAACAAATTCATATTACTTGGAGAAAATCAACATGAAGAATCGAGCCGGAGGCATCACACTACTCAATGCACGTTATACGGCACTCCCACCAACAATCCGAATTGAGTGGGGGCAACACAAGGATTCAATATATCTTGGCTTAATGTATATAAAAACTCCAGAGCAGCCGCTTTCGGTAATGGGTGGCACAGCCAAGTTTGTACTTCGTATGATTGCATTTTCATTTCTCTGGTGGTTTATTTCATTGAATTGGACAACTTATCGTTATTCGGAGAAGACTCGATGATTAACGACACAGCAAAAATCCTGACAAAGTTAGCAGCAAATCAAAAGCTGCTCCAACTGATTACATTGATGTACATATCCCAGGAAGATGGCATCGAATTTCCCCTTGACAAATTGGTTGGTGATTGGGATAATGCAAAAGCAGGTATGCGGGTCAAAGTGACTTTCACAGACCCGTATAAAGTTGAAGATGGCATCTTGATGGTGTTGCCGGGTTTAGCAGATGATCTACTAAAATGGGGTATTGTGTATGTCCCTGATAGTAACCTATACGAAGGGAATCAAACTTGGTATTGCTTGAAATACTTAGCATGTTTATGTGATACAATTGAATTGGAGACACTATGGTGAACATTGAAAATGAAATTACAAAGCTCACTACTCAACAAGTGCGTGCGCTAGCCAGCCAATACAAGCTGGCCGACTGGCGCACCGCTGATATTGGCACCATTCGACGCAAATTGATTGTACTTGCAGAAACAACCCCGATTCTTGAAGGTCAGCGGACGTATGAATCTACCAACCTAGATTTTTGGAGGTTTAGGGACGGTGAACAAACCAAGGATTAGAAAAGCTCACGGCCCTGAGTATGGAATTCAGCGAGAGGTAATCCGTTTTCTCCGTACTCGCGGCTGGCATGTAGAGCGGTTGGTTGGTTTCGCCTGGCAATATGGGCTTCCAGACCTATTGGCAGTGCATCCAAAGTTTGGTTTACGATTCATTGAAGTCAAGAATCCAGATGAATATACATTTACTCGTGCTCAAAGAATTAAATTCCCAATTCTTGATTCCTTTGGTATGGGTATTTGGATTATCACAGGGGCAACCGATGAAGAATATGACAAGTTGTTTGGTTCCCCCAATTGGCGTGATTACTGGAAACCACAATGGGGAGCCATTAATGTAGACGAGTTGTTAAAACAGATTGAAACGGAGGATAATGATGCCGTTTAAGAGTAAAGCTCAACGCAGGTGGATGTACGCTAACAAGCCGGAAATGGCTAAGAAATGGGAGAAACATACACCTAAGAGCAAAAAGCTCCCTGAAAAAGTTTCAAAGAAAGGGAAGAAATGAATCCTTGGTCTTGTATGGGAGTCTCATTTTCTCGTGCCATTGGCATCGAATTTGCAGACTTTGTTAAATGTGTCGGGCATAGTGGAGCTGGGGAAGCTAATCATAATGGCTTTCATCCACAGGAATGTATCGACGTTGCTTTACACTATGGTTTTAGTTGCACGCCTATTCAGCTTTTTGCAGGTATGATCTATGGGCCAGGACAACCCCCAGTTGTGTTATGGTCCAAGGAGGAAGCAACTCGACGGTTTGAAAAGTATGTCAATAGCACAAAACGAGGCGTTTTCGAAGGTATCCGGCTAAAGGAAGGCAACAAAGGCATTGGTCACGCGGTAGCATTGATTGACGGCATGATTTATGATAATGAAACAAAGTACCCGGTAGCCGAGTGTACTGCACACAACTTCCATCCGCAAACATTATGGATTATTAAAAATGAGCAAGTTTTATGATCAGACCGGTAAAATATATTTTCACGTATGATAAACAAAAATTTGCTAATGCCCTGAAAACATCCCTGGATCAAGGATTACCGACAGAGGATTTGTATACACAAGTGCTTGGAATCGGTCAAGAAGTGATTGGGAGATTGTTGCAAGAGAACCCATTGTACGCGAATTATATTGATGATCTTATCAGCGACTTGGATGAACGCTGTGTTGAACTTGTTCAGCATCTTATGACAAAGCCAAAAAAGTATCCTGTGGCATATATCCGTCGTGCCATTTGGAATAGATTTTTGGATGTTGTTAACAACACGAAAAGTGTACGAGAGACCCGACAAACAAAAGTTCGGCTAACAAAAAAAAATAAACCAACACTCCAACAAACCCCCTTAAAAAGTGACACCCGAAGTCATATGCCGGAATATTTGAAAGAAACATGGGAGATACTATGCAAAATAGCAAAAACAGATTTTGAAATTAAAGTTATGAGGTTACGGGCGCAAGGATATACTAAAATTGAGATTAGTAAGCAGCTTGGTGTACATAGACTAAAAGTATTACGCACGTTGAAGGCGCTTTTAATTCGTTACAAAGACTACATGGAGAACAAAAAATGAGAACAGTAATTTGGTCCGTTGTAGCAGCCTTGACACTATGCATTGTTGTAGTTGATCATTATTCCATCAATATGGCTTTAACAGAATTTGAATCAGCCAGAGACTATAATACTGCTGAAATGACTCAAGCCTTTCAGATGCAAGATTCTGTTCGCTTTGCAGCAGTATCACAAGAGGTTGTTCGGATGCAGGCACAGCGAATCATTAAACTGGAAAATGCCCTTGAGGAAGCTGGTAAAATTGTACAAGCAACTATAGCAGAGAAAAAACGTGTAGAGCAGGTGCTTGAAGAGACTGCTAAAACTGTGGCTGAGCTAAATAAAGAAAATGCCGAGCTACAAGCGGAAGTTGACACCCTCGCCCCGGTGTTTGAGGAAAAGGTGCAAGAGGCAAAGGAGTTACAGAAACAGCTTGCAACAATTCAAAAGACACTTGACAAGTTGACTTCTAGGGTTATTGAAAAATTGGAGAATACTGACTGATGAAGACTGCCATTATTGCTTTACTAGCTTTCGGGTTGATTGGTCTTGGCACTTGTTTTATTACTTACAAGCGACAAGCCGAGAATACAATTGACCACTATCAGCAACGAGCACTCAAAATTCGCTTCGAGAAAAATGAGGCACAGCGAAAGATTAACATTCTCATTCAGACGCTCAATGACGTGACAGCTGAGAATGCTTTAATTATTCGTCAATTACAGGCCGAGATACAACGACTTCGTCGTGCGGCCCCACCTATATCAAAGCCAAATGGAGTAACCGATGCCCGGTGTCGATATTGAAGTTATCCGTCATGTCTCTGGCAATAAGACGAAACGCATCAAGCTGACAGCCGCACATGTTTTAGAGTATCTAAGGTCCAAACGTGTGCGTCTGCCAGATTCTTTGCCAGAAGTCTATATTCGTGTTCCACAAGACGGTGAGTATAGTACAGGTGAAAAGATAACTATCGGCGGAAATACATGTATTGAAGTGGTATTTTATGAGCAAAAGCGAGGCCTCTAATGCGACAACCAGCCTATTTGAGTCCATCTCAATTAGCACTATGGGGCACTAACCGGGAAGAATACTATTTGAGGCATTTGGCTGAGCTTCCTGCTCCTAGAATTCCCCAAGCAAATTTCATGGCGATTGGGTCAAGTTTCGATGCATATGTGAAATCAGCACTTTATGAAGCCATCAATGGCAAAGGGGCAGACCCTAAATATGAATTTGATTCAATCTTTTGTGATCAAGTTGAGCCGCAAAATCGTGACTGGGCACGTGAACATGGCTTGTATGTTTTTAACTGCTATAAGGCAACAGGTGCCTATGACGAGTTACTTGAAATCCTACGTGGGAGCGCGTATGCTTCACAATTTGAATTCAAGATTACTGGCACCATTGAAGGCGTTCCGCTTCTCGGTAAGCCTGACTTGCGATTTATTCACAAAACAGGCGCGCACGTAATTTTGGACTGGAAGGTGTCAGGATATTGTAGCAAGAAAGGAACAAGCCCATGCAAAAACTACAAGCTAATACGCGATGGTTGGAACAAATCTGTTGCACCACCTTCGCGGGGTGCTAACCAAGCCCACAAAAATTATAAGCCAATGGATTGGAAAGGTGTTGAAATTCATAATGGTTGGCTCGAAGATGCCAATCGTGATTGGGCAGATCAACTTGCCATTTATTCATGGCTGCTTGGTGAATCGGTTGGTAGCGAAAATGTAATTGTATGCATTGACCAAATTGTTGCGACACCGACATATGGGCTGCCACTTTTACGTGTAGTAAACCATCGAGCGAGAATCTCTGCTATTCATCAACGAAATCTTTTGTCACGATTGCAATCTTGCTGGAAGGCTATTACCAGTGGCTATATCTTCACGGATATGTCGCGTGAGGATAGTGACGCTAGGTGTGAAATGTTGGAACGACAAGCAATAATGGCAAACATTGATACACCGGAATTACGGTTTCTCAATGAAGTTGCCCGTGAACAAAGGTTTCATAAATGACTAAAACTACAGGTGAAACATGCTTTCTGACACAGTATTAAAACGTTTGCTTGGAGCAGATTTGACAGGCGACAAACTGACGGGATTGTTTACTGACATGGCTAATATGATGATTTTATCCGATGCAGCGCAAGCCTCGCTGGTTTTAGGCTATGTCGATGATCTTCGTGAATTACAACCTGGAGACTTCATTCCTACAATCACAATGTCCCTTACACGTTATACCGAGGTCAAGGATATTGCGACAAATGCTTCAGACCATCATTGATTTTATTAGTTCACAGTTAGCAAATAATCAATTCCTCAGTGGCGGTGCTGTGCTTGCCGCTGGTGGCATCTTGTTGGCATATTTGCGCAGTGTGCCATCGTGGATTTATAATTGGCTGAAACGCCAAATAATGACTGAAATTGATGTACCTGATCGTGATGAGTCCTTTAAGTGGTTATGTGTTTGGTTATCCCAGCATCCATATCGCAAGCGTTGCCGTCGGTGGACGATTCAAACTCGTCGCAATCGTAATAGTGAATATGAAAATGATAGGCATGACTACAAGAAACCACAAATCATTTTATCACCTGCACCAGGAGTTCATTTTCTATGGTACAAAAATCGGTTAATGATTTTGCAACGTGACCGCAAGGATGGTGGTCAAGATAAAAATGTTGCTTCAGTATTGGGATATCGTGAAACCTTCAACATTCGATTGTTCAGCCGCAATACTCAATTGATTATTGATTTGATTGAAGAAGCTAGAAGAACAGCAAATCCAGTAGGAGAAGAACGTATTAGAATCTTATGTCCGGGTTACAATAATTGGTATGAGGCTACACGACGTATGATTCGTCCATTGGATTCTGTGATTCTAGATGGCAATTTATCTAACCTGTTATTGACAGATGTTAAGCAATTTCTTGACTCCGAAAAATGGTATAATAAACATGGTATCCCATATCGACGTGGATATTTATTACATGGTCCACCTGGTAATGGAAAGTCTTCTATTGTCACGGCTATTGCTTCCCATTTAAAACTCGATATTTGTGTATTAAATCTCAATGCATTTGGACTATCAGATGAAAAACTCATGGAGCTAATGACATCAGTTCCTTTGAATAGTATCATCCTCATTGAGGATATTGATTGTGTTTTTTGTGACCGAAAGAGGGTTGATGAGAACGAAAATATTACTTTTTCAGGACTACTTAATGCTATAGATGGAGTTATATCGAGTGAGGGTCGAATCCTATTTATGACAACCAATCACAAAGAAACTCTTGACCCTGCTCTAATTCGTCCTGGCAGAATTGATTTAGATTTATTCATTGGTAATGCCTCAAAGGATCAAGCACGTCGTTTATTCTTGCAATTCTTTCCTCAGGCAGAAACCTTAGCAGACAACTTTGCTCAAAAAGTTGCCTCTAGAAATCTTAGCATGGCTCAATTGCAAGGTCATTTACTTAAATTTCGAGATAACCCAGTTGATGCTTCTACTCAACCGGTGCAAGAACTTGTCAACCAGGAGATTCCATGCTAGATTTGTTTAGTGGAACAGGGACAACGCTTCGAGTATTTGGAGTCACAAAATGAGTCTCGCCCCGGTTGATTTTACTGGCCGCACAATTGAAATCGGCCACATTATTGCCTACCCCGTTAGACGGGGTTCTGAAATGTGGCTTCGCCGGTTGACAGTTGAAGCTATTGAAATTATTCAATCAACACCGCCAACATTTAAACTACATGGACACAATGACAATGGCCGGCCTGCTATAATTGAAACGCCAAACCGATGTGTTATTATTAACTACCAATCTCAACAAAGGGTGCTCCATGAAAACATTTGATTATACATGTTCAAAGTGTGGATTCACATTCACCTATTTGCAACATGGTGATGTGCCCCCGCCATATTGCCCTAAGTGTAGGGGGCATGTTACTAGGATTATTAGCGCCCCGCGTGCAGTCAATTATAATGGTCCCTGGTCGGCTCGATTCCGCAGAGGATTGAGCGGACAAAAGCCTACTCCCAACTACCCTATCTTTTGTGACACAGATTTCAATGCACCCAAAACAAGCGTTTGAAGAATACTTTAAGTTTCGGCGTACAACCTGCTTCAATAAAGAGAAGCAGCCTGCAAAGGAACGTAAAGACTGGTTGTCGCATGATAAACGTTATCGCATTACATGGCGTCGTGTTGTTTTGGGCGTTCATGTTCCAGCACGATACTATGCACTAAAAAAGCTATGGGTCAGTCACCCGGACGGCGGGTGGCCTATATGGGATTTTGTAAAAGATCGACGCCCTTACAGGACACTGTATGCGGCAGTTAAAGCCTGTATGCAATCTGAAAAGATAGAGATTGAAGCGCAGCTTGCGCCAAAACGCAGACAGCGTAAAAAAACTGAGTCTACTAAAACACGTACCCCCTTGCCTGTCGAGCAGCCAAAGAAACGTGGGCGTCCCAAGGGGTCAAAGAATAAAAAACCTCGTGTGGACAAGGGACGATGAATAGATTAGCTCATAGCCGTGTCTATCTTGTAGGTCCAATGGATCGTGCACCAGATGCCGGTATCGGGTGGAGGCAACGGATTCAACATGATCTAGCCGATCTTCATTTAGTTTGGCTGGACCCGACACAAAAACCCATTGATATTGGAATAGAAAATCCAGAAAGCCGTGCACGGCGGGTTGCCGCCAAGCTAGCCGGTGATTATGATACAGTCGCAAAAGAAATGAAAATCATACGGCACGTTGATTTGCGTATGACAGATGTTGCCGACTTCATTATTGCACATATTGATACAAGCATTTATTCATTTGGCACAATTGAAGAATTGGTAACAGCCAATCGAATGAAAAAACCAATCATTGTTCATGTTGAGCAAGGCAAGAAAAACACGCCTGATTGGCTGTTCGCAATGATACCACATCAAATGATTTTCTCAACTTGGGACGAAGTATATGGATATTTGAGACATATTGCATCTACTGAAAATGTAGAATCTTCAGGTCGCTGGTTGTTCTTTGATTGGCAAGGTGAAGTAATTGGGAGGCCTTTTTAGTGAAAATAACCTATGCACAAATTACTTCAATGATTTGTGAACTTGCCACAAAAGTTCGACCATTTATGAATGGTTATACGAACATTGTTGGCATTGCAAATGGTGGTTTGCATGTCAGTCGGCCATTAGCCGCTATGCTAGGGTGCTCGCATAGCAGCGTGCGAATTAGCCACTATGATGGTTCAGTAAGACGCGCGATTCCTATTGTTGAAGGACATTTGCCACAATCAACAGGCAACTTGATTGTGGATGATCTGATTGATAATGGATGGACAATGCAAACTTTTGCCGATCATTTTGGTCTTGAAGGCAACATGACGGCTGTATTATTTTGGAAGCCAGGTAGTTTTAAGCCAGATTTTTATGTTGCCGAGAAGCCAGAAGGATGGGTTCACTTTTTGTGGGAGGTTGAATGATGTTTATTGAAGAAGGTATTAAGCTGGATTTTTGTGACGTATTGATCCGGCCAAAGCGTTCCAATGCACCGAGCCGCAAGGCGATTGAGCTAGTACGAACTTTCAAGATGCCACATACTGGTAATATGTTTGAGTGCTTGCCGTTGGTTGCTGCAAATCTCGATACAGTCGGCACTATGCCAATGGCAAAATCTTTGGCAAACTTCAAGGCCTGTACGGCTCTACATAAGTTTCATTCACTTGATGACTTGGAAAGATTCTTTTTGCAGAGCCATTCATCTTTTAGTTTTTATACGATGGGTATCCGAGATGAAGACCTGACAAAACTGACAACATTGACGGCTCGTATTGGCAACTTGCCATTGATCTGCATTGATGCCGCTAATGGCTACACCAAGTATTTTATCAATCGAGTACGCACTATTCGAAAGTTATATCCCGATTCTATTATCATGGCAGGTAACATTGCGACACCTGAAATGGTACAAGAATTGATTCTGGAAGGTGCTGACATTGTGAAGGCAGGTGTAGGGGGAGGTTCGTTCTGTACCACTCGCTTGATGACAGGCGTTGGTTATCCGCAACTTTCAGCAATTATTGAATGTGCCGATGCCGCACACGGGTTAGGGGGTCTTATCTGTGCTGACGGGGGTTGTCGGACACCAGCTGACGTAGTCAAAGCATTTGGTGGTGGGGCTGATTTTGTAATGCTCGGCGGGATGCTAGCTGGTACTGACGAATGCGAAGGCGAATGGACTGATGGCGGTCTTAAAGTCTACGGTATGAGCAGCCGCGAGGCACAAGAGCGATATTATGGCGGTGTCAAACAATACTGTGCCCCAGAAGGTCGTATGTCGATTGTGCCCGCCAAAGGCCCAGTACATAACATTATTCTTGAAATCTGTGGAGGTCTGAGAAGCGCGTGTGCATATGTGGGTGCTGAGCGGTTGAAAGATTTGTCAAAGTGTACTACCTTTGTTAGGGTGAACCGTATTCAATAAAACATTGTAACTTGACAACCGACGTTTTATATGATAAGATTTTGATAAGAGGGCCGCACTTTAATCGGAGATACATTTAATGTTGCCTGCGTCAACTCGTACTGTTACAATGTACGGTGAATCTGTTACTTGCTACTCGCATCCATGCAGTAGACTTGATGAATGGGTCATTGAGCAAACTCACGGGATGCACGATGGGTTTTTTGTTGAGGTAGGGGCTTTCGATGGTTTTCGATACAGTGATACCCTTACCCTTGAACGTCATTATGGATGGCATGGAATTTTAGTCGAGCCTGATCCTGATATGTTTCGGGAACTCCGCATGAATCGGCGAAAGTGTATTTTGTGCAATCAGGCTCTTGCCCCTTATGAAATAGAGAATGATAAGTTTTATCGTAGGGGCCCGTTGGCAGGACTTGCAGCCTACATGAAGGAGCCTCACTACCGTACAAATGATCTAATAACGGTATCTACAATCCGATTAGACACTTTGCTTAAAGCTGCACCTGATTCTGTAGACTATCTCTGTTTAAATGTTAAAGGCGCTGAATATGATATTCTTTCGGATTATTTCACTTGCCACATGAATCGACATATTCGCTTGTTGACTGTTGAATTCAACAATGATTACAACAAACTACGTAAATTGCAACAGCTTTTAGAGCCACATGGTTTCGAGTTGCATTTTATTCGTGGTTGGGATGCTTGCTTTCGTAACTTGCTTATGTTATAATTGGGACGGTGAACAATGCCATTAAATGTCAAAATGTTAGCTGAATTTGTCGCTGATTTGCAAGGAATTGTCCCTGAACCTTCTCGCACTTTGATTTGCCGCCGACTTAGTGCATTAATCGCTACAACTTTGAAAAAAGATGACCCGGATAAGTACCGGCGTTGGCTAGAACACGATAGGCTTGTATTTGCCCGCGAATGTGAATTAACATGCGAAGACCGTTGGGTACCAGATGATTTGCATGTTGAAGCTACTGAATTGGCACGCTTCTGTGATAAGTGGATGAGTGTTGAAGCCTTTCGCCTGAAAAATGATCCGAACGCCGACTGGCAACCAATCTCACCTGAACAAAATGCTCTACGGGTGACAATGATTAACGAATTGAAAGCTCTTGCAAAACGACAGTAAATGGCACGAAATTTGCTCTTATAACCTTGGATATGGTATTAAAATGGGACGTACCTATAGAACCAATGAAACATTTGCGGATAGAAAATACCAGCGAGAACTACAAAAAGCTCAAAAGAGGCAGGAGAAAATGTTGCGTAAGCGGCTAAAACGCCAACAAAATGCACCCATAGTAAAATAACAAATAGGAGTTCCATTTGATGAGCTCAAATGAACCGTGGATTGGAGTAGACTTTGATGGCACACTTGCCTTATATGACACCTGGAAAGGTGCAGAACATGCAGGGATGCCAATTAAATTGATGGTGAGCCGGGTAAAAAATTGGCTTGCACTTGGCAAGAAAGTCAAAATTTTCACAGCGCGAGCTGATGAAAATCTTCCTGATTATGCAACCAATATCAAAACTATACAGGAATGGTGCTTTCAAGTATTTGGTCAAGTGTTGGAAATTACCAACAAAAAAGATATGGCGATGACTCAATTATGGGATAGTCATGCAATTCAACTTATTGAAAATACAGGTGCTCGTGTAGACGGGAAAGTGTAAATGCTAATTACTGTCATAGAGCCGGGTTTTGAGTTACTAACCCCACTCGGCCCTGAAACATTAATGTTATTAGAATTAGCTGGACGGACTTGCTACAAAAGTGAAGATCGTATCACTGAGGGGTCGGCTGAACGATTTGTTAGAGCAATAAGAAAAAGTGGCCATGAAAGCGTTCTTGAACACACTGTGGCAACTGTGCGAATTATTGGTTCTCGCTCTATGTCCCATCAGCTTGTTCGGCATCGAATTGCAGCCTACAGTCAAGAAAGCCAGCGATACTGCAACTATGGTAAAAAAGGGTTTCAAGTAATCTGTCCACCTACGATCGGGTTGCATCCCGGGGCTTACTATTTTAGAAAAAAATATCCCACAGTTTTCTACACTGATCCCGAATTTGTTAATTTATGGCTCGACCACACAGAGTTTAATTTTCGATGGCTTTGTGGGAGAACTGCGGAATGTATCGAGTACCTTGATTATATTAACAATGGTATCCCGCCAGAGGATGCCCGTGAATGTTTACCAAATGCAATGAAAACCGAAGTCGTTGCAACATATAATCTGCGTCAGTGGCGGCATGTATTCTGTGAAAGAGCATTGAATAAGCACGCTCAATGGCAAATTCGAGGCATCATGTTGTCGATTCTTAATGAGTTTGCACGCCGCTTGCCTGCGGTGTTTGAGGATTTACTTGAGAAGGAAAATAGATGAATTATACACGACAATTTGCTACAACTGATCCCTTTGCAATTGACTGGAAAGAATGTACTGCCGAGATACGACACGGGGATACTATTGTCTTTCGGCAAGAAAAGGTACGAGTCCCTAGTACATGGAGTCAGCTTGCTACAAACATTGTTGCTAGTAAGTATTTTTATGGAGCTTTGGGCACACCTGAGCGTGAAACAGGTGTAGATCAGCTAGTTGCCAGAATTGTAGATACAATTTCAGATTGGGGGTTGCAGGACGGTTATTTTACAAACAAGTCGGATCGTGATGAATTTCATGATGACTTAGCATTTTTGCTTTTGAATCAATATGCTGCATTTAATTCTCCGGTGTGGTTTAACGTCGGTCTATATGCAAAGTATGGTGTGACTACCAACCCATGTAACTGGTATTGGGATAAGCAAACCAATCGCGTCAAACAACCAACAAACCCATATGAATATCCACAAGTATCCGCTTGTTTCATTCAGCATGTTGATGACTCAATGCATAGCATCATGGACCTTGCGAGGTCTGAAGCTATGCTCTTTAAGTTTGGGTCAGGTTCAGGATCAAACCTTTCAACTTTGCGGGCATCATGCGAAGGGTTAAGCGGAGGTGGCAAGCCGTCTGGTCCAATTAGCTTCATGCGCATCTATGATCAAGTTGCTGAAGTTGTGACTAGTGGCGGTCGGACACGTCGCGCCGCTCTCTTAAAGTGTCTTGATATTGGGCACCCGGATATTGCTCAATTTATTACATGCAAAGCTGAAGAAGAATCTCATGCACACATGCTAATCAGTCATGGCGTGTCACCTGACCGGGCCGCGAAGTCTGTCATGTATCAGAACATGAATATTAGTGTACGTGTAACAGATGCCTTCATGCAAGCGGTCGAAGCTGATGAGATGTGGACAACACACTGGGTTACGGACCCAAATCGAGAAGGCCCTACATTCAAGGCACGCGAATTATGGCACAAGATTGCAGAGTGTGCTTGGGCATGTGGTGATCCAGGGTTACAGTATGATACGACCATTAACAATTGGAATACTATTCCAAAGACAGGGCGTATCCGTGCAAGTAATCCTTGCAGCGAGTTTATGAGCATTGATGATTCTGCGTGTAATTTGGCATCCATCAATTTAATGCGCTTCTATCATCCGGTTAATGGCTTTGATTATGAAAAATTTCGGCGTGCGGTTAAAATACTGATTATTGCACAAGATATTCTTGTTGATCGAGCAAGTTACCCAACAAAAGAAATTACTCGCACAGCACACCGATGCCGTCAGCTTGGTTTGGGTTATACAAACTTTGGTGCTTTGTGTATGGCACATGGCTTCCCGTATGATTCTGATGAAGCACGTCATTTATGTAGCTGTGTGACAGCAGTAATGACTGCTCAAGCCTACATCACTAGTGCCGATTTGGCGTCTGAATTAGGCCCATTTGATGAATGGGATACTAATGCAGAAAGTATGTTGCAGGTACTTAATCAACATGCTAATGCCGCCAAAAAGCTCAGCAATCAATATGCACAAGAGCTATGGGAAATGGCTTTAGCTGCTGGACGACAAAGTGGCTATCGTAACTCGCAGGTTAGTTTAGCACAACCCGCGGGCACTGTCAGTTTTATGATGGATTGTGATACCACAGGCATAGAACCAGATATTGCATTAGTCAAAACAAAGCAACTCGTTGGCGGTGGTGTTCTTCAACTAGTGAATACAGCCGTTGATGTAGCGCTAGATCGGCTCGGGCTTAGTGCTGAAGCTCATAAAACAGCAATGCAGTATCTGCACACTAAGGGAACTTTGTTTGGTTGCGAGGTTCTTACCGAAAATGAACAGCGTATCTTTGCCACTTCATTAGGTCAAAATGCAATTCCGTGGGAGGCCCATATCAAGATGATGGCGGCAGCACAGCCGTTCTTATCAGGGGCTATTTCTAAAACTATCAATATGCCAAGCAACGCGACTGTCGAGGATGTTGCTACAGCCTACATGCTTGGATGGAAATTAGGGTTGAAATCACTAGCACTGTATCGAGATAAGAGCAAGGGGTCACAACCTATTAATGTCAACACAGAAGAAAAAACATCTCCTTCTGTGCTTCAACATAATAAGGGCACACGTGTATGTTTACCTGATACCAGACAATCAATCACACATCGGTTTGAGATTAATGGGCATACTGGCTATTTTACTGTCGGCTTGTATCCTGATGGAAAACCCGGCGAATTATTTATCTCAATGTCGAAAGAAGGTAGCACACTGGGAGGGTTGCTTGATTGCTTTGGTATTGCAGTGTCCATCGGACTACAATATGGTGTCCCCTTGTCAACGTTTATTGACAAATTTGCATATACACGATTTGAGCCAAATGGCTGGACAAAGAATTCTAACATTCGTATAGCAAAATCTATTGTAGATTATATCTTTCGTTGGCTGCAAGTCACATTTCCTGATAATGAGTCAACTGTTTCCGCAGACGCCGCTATTTGCGATCAATGTGGGTCTTTAATGATTCGAGTTGGAACATGTTATTTATGTTCTGTCTGCGGTTCTAGTGGAGGTTGCAGCTAATGAAAGCGGTTCCAGACTATGATATTATCGGGGTCGTTGGGAATTTAACACCAACTCAGAGTGGCCTGATTGAAGCCGGGAAAGTGTTTCCAGGTGCCCATGTCTGTGAGTCTGAGATTCATTCCATCTTGATGGAAATGGCAACCCGTCATGCTTTGTATCAGGCAACTAAAAATACCCAAGGACACCAATTTTTTCAACAACGTGTTGAAGAATTGTATCACACAATGGGGCAGTATGCCTATGCAGAAATTTGCGCAGAGTCGTGGAAATGGCAAGAGCATGATACCATGTTAGCCCTTGGAGAAGAAATGTTCAAATGCTGGAAACAATCACCAGGGCATTGGTCTGTCGCTTGCAAGAAACATAAGTTCTTTGGTGCTGATATGGCTAAAGGAAGTAAAGGTATATGGTACAGTTGCATCATCGTTGCCGATTGAGACCCAATGAAATTTTATTTGACAACTGACCCAAAACATGCTAGAATTGATATAGAAAATGATGGAGAGATAACCTATGAAACCTAATTGGCCAACACCAAGATTGCTACTGGAAGTTCGTGAAAATGGTGTATGGGTACCTGTGAAGATTTACGTACAGTATAAATCCGTGCATACTCTGCTTAGTCAGCTACCAGCCATTTCACAAACCTTTGGTGGTATTGAAAATGTTAGAGTAAAAAATCTTCGAGAAGATGCCGAGATTGCTGCTGCAAAGCTAGAAATTTATAAGCGAGAGGATAAAAAACGACGACGACGTAAGCACTAACATAGGAGACTACGAAAATGAGCAGCCCGCTTGTTGGCCGATATACAATGGCTAAAGATTTGCGTGAATTACTAGACAGAGTGCCTGACTCTACCCCTGTCATTATAAAGGATCACCGTATCTTAAGGGAGCCTTCAATTCGCATTGGGGAGGCAACACACATGCAGGGGGTGTATTGGGACGAAGAAACCAAGGATGAAGACCCAAAGTGCATTTACAAAGTGGTATTTCTTGAATGAGCCTATCAGCTGAAACAATTCTTGATAAGCTGACTAATAGATTAAAAGAAGTAGGCTATCATAGATTCCAAATTATAGTCCATCCGCTGTGGGGTGCTGAACTAGTTGTCTTTGAAGACATTCGGGTGGGCAGAGACCCTGCTGCATGGGTAATCATAGAAAAATTAGGTATCCTTGATGGATGTGGTTCAGCAAAGTGGGAGGATAATAAATATATATGCTACCATCAACTTGACATGCGGGCATTTTTGTGGTATACTTTAAATGTTGACTTTGGAGAACAAAAATGATCGACATTGGAATGGTCTCATACGCCTTAACTGAAGGTAAAAATAATATCGAGATCGCAAAGAGATGGTTGCGTAGCACCATTCGGACCCTTGAGGAAGCAGGAGCAACTGAGGCGGCAGGCGAGTTTAACATTATCTTACAGGACCTCAATAATCTCGCCCCCTTTGATGGGCCGCTTACTTCCTTGAAAAATGTTTATGCAAAACATAAGGAATCGCTTGAAACAGCTAGCCGCACGATTCGCGCCCGTAAGATTGTTGCAAGTCTTACAAACTTGCCAATTGATGAAACCAACCGAACAATTACAGAAGAAAATATTGTCAGGGTTCTTTCTGAGCTTGACAAGCAACATTAATGGCACACATAGACAAATATTTCCGATTAGCACGGCAAATTGCCTTGCATGGTGATACGAAGGAAGCAACCCGACAGTATCGTCTAGGAGCAGTCGGGGTGCGCACGGACGGGGCTATTGTCACCGCAAGCAATGTGCCACAGCGAACACCTGAACCTAATGCCCATGCCGAAGCACGACTAGCAAAGAAACTTGACTGGGGGTCTGTTGTTTATGTTGTTCGAATATATAGCAATGGTAAACTTGCAATTGCTCGCCCTTGTAAAAAATGTCAAATTGCTCTACGTTTGCGTGGGGTAACGCGTGTTTATTACTCTATTAGTGAAACCGAATATGGAGTTCTGTGCCTATGAAACTGTTACGCTGGATTACCAAGCCTAGTGACGTATATGTTCTTGTCTGTGATAAAGATGAAGAATTTCGTGCCTATTATTACCTCTTTACACGCATGAATGACGCCGGATATTATGACAACTCTCTTGAAGGTGAACAAAGTAAGTGGTACGCAGCTGCCATGCAAGGCGACCGTGGCGCAGCACGAAAATTGTTGCGTTATCGTAGTAACCACGGTTATGAGAATGAAACTGTTTACCTTGAAAATGTAGTCATTCCATAAACAAAGTACTGTGGATTGTCAAATGAGAGGACGAATAGTTGATTGCTACGATCAGGAAGTGCGGATTGGCGACCGCATATTTGTTTGCGACATTCGCTATTACTACCTTCCTGGCGACCCAGGGGTACGATATTACCCCGATGGAACTGGCTGCCCACCCACGGGACCAGAGATTTACATTCACAAGGTTACAGTGAATGCAATCTATTTACTCGACACCACGTATGTCGATCGTGAATGGTTGGAAACCAGTGGGTGGGCAGCTTGGGCAGATAATACTGCTTGGGATAAAATTGATAATAATGACGACATATACTATATCCTTTGTGAAAATGCAGAAGCTGATTATGATTCATAGT
>DYKV01000002.1:59423-63495 GCA_020722415.1 Anaerolinea sp.
CGCGGAGGGTCAAATTTGACCAGCCAGTTTTTCATTAGGGGCAATTCTGGATTTTAAAAAGCGCTTACATTTTAACAATGGAGCAAAAGTCTATGGAGCAAAAATAAATGATATTGGGTGAATTGCACGGTTGTTTATCTGTAAAGGAAGCCTATTATGAGACATTGCCAGAGGGGCTGAACTTTTATTTTAATTACAAAGGCATGTTATGCCCTGTAGTGTCAATTAATAAAGGAACTAATGACACCAAATATAAGCTAAAGCTGAGTACAAAAACTGTTATTGGCACAAAACATCCTAAGAGTATTTGGGTTAGTGGCGACACAATTATTTTTGTCTCCCGTACCGATTTAAGTGACAGACCAGTGTCATCCGTGATTCCTGAATCCAGGCGTGCAGCCACTCCATTGGTTACCAAGCAGCTTATATATTATATGCAGGCTTTGGATAATCCGTGCCTTAGTCAGTTGTTTGTTGGTTGACGTTAGATTTTGATATTCTGCTAGAGGCTCCACAGTAGCAGGCCTTATTTTTCATGCCACTTAGGATTGGCTAATGGCGACATGAATGTTTTATTTAATGCTTAGCCCCAAGCATGAAGTGTTTTACGCGAGAGAAGGGGTCGCGCGCTTTTTATTATTCATCAAAGCAAACTAACTAAAGTGCAAAATTCTCTTCATGCTTCTTTTTCATCCGCGCAACAAAGGGGATTTCATCCCCTAATTCTGATTGTCGTGGTAACGATTGTCCTGACCGCATAATCCGCATACCAGCCTCATCCGAATATATCAACATACTACGTACAATCGCGATTGTCAAACTAACTAGTAGCATGTCGAATGCGCGCAATAATCGGAATATTTAGAAATCTATTTGACTTTTAACCGAATCCTGGTAGACTTAAGTGTTGTAAGAAACACTTCCCAGGAGCGCCCCAATGAGAACCCCTAATTGGGTCCAGACAGTCGCGTGCACCCAACCCGTCCTTGCTCCAAAACCAACGAGATGGACATGGACGAAAATTTTTGACGGGACCAAGGAAGGTGTCCACGTGCAAATTTGGGTCTGCAAACAAGACCTGAAGGAAAACTTCGTGCAAGAAGCAAAACGAGCCTTTGGGACCGCATTGGATCAATGCGTTAGGCTTGGAAACACCCCAGAGGTCTTGTTCCCCAAGGAGTAAAAAATGTGTGGTATATTTGGAGCAATTGGCAGCAGATGGGACCTAGGCACGGTTCGTGCCCTTGCAATTATCAATCGGGAGCGTGGGACCGATAGCCTAGGGTTTTTTAATTCTTTCGGGTCAATAATTAAATGTGCCGAAGACCCTCTTGAGGCACTACGCAGAGACAATATCTCGACTTGGCTATATGCATCCGCCTATGGTGATTCGAAAAGAGGGTGGCTAACCCCTGCGTGGTTTATCGGCGGTCATACGCGGCTAGCCACCCGTGGCAAAGTAAATAAACAAAATAGCCACCCGTTTCACTATGGAAACATTATCGGCACCCATAACGGGATCGTTGATGCCCCAAATAAATATGATGTTGATTCCCAGTATCTTTTCGATACGCTAAACAAAGCAGATGGCGACTATAACGTCGCATGGAGCAAAATTAGTGGTTATTGGGCGCTTGCATGGTTTGACATGACGTCATTATTTTTGCAAACGCACAATGGGGAGCTTTCCGTCGCCAATGTGGATGGGACATATTATTACTCATCCCGACGTGACCATCTTGCAGCCTGTATCGGCCACACCCGGGATGTGATTACATTGACTGATGGGCAGACGTTAAAATTTTCAATTGACGAAAGCGACACGGTTACAATGAAAGAAACCACCCCGTTCAAAAGTCGTGCACCGACATACTGGAGCAAGTATTATGCCTGCTCTACTTCCGATTGGGATGAAAATGAAGATAATCACTATTTTCAAAAACTATACGGAAAGTCATTGATTAGGGATTATTCGGCATGGTCAATCTATACAAAACATCAAATTGAAGGTTAAAGATGCCAGACTGGTTTATTTGTAACGAATGTGGAGAAGCATTTCCCATTCATAATTGCCATCAGGTGGATTTATCGCCAGGATGCGATAATCCAGAAACCACGGGGGACTTGTGTTATTGGTGTGCCGACGCTATGCGTTACTGGCGCGCACAGCAACGCGATTTTGACCCCGCCCATGCAGTCGTTGGTACCGACCGTGCCTTTGGCGTCGAGATTGAAACCTCCAAATGTCCACGGTATATCAGAATTAGGAATAAATCGTGTTTTGGAGCAAAACCCGATAGTTCCATTTCAGGAATTGAATTTGTCTCCCCCATTCTGCGGGGCGATGAAGGTTTGAAAGAAGTTCAAACTTTCTTGCATTATGCCAACCAGTATGGGTTTATGGTGGATGACCGTTGTGGGTTGCACGTACATATTAACGTGCAGAATCTTAGTCCATTGCAACAGCGCAAGATCGCTTATGCGTTTGTCAAAACGACAGAAGTTTGGCACTCGTTTATCAATAAATCGCGGGACAATTGCTTATATGCTCGTCGCTTAGATTACAATTGTGCAGATATTCAAAATTGCCGCTATTTTCACAATTTCGCGGCGAGTAAAGATCGTTACGGTTGGCTAAATATTGCGGCGGTTGATTGCCATAACACGTTTGAGGTCCGTTTACACCAAGGGAGCCTTGACCGCGACGAGGTTTGTAATTGGATTATCGCTTTGTTGCGTTTTGTTGATGCGGTTAAAGATATAAAATATAGGGTGCTTGACGAATTGTTCAAAGGGGACCCTGTATTACAATTTGAGCAAATTAAGCAATTGTGGCAATCGGACCAATTGTCCAGATACTATGACACCCGTACACGACTAAACACATGTGTAAGCGCGTGAAAGGCAAACCGCGTGCCTGTATTTGCAGTAGAGACCGGCGGTTTCCCGTGACTTGCTAGCGGTCACGTTAAACTTGTAATGGTTATGTAAACTGGCGCACGCGCTTACACATGCATTTTAACCTAAGAGAGAGACGAAATGCTGCTTATTTGCCATTATTGCCGACGTACCATCAATGAGCATTACGCAACCGTTATTGGCGGATGGGTACATTGTCCAGAATGCTTTGCAAAACTTTTTTCAGTCTGTTCAATATGTAAGAAAGCGATCTCCAATTCTTATATGATCGTTGAAAACGATGAAAATGATGTGCCAGTGCGCATGTGTTATCAGTGCCATGCTGCAAACACCTATTGGCGCGTCAATAATTTTTGGCCCGACCACCAAACGTATACTATTATTGGGTCACGCCGTAAATTTGGTGTAGAAATCGAGACTGCCTATTGTCCAAGCTATCGTACCCTGAAGGGTCGGTATGCTTTTAGTGCAAAGTCAGATGCCTCGATTCGGGGGGTTGAGTTTGCATCATCGATCCTTTGGGGGGATGGCGGATTAGAGGAGATAACCAATTTTTGTCGCGCTGCCCGTAAATTAAAATGGCGCACCGATCGACATTGTGGTTTGCATATCCATTGTGATATGCAAAACGAATCTGATAATGCTGTACGTAGTGTCGCCTATGCGTATCTGTTGACCGAACCCATGTGGCGCTCTTTCGTAAATTCCTATCGGGCGAATCAATGCACCTATTGTAGTTCGCTTGATTTCACATTGGACGACATTGAGAACGCTAGCGACTGGTTTAATTTTTGTAGTTATCGCAATCGCTATAGTGGTATTAACCTTAACGCTTATGCGCGTTATGGTACCTATGAAATTCGTTTGCACCAAGGAAGTCTTGACAGTCGAGCAATTACATCATGGATACGTGTCCATTTGCGGTTTATCGACGCTATGGCGCGGATGGCATCAAAACAGGACGTCATAGAAGCACTGGGTACAACCACTAACGAACATTGGGAGGCCTTTAAGCGTATTGTCAAGGACCCCTATCTAATCAAATATTATGGACGGCGACGGGCAACGCGCTTGGCCCTCTCTTCGGTTGCCTAGGGAAAAATCATTATACTTTAGTACTAAAGTATACACGAAAATATAATCGACATGACAG
>DYKV01000372.1 GCA_020722415.1 Anaerolinea sp.
GGTTCGGTTAGCCACCGTTCACAAATGCGCGAATTTGCATTAGATTCGTTTATCCGAGACAATAATTCATGGATGGTCTCCGGATTGGGTTGAATCGAATGAGGGACGCACAGCGGTCCGCACAAACCAGAGATAGCTTGACAAATGTTCAATTTTATTCTAGAATTAGTAAAAATATTTACTAATAATGAAATAAAATGCAAATGCTGGACTTGCAAGAGCGCTTGGGCAAATTGCCATATTACACGAAGCAAAATCTTGGTTTAGCGCTAGGGAAAGAGCAATACGCGCTCGACTATTGGATGAAAGAACTAATTAAAAGCAAAGTGCTAATCCCGCTAAAGAAAGGGTTGTATGTTTCCGCAATCTACCTTGCTTTAGTCAAGGAGAGGGGCGAAACCGAAGGCTATTTAGAATATTTGGCAGGCATTATCAGAACTCCGTCTTATCTCTCTTTGGAATACATGCTGGCTAAAAATGGAATAATTCCCGAAGCTGCATTTGCGCTGACTTCGGTCACTCGTAAAACAACCAGGAGTTACCGATCGGATCTCGCAAGTTTTTACTACCGCAACATCAAACCTCAACTCTTCACTGGTTTTATTCAGAATAAATACGGTAAGCAAACTGTGAATGTTGCCACACCGGCTAAAGCGCTCTTCGACTATCTATATTTAAGAACATTCATAAATGAAAAAGCGATGGCAAGCTATCTGTTAAGCGATGGTAGGATTAACTGGGACAGTCTTACCTTAAACGACCGACAGATGTTCAGTCAATTTATTGAACTCTCGGACTCGAAGAAAATGCAAAGAATTGAGAAAATCCTAAAAGTAAACCGGCTGTTATGAACAAACTGTACCAGAGAAATCTAATTAAAGAAAAGCTGCAAGACATTATTCTTAATTTCGTTTACAATGACAGAATCTACAAACGGCTGATCTTCACCGGGGGAACCTGCCTAAGAAAAATTTATAATCTGCCCAGGCTCTCCGAAGATCTAGATTTTGATTATTCTTTTGACTTCTCAATTCAAACATTTGCAAGAGATTTAGAAAACTACTTGACTGCCAAGGAGGGTTTGACAAACGTCGAATTCAAAATCGCCAACAACCAAAGAACCATTTTCGTGAAGTTTGTACAAGAAAATAAAGAAAAAATGTTCGTCCGCTGCGATTTTTCCGAATCTCGACAATCGTTCAAAACGGAAATAAACCCATATTATGGTGAGCGATTTACGCTATTTATTTTGAGTTATGATTTGCCGACATTGTTGACTAATAAACTGGAAGCTTTTCTGGAAAGAAATTTCTTTAAGGGGGGAACACAAACAGTCTCTTTTAAAGGGCGGGATTTGTATGACATCGTCTGGTTTATTCAGCTTTCGGCAAAAAGCGGCTTTCAATTGAAACCGGATTGGCAGAAATTGGAAAATAACCTTGGGCTTACTAAAAGCGATATTATTAACGAAATTAAGAATAAAGTTGCGCGTATCAAACCTAAAGATGTGCTGCTCGATTTATCGGCTTTTGTGGAATCGAGCGCAATTCTGGACGGTTTTATCGCCAGCTATCAAACGGTGATTAATAATAAATTAGATCTATTGGCTTAATCTGCGCGATCATCAAATTCTTGCCAGCCGGAAGCATCGGAAATATAAGCCATTGGTTGAATGGTTTGCTAAAACGCAACTCGCTGGTCGAGGGCCTCCCGACCCAGAGCAGCAACGTCATTTTGCTCGAAAATTGCCCAAAACTTCGCATAAACCAGTACACAAAATTCTTTATACCACCGAGGATAGGGAATCTGCCAGGCTCTGCCCGGATAATAAATGGATAATTTCAGCAGAGGAATATTCCATTGCCGGAAATCAGCCGCTTCTTTGGGATCATCATTCGTATGTATTACAGAGAGCCTGCGCCCCGCACTTTCATGCCGATTATTCCGAGTTCAAAGCTGAAATTGCCATTGATACGCTGGAAATCTTGAAGGGTAAACTTCCGAATCGCGTGCTTGGATTAGTACTGGAGTATGCAGTGTTGCACCGCAATGAATTGCGGGCTGACTGGGAACAGGCGCGTAATATACAACCTCTCAAACCTATCCAGCCATTGGAGTAGAACAATGAATAAAGTTGTTTCTGTGAGACCATTAGAAAACTATTTGCTTGAAATCGAATTTGCAGACGGGCTCCGCAAAGGGATTGATATGCAACCTTTCATCGGCAAAGGAATTTCTGCCGCGCTCGAGGACGAATCCTACTTTCGCCAAGTGAGTTTGGAGGATGGCGGTGGGATTGCTTGGCCCAACGGCTACGACTTCTGTCCCAACTTCTTGCGCGATGACGTGCCCGCCGTGAATTTGCAGGCAGCGTAAAGAAATTCACGGAGAATTTTATGACCGCCAGCGACGAAGCACTTCAGAAACTGGATAAATG
>DYKV01000373.1 GCA_020722415.1 Anaerolinea sp.
GGAGGATGGAGGGCAGGAATAGTCCAATCCCGAACAGCGTGAGGAGGGCGAGGAGGGGGTGGTTGGCAATGAAGGTGAGCATGGGGTTTATTGTCTCAGACTGCTTTAGCCGCCGAAGGCGGAAGGCGGTAAAAACCGCCGCCTTTAGGCGCATAATCTTTCAGGCGGCGGTTTAGCCCGCCGCTGGTTTTGAACCTACCGCCTTTAGGCGGTAGTCGTTCAGTTCCCATCCCAGATATACCGAGGGCTTAAGCGTGATGTATGTTGAATAAGCCATGCTTTCCACGATTCTACATTTAACAAAACCCAATCAAGACTTGAAGCATCTTCTACACTATAGGGTTTATGAGCCAATAAGTAGCGTCCGTCATCAGACCATATTTGTTCAAAATCAACAAAATCATAGCACAGTTGAACAACCTCTTTGCTTTTTACATCATATACATGCGCCGCCATCCAACGGTTTTCTGTTGTAACCCCAAACGCAATGCGCCTTCCGTCTGGAGACCATTCCACGTTGACTATTATATAACCGTTGTATTGTGTAGATAGGTCAACTACTCTTTCCGCCTTTCCATTCACATTCACTATATACAATCCATAGCCTGTGTCGGGGTTGCGAGCACCATCCAGTTTTTCCATGTGGACCGCAAATTGTGTTCCGTCTGGGCTCCATGTTGCTCTAGCATATTGCAAAGGAGCAATTTGAATGATGTTTTCTTTTCCCGTCGCCAGCTCCAAAGCATGAATTTCTCTGGATATTCTCAGATCGTCAAAATAGACCAGGTATGTTCCCTGCGGGTTTATTTCCATCATGCGTTTGGAGTCTTGTTCTCTGTCAATAAAAAAGGGGTATTTCCTCATTTCCCCGCTAAACGGATTCATGAATATTAATTGGTCAATGATGTAGTTTTTATCCGCTGATCTACGCTCAAACAAAAGCAAATCCTTGTTGATCCAACGTGAATAATCCCAATTTTCGCTAGCGTCAACAATTTTGCGCCCTCCTTCTTCTTTTGCCAAAGATTTTCCATCCCATCCGACGAGGTAGAAATCAAGCCCGCCATCATATGGGACTAAATTCACGGTCTCGGGGGGGCGCTTTGAATATACAATCCATTTTCTGTCTGGGCTAATATCGCCGAAAGAGCCTTTTTCAAAAACAGGACTGACAGTCAAGGCATCTTGTAGTTTGAGGTGATAACTGTCTCGGTAAATATCCTGTAAGGGGTCGCTGGTTGTATAATACATGTTGTTCTGCCCCAATATAAACGATACGGGGGTCTGCGTATTGAGCCCAATTACCCGCGGAGAGGGGTTGCAATATTTGGTAAACGACTGTCTGCCCATCCAACAACTTGACATGGACAGCCCTAAAACGATAACAATAGCAATGACAAAAAGTTTTCTTTTCATTGGCATCTTTCTCCATTCAACACCCATTGTGTTTTCGTCATGAACATCAATGCGCCTTTGTTGGTAATAAAAACGTAACTCACTTGTTTCGATTGTTTTTCCGCTTCGGCTTTTATTGTTTCTGGGTTTCCACTACTTGTATCAATGTCCCAGCAGGATTGATCAACGTAGTAAGTGATATCGTTGCTGCTATCCCCATCATTCATGGAAAGCACACTCTGCGCCTGTGCTAATCCACCGGGACCCCAATAGAGATTGGGATAATAGGCGGGATCAAGATTATATTCAGTTGGTGTTGCCATGCTTCCGAAGTTTGAATATGTTTGTGCGCGTGTGCTGTCTTTCTCGGTGGACCAAACCTCATATCGTCCAAGGAATTCGCCTACAGACGCACGACAGGCTAGAGAAGGATTTGTAATATCTCCGCCGCAATTGCCTGCAATTAATCTTTCCCAATCTACTCGCATGATGGCAATCGCCAGTTCGGATGGACCTAACGATATCCCTAATTGAGTTTCAGGAACCACTGTGTCAGTGGTGCTGATTTCGTATTTTGAGGTCAGATATATTATCTCTTCGTTGCTTAAGACCCCATCTTTCGCCCAATATGGACATTGTGCATCGTTTGGATTAACACCGCAATAAGCAGCAACATCCTGCAAATAGTCAAAAAATTGAACAGCTTTAGCTTTGTCGTCTGAGCCATAAACGGAAGGCATAGGTGGGAACATTCCCGGAGATGGTGAGGTTGGTTGCATTGCATAAGTGCAAAAATGTGGAATTATGTAAACTTGTGTGTTAGGAGATAAGGTAGAGCAATTGATGTTGTTGTTGATTTTTATAAAGTCTTCAAGGCACATGTGATAATTTCCTGCAATAGATGCGCAGGAATCCCCGGGTTGTACCGTATGAATTGGCAAAGCAGTCGCCGTCGGCGGGATAGGGGTCTGCGTGGGCAAAGGCGTTTGCGTCGGCGTGGGTGTGTCGGGCGGCAGGCAGAAGGTCGGAGTCGAA
>DYKV01000374.1 GCA_020722415.1 Anaerolinea sp.
GTAAATATTCGGTGAACCAGGTTTCAATATGACTCTATAGCAATAAGGAAAGGAAAGTCGCGACTTCAAGAATAGGGTTATTTACAGAGGATCTGTTGGAAGTGTTTATGAAGCGGGTATAGCCAGATGTCTTTTATCGGCAGATTGTTTTCCCGTGGTTGGCCGAGTTTACCCCTGCCCTGGGTTTGGCCCACATGGATCCAGTTTGCCGCTTTATATGCGGTTCCATTGAAGCGTGGGGTTTCAACGAAAGTTTCAAGCATGACCGGGCGGTAACTGTAGCGATTTTGCCAATCGTCAGCAATTTGTCTGCTGACCATACCGAGCAGGCGTGAAGCCAGATGTGTTGAGTGTACCCAGGGCAGGATCAGAAAGCGGGCGTTATTGACCACCAGGTGGAGATTATTTTGACGCTGATAGTGATTCCAACCTATGAATTTGTCCCGGGGTGCAACCATCCAGGCTGAAGCGCCAAAGCCAAAGAGAGCCAGCACAGTGTTTTGGGATTTTGCAAAATAGCGTAGTTGAGCTCCTGGCAGGGGGGTGTAGCCCAAATAGTGGTAACGGTCGATGAGCTCATTCCACAGTAGCGACTGAGCCGTATCGGTCACCAGCGCCAGATGTAGTTCTTTTATATCCTTGGCCGGGATTTGGAATTCGGACAGGGGCGGATCGGCCTGGGGGGTGGTTCGAGCACAGCGTTTGCCATTGCCGTTTTTTGACTGGGGCGACGGCAGGTGTATCAGGCCGTCTTTGTGCATACGGATCATGGCAACCCGACAGCTCATATCTTTTGTCAGGCCGCCTGGCGTCAGCCATTCCAAAAGCTCGCAGACTCTTTTTGATAGCCAGAGTCGGTTTGCCTGAGGATTTTCTGCAATGAGCCGGCGGATATGGTTGATTTCTGAGGTTGAGAAATCTTTGCCGCAGTATTTCATGAGGTATTGATTGGCTTGGCAATTCGAAGCTGTTCAAGCGTTTCAGGCGCCATGTTCCAGGGGAGGAAGTTTTTGGCATTGGCTGGCGGACGGCATTGGTTTTTTGCACAGGCCAACAGGTATTGGCCAAGCCACAGCCGCGGGTTTATATTCCACAGGCCAAGAGTCTGGAACAAGGAAAAGAGCATGGCGGTCAAATTGGCGCTCCACAGAGCACCTGCGCCATAATAATTTTTGCGGCCTACCACGGGGCTACGCAATTGTCGTTCGGCCCGGTTATTATCCATTGGGATTTCCGGGTGCGTTACAAAGAGCACCAGCCCTGACCAGTGGCGCTTGAGGCTTTCAAGCACTTTACGGCAGGCAGTATGCAGTTTGGGTTGATCCAGTTGCTGATCGCAACAGATGGCCATTTCATCGACGGCCTGGTGCAGGTTTTGCTGGGCGGATTCAAATTCCGGCGTACCCAGCAGCAGTAGCCTTTTTTTGTTACGTACGTAAAGTTGGCCAATTTTCTTGATCCAATCGAGTGCCCACTGTTTGTGCTCGGCCCGGTCTTTCAATACGGACAGAAAGTCACGGCGCACATGTGCCCAGCAGAAAGCAAGCAGAATTCGGTCATATTTTATGATCGCCTTATATGCACTGTAGCGATCGACCGACAGAATCCCCGTGGCTTCATCCCCAAAGTGATCCATGACCACTTTGGAACTGCGGTTGGATTCAAGTCGGTACACAACGGTATCACTGCTGCAAAAGACCCATAAATACCATCGGGGACCGACTTTACCCTCGATCTCGGCAAAGACCATCCAGCGGGTTTCATCCGCATGCCAGTGGCCTTGCTGGATATTGCGATCGGCAATTGCCTCATACAGGGGAGTGAACAGAGGGACGATTTTTTTGAGCCCATCTGTTACAGTGCCTGGGGATATGTTGAGATTATGATTGACACCCAGTTCCGTCAGTATCCGGGAAAGTGGGCGCTGGAAGAGAAACTTTCCTAAAAGCAGCGTTACCCAAAAAGAGATACCCAGAATGCCTTTTTGAATGAGCTTGGGCGCCATGGGAGCTGTGATAATCCGGGGAAGTTTCTCACAGTTGCAGGTGCGCTGATAACGCCGTCTACGATATTTGCGACGGTAGGCTTGAACTTCGACTTCCAGAACTTCCGAATCCTGGGTACTCCCAAGAGGCTCAAGCGGCAGCCCGCAACAGGGACAGCATGCTTGATCCTGGGCAAGTTCCAAAAATTCTTCTACGACTGGAAGATTTTCGTGGCATTTGCGGCCATGTCCTTTGGCGCCGGGCTGCTGGCCCCGGTTGCGTTTTAATTTTTCAGGATCGTCGCTTTCAATCTTTTCCTTGCTCTTGGGATCTTTTTCAGAGTGAGGTTCGAAAATCTGTCGTTCACGAAGTTTGAGTTTGGCTTGAAGTTCTTCGTTTTCCTGCTTTAATAGCGCCTCGCGCTCCAGTGCCCG
>DYKV01000375.1 GCA_020722415.1 Anaerolinea sp.
TTCATTGAGACTATCTCTTTGCCAAAATAAACCTTTGCCAGCTTGAAGAAGTAATCGGGCAGCTTGCCTGGTCTCGCCTTTCTCCAAAAGCTGGTCACTTTGGCGCAACTCAAGAAAACCTTGCCCAATTGGAAATAGAATCATGAGCAATATCCAAAACGCGACTATCACCCCAAGTGAATAAAGCACACGCTGTTCATGGCTGGATTTCATTAACTTTGATTATACGCTGAACGAGATGAGAAAATGTTTAGAGTAGCAGCGGATGCTTTCCTGTATTGCTAATTCATGGCTATAATGATAAAGGTTTATTAATAATGTCCAAAGGAGAAAGGCGATGGATTTTGCGCTTACACCCGAACATAAAATGGTACAACAGCTTGTGGGCGAATTTGCTCGCCGGGAAGTTGCGCCGATTATAAAAGAATCAGACCGAGCACAACAAATGGCGCCTTTTGTCCTCGAACGTATGGGGGAGTTGGGAATCTTAGGAATTTGTTTTCCGACGCGCTATGGTGGACAAGGAATGGATTATATTTCCCTGGGGCTTGCCTGTGAAGAACTCGAGGCAGTGGACACCTCTTTGCGAGTGGTGATGTCTGTCCATGTGGGTTTGAATAGTATGGGATTACTGCAATGGGCGAACGAGGAACAAAAACAGCGTTTTTTAATCCCTCAGGCGAGAGGGGAAAAGATTGCATGTTTTGGTCTTACCGAGCCGGGCGTTGGGTCTGACGTGGCAAATATCCGAAGTACTGCTCGGCGAGAACGGGATGGTTATGTTCTCAATGGGGAAAAGATGTGGATCTCGTTAGCCACCAAAGCCGATCATGCGTTAGTTGTAGCCCGCACCGATCTGCAGGCAAAAGACCCGCATAACGGACTAACGGCTTTCTTGGTTGAGTTAAATTCACCAGGAGTTACCCGTGGAGATATTCATGGGAAACTAGGCGTACGAGCTGGATCGACCGGTTGGATTGCTTTTCAAGACGTTTTCGTTCCTGGTGAAAACCGCATTGGAGAGGAAGGAGAGGGGTTTAAGATCGCCATGTCTTGTTTGGATAATGGCCGTTATACTGTGGCAGCCGGAGCGACCGGCTTGATCCGCGCTTGTCTTGAGGAGAGCGTGCGGTATGCCAAAGAACGCAAGGCTTTTGGACGTGAAATTGGGCGCTTTCAATTAATCCAACAAAAAATCGCTCAAATGGTACAATCATATGAAGCTGCCCGGTTACTTTATTTACAAGCTGGCTGGTTGAAGAACCAGGGTATGCGCAACACAAAGGAAACCTCGCTGGCGAAATGGTTTGCCACAGACGCATCTTTTCAGGCTGCTTCGGAGGCGGTGCAAATTCATGGCGCCTATGGTTATAGTGACGAATATAATGTAGAACGTTTTTTACGCAACGCCAAAGGTGCAATGATTTACGAGGGTACTAGTGAGATACATCAATTAATTCAGGCGGGATATGCTTTAGGATACCGTGAGGAGAGTAAACTGCGTTGTGAATTGCCGCCGTACGATCCCAAAACTTGGCAAACAGGATGATAAAAAAACAACAAGGAATTAAAAATCGTGTAGAATTACCATATCTCTAGCAGATGCGAGAGAGGAAATGGATGAGAAAATGGATGACAAAGAAAAAGCAAAAAATGTGATTTCATCATACCGAAAAAGGCAGCAAGCAGCTCAAAAGGCGCCGTTAATTTTAGGGGCTGCTGCAGTCCTGTTAGTGGTTGGTGCAGCAATATTGATCTTTTGGCTGGTTAACCCAAAAGGGTTTAAAATTTCCCTTTTTCCAACAGCAACCGCGACACCAACAAATACAGCAACACCAACCTTCACCGCAACCATCACACCTACTGCAACGGATACCCCTACGGAGACAACAACCCCCACGGAAACACCTACTGCAACACCGTCTGGTCCCTTCCCATACACCGTTCAGCAAGGAGATACCCTTTCTGCGATTGCCGAGAAATTCCATGTTGACTTATTTGTCTTGATTGCGATTAATAACCTTGATTCAGCTAACCCGTTAATCCGAGCTGGCGATCAAATTACCATTCCAGGACCGAACACGACCTTACCAACTGCCACGCCATTATCACCGAATATCGGGCGCGGCTCCAAAATCGAGTATATTGTCCAATCTGGGGATACGCTAGCCATTATTGCCCAAAAGTTTAACAGCACCGTTGAGGATATCATTGAACAAAATAAACTCGAAAACGCCAATACCATCTATGTCGGGCAAAAGCTAATTGTACGGGTGAATCTGGTCACACCTGTCCCGCCAACTGCCACGCCAATTGCTACGGTAACCGGCACTGTTCCGGCTGGGGGTGGTACACCTATCCAGCCAACCGCAACGAAAACGCCATGAACTCACTCTGAGTCATGGATTTTCGC
>DYKV01000376.1 GCA_020722415.1 Anaerolinea sp.
CTTTTAGCATACGACTTTTTTCTTATGACAAATTACAATTTTCCGCGATTTGCCAGCCCTTTCGGGTCTAGCAATTGAATCGATTCTCTATCCACCCTAATCATTCCTTCTGCTTCGAGTTTCTTTAACGCTCGGCCTAAAACATCCCTTACTGTGCCTAGCCTGACTGCCATCTCATCAAATGTTGTCCATTGACGGCGGCGAACAATAAGAGTGCCGTCCACAAATTCTGCATGCTGTAATAATGTATTTGCCAGACGTCCTTCAACATCCCTCAAAGACAAATCTTCAACTAGCTTGATGTAATGGAGGACCCGGTCGCTTAAATGACGAATAGTTGCCATTGCTAGAGGTGGTGATTCTTGAATGAGCTGTAAAAATTCTTGTGCAGGAATTGACCATACATCAACTTCCTCAAGCGCAGTCACCGTTCCTGGATAGGTTGTTCCACTTAAAACCGCGATATCGCCAAAAATCTCGCCTGATTCTAAAAACAACATAGCTTGTTCGCGGCCTTGGAGCGACAGGCGAGTTGCTTTGATCCAGCCGTGATCAAGTATGTAAATCTTATCTGCCAAATCTCCCTCGAGATAGATAACCTGTCCCGCTTTAAAATGATGTAAAGTAGCAATTGAACAAATTCTTCCTATTATTTCCGATGATAGGGAATCAAAATGACGAATTTTTGACAGAGACTTGACCAAACGGGCAGCTTTTTCTGAATTCGAAGTCGAAATTGGATTCATTCATATTAATTATATAAGCTTTCCGAGGGTGAATACTAGCGATATTTGTTAGAGATATAACGGAGATTGCTCGTAAATTTCCGCATCATTGGAATGCGCATTATCAGCAAGATCACAATCATGATTCCCCACAAAACAGGGTAAAGAATATCCCCTCGCAGGTTGAAAAGATCCCCCTTTTTTGCCCAGCCATAATGCACAACCGTCATCAGCCCGGCGAGATAAACTAGGCGATGGAGGTAAGTCCATTTGCGCCGTAATTTCTTTTTCCACCAATCAAAAGAGGTAATTGCAAGGGCTAATAAGATTGATCCGCTCAACAAACCGAGAAGGATGAATGGTTTTTCGGTGATCAATTTTCCAATCTCAGGGAGGTTAAATCCATAATCCAATCCAGCAAACACAAAAAAATGCAGGCTGGCGTAGAAAAAGCTATATAAACCTAAGGTACGCCGATAGCGGAGGAGAGCATACCAGCCAAAAACGGTACTGAGTGGCCTGCAGGCAAGGGTAGCCACTAGAAAATAAAATGCAGTACGTCCAAATCGCTGTTCTATATCTTGAATTGGGTTAACACTCAGCGAACCCCGTAACACTGAAATCCCAATTAGGGTGAGCGGGAACAATCCTGCACTATGGACAATGACCCGCATCCAGGTAGGATGCCGCATGCTAAATGAATTAATAATTTGCTCTCAAATCCATCCCGGCATAGAGTGGAGCTACTTCGTCCGCATAGCCATTGAACATCAGCGTTTCCCGCCTTCCCAGCTCACCAATGCGGCGTTCCGTGCGTTGTGACCAGCGTGGATGATCCACTTGAGGATTAACATTAGCATAAAACCCGTATTCATCGGGTGCAATGGTACTCCACAAAGTGGTGGGCTGAATATCTGTCAATTCAATCTTAATAATTGCTTTGATGGATTTGAAACCATATTTCCATGGTACAACCAATCTGAGCGGAGCTCCATTTTGGTTAGGTAAAGGCTGCCCATAGACACCCAACGCAATCAGTGTCAGCGGGTGCATTGCTTCGTCTAACCGCAAACCCTCTGTATAAGGCCAGGGATAAAGACGATTGCGCTGCCCAGGAAATTTCTTCGGATCGAGCAGTGCGGTAAATTTAACGTATTTGGCGCTACTCAAGGGTTCAACCTGACGCAATAATTTGTTTAATTCGAAACCAGTCCAAGGGATAACCATGCTCCAGGCTTCTACACAACGCAATCGGTAGATTCGTTCGACCTGCTCGAATTTCAGCAGTTCATTATAATCATAAGTTTTGGGTTTATGCACCATTCCGCCCACCTCTATCGCCCATGGAGAAGCTTGAAAATTTTCCGTTAAACGAGCTACCGCCTGCTTATCCGTGCTGAATTCATAATAGTTATTATAATGGGTGATCTCTTTATACGTATTTGCGGGATTGCCAAATTCATCTACTAGGGAACCATTCGGTGCAGCCGACGTAGTGGTTGAAGAAGGTAATGTCCCATTAGGCGTGCAGGCGGCCAGGACCGAGGCTGTAGAAACCAACCCAGCCATCTTTAACCATTCGCGGCGAGATAAGTAAACACTTTGCGGCGTAATTTCCGAAGAAGGGGGTTGCCGGTGTTGAAATTTTCGTTCCATTCTAACAAAGCTCACTTTCAAAA
>DYKV01000377.1 GCA_020722415.1 Anaerolinea sp.
CCCAAGATGCAAGGGGTCCTCGAACGTGATTTGATTGCTTGTTAGAATGTTATACCATGCTGTTTGGTGTTCACAGAAGACGGCGAGTATGTCAGCCTGTGCGCGTATGTATGTCGGTTGTCAAGGTTCGTTTCTTCAATTTTGGCGAAAGTCCAGCTACGGTAAATAAACATCGGCATTCTCCAAGTCTAAAACACGCACATATACAACATTGTTATAACTGATCTTATCAGGTTCTCCCGGTCTGATAACCAGCAATGCGCAGGGATCGAAGCCAGAGATTTTTATTTCTCCAGAAACGTTCTCCACCAAAACATTCTCAATCCTGAAAGAATCGCCCCACTTATTACGGAAGAGTACCCATACAGGATATTCCCATTCCTCTCCACTCCCGACCAGGCCGATAGAATGACAATTTTGTTCGATGATGTAATCAGTGGCTGCGGTATAGTCACTCCGGAGATCCAGTCTTCTGAGCGTAACCCATATTCTTGGAGTATTAAAGATATTCCAATCCTGCCAGATCGGCTTTGTCGGGTTGGAATAAAAGAGAGGAATTGCGCAGACTATCAATAGAGCAGAAATGAGCAGAAGCATGAACCCGGGCGAAAAGATTTTTTTAAGCAGCAGTGAAATTGAATTTATCCAATCTCGTCGAGTCATCGGCTTATGAATTCGAAAAAGGTCTCGAACTCTTCCCAGAAAAACTGTGATGGAGAATTTTTGTTGCTGGTAAGAATCTGACCCCCGCGGTTCAGCCAGAAACCTGCCAGAGGCGAACAGATAGTAGATTCCCATGCTGACAAATGGCGCTGCCAATATAAACCACGGCAACAAGAGACGATTAATAAATTGTTGCCATCGTAGATACCCGGAAATAAGCACTAGCATGGAAAACCAGAATGCCACATAGAACAGCCAATCTTTTTCTACTATCTTTTTCCTGTTTACAATAAAGGATAACAAAGCTAAACAGATAACAAGAAGATGTAAAGGGTTACCGATCGTGTCTTCGGAGGCGGAAGGTCCCCTAATAACAACGTGCAAAGGATAGACGCTCGTGTACTCATAGACAAAACCCGGTAAAGAATATTGATAACCAGGAAAAGTATAACGAGGATCGCTCAAATTGATTTTTAGAGTGCCCAAAAACGCGGCCAAACCATCCGTTAGCTGATCAGCCCACACAGCAGGCAGCATTAGATTGGAGCCCAGGTTTCTGAATAAATTGAGACCTGTGCCGAACAAAGAAAATTGTTCGTTAACATGCAGGCTGGATAAATCATTCGGCCCCAAAGGATTTCCAAACAAATTAAAATTTCGCAACCAAAAAGGCAAATTAAGACATGCTGCCAAGAACACGATTAACAACACGTGAGGAAATTTTTTGAAAAAGATCGTCTTTCTGGCAAAATAAGCCAGGCCCAATAGAACAGGGAAGCAATAAATATATGCCGTTGCTTTCGTAAAAATGGCAAGGCCGAGTAAAATGCCAAATATCAAAGCGTTATATATATTTTGTTCCTCAATGTAAGCAAATCCAAAACATACAAGAGAGACTACCCAGGCGGATAAAACATAATCATTTTGTGTGGTTGATGACTGAAAAATACCCATCGGAAGAGTAGCCACAAACAAAGCCGAGAATAACTGGACGGAACGCGGCGCACCCATTCTTTTTGCCAAATACGATACCCCAATGATGCTGATTATCATCGCCCACCACTGAAGGAGATTATCGAATTGGTCGGTTCCAGAGAGCACATGGAAATGCAACAAGGTATATTCCGCAAAGGGGCTAAAAGCCAGTTGTTTTAAATTATGCGCCGGGAAAAATTCCACTGAATGATTCTGTTGCCAATGGGCTACGCGTGCCAGGTGATAAAGCATGGAATCCCAATTGTTGGGAGCGGCTACATACGAAATAATACCGGTAGCTAAAACAAGGATCAATATCGCGGATAATAAAACAATTTCGAGCAGGCTGAATTTACTGGCTTTATGGGAGGCAACTCCTGTGTTGATATAACTTTTCCTGCGCAGCACGATCACTGCCCCCAATATGAGAATTACTCCCAGCCAAGAAACAAATAGAATACTCTGTGTCAGAAGTTGGAATAAACTCAAAACTTCGGTCAGCAGAACCAGGCAACCTCCAGAAAGGGCGGCAGCAGCGATCAACCGCAAACGCCAATCACCCATTTGTTTAAATACGCTGGGGATCAAAATATAAAACATCAACCAGAGAACCGGCAAAAGTAAAATCAACATAATATGAGCCTGATCCTTTCTTGATTGATCCTGAACGAACTTCGATATTGAACAACTAATCTTACGGCTTGACATTCCCAGATGTTCAACAGGATCGTAATCGTATCATCGAATCAACACCC
>DYKV01000033.1 GCA_020722415.1 Anaerolinea sp.
AACAGGGTAAAATATCTTGACCTTTCTATCTTTAGCGTTTACAATCCACACCTACTAAAGGAATTTAAGGCATTAGTTATTTCATTATATATGTTTGAGAATCTGACCAGCCGTTTAGAAGAGATATTTAAACAACTTCGCAAACACGGGAAGCTAAGCGAGAAGGATGTAGATACCGCGCTGCGTGAAGTACGTTTGGCATTATTGGAAGCTGATGTTAATTATCAGGTTGTAAAGGAGTTTATCGGGCGGGTGCGCGAACGAGCAGTAGGCGCTGAGGTATCCAAAGCCCTTAACCCTGCCCAACAGGTTATTAAAATTGTTAACGAAGAACTGATTGGAACTTTAGGGCAGCCCGAACGGTTGAACCTTAGCGGGGTAAAACCGAGGGCAATCATGCTGGTTGGGTTGCAAGGTTCCGGTAAAACAACCGCGGCAGCCAAAGTAGCCCGTTTACTGCGTTCACAAGGGGAACGGGTAATATTGGTTGCGGCTGATCCATACCGTCCAGCGGCGATTAAGCAATTACAAACCTTAGGTGAACGCCTGGATATACCGGTATTTGCGGATGATAAGCTGAAGCCACCCCAGCTTTGCGCCCTAGCACAAAACAAAGCCGCTCAAGGTGGATATTCCGTGATGATTATCGACACCGCGGGTAGATCTCAATTAAATCAAGAATTGATGGACGAATTAAGCGCTATCCGCCAGAAGGTTAATCCAGTGGAAATCCTTTTGGTGGTGGATGCGATGATTGGTCAAGAGTCGGTCAATGTTGCCAAGGGTTTTCGCCAATCCGTGCCGCTCACCGGATTAATCCTGACCAAAATGGATGGGGATGCCCGAGGTGGTGCAGCGATCTCGATTCGGTCAGTGACCGGTGTTCCGATAAAATTCTTGGGAACTGGGGAAGGGTTAGATGCGTTAGAGGCTTTTGATCCTGCCCGCTTAGCTTCTCGAATTCTCGGGATGGGCGATGTCCTTGGATTAATCGAAAAAGCAGAAGCAGCGGTTGATCAAAAAGCTGCCCAAGAACAAGCGCAACGGTTGATGAAGGGTGAATTCACCTTGGAAGATTTTGCTCAACAACTCAAACAGTTGCGCAAAATGGGACCGTTAGCCCAGATCATGGAGATGCTCCCCGGTGGCTTGGGTCAAATGGCGAAGCAAATTTCTCCTCAAGATGCCGAAAAACAGTTTAAAATTACGGAGGCGATTATCAATTCTATGACCTTGTATGAAAGGCGTCACCCGGATATATTAAATGCCAGCCGCCGGCGCCGAATTGCACTAGGTTCTGGCACTCAGGTTCAGGATGTAAACCGTTTGATGAAACAGTTTCGAGAAACACAACGGTTGTTTAAAACGATTAAAAAATCTGGTACACGCGGTTTGTCGCGTTTGTTTGGATAATATTCACCCAATTAAGGATCTTCAGGAAATCGGCGTTCCCTTCAGCGCCCCCTCAGCCTGAGGTGAGAAATAAGGTGAGAAAAACGAATTAGGATAAAAATCAAGGAGATATAAGTATGGTAAGAATCCGTCTACGCCGGGTAGGGCTTAAAGGACAACCCAGTTTTCGCATAGTTGTTGCCGATAAAGAGAGTCCCAGAGATGGACGCTTTTTGGAAATCATCGGTTTTTACAACCCACGCACGAATCCAGCCACAGTTCAGATAAAAGAAGATCGGGTGTATGACTGGATGTCGAAAGGTGCTTTGCCAACCGAATCGGTAAGGAAAGTTTTCCAATCGGTTGGTTTATTAGAACGTTTCGAACGATATAAAAAAGGTGAAGCAATCGAGTCATTATTACAAGAAGCGGCTAATGTTCAAGCGGAACATAATATCACGGTTAAAACCAGCAACTATGCGGCAGCCAAGAAATCTAAATAAATTGGATGGGACGATTTAACCTCCGCTTCGCCATCACGCATTGGAGGTGGTTATGAAAACGTTAATAGAATATATTGCCAAATCTCTAGTGGATAATCCGGAGGCTGTAGTAATCCATGAGGAACGGCACGGGAATGCAGTCAATCTGGTCTTGAAAGTTGCCAAAGATGATATGGGGCGTGTCATAGGAAAAAACGGCCGGGTAGCCAACGCCATGCGGATCTTGTTGCGGGTTGCTGCATCCCGAGCTGGCCAGCGGGTAACTTTGGATGTTGAAGAACCACGATGAATGCAGTGAGGAAGAGCAGTAGTTTCACACCCGCAGGCTCGCCAGTCGAGGGCGAGCCTGCCTTCTTAGTAATTGGGAAAATTCGGCGTCCCCATGGTGTCCGCGGGGATGTGTTGATGGAGGTGATCAGTGACTTTCCAGAACGAATTCAACCAGGGGTTACAGTCTATGTGGGGGAACCCGCCCAACCCCAAAAAATCACTGATCGCAGAACACACAAAGATGGACTAATCCTTCATTTTGCCGCGTATACCACAGCGGAATCAGTTGGAGAGCTGCGCAATGCGTTTGTTTTCGTGCGTGCCGATGACCGACCGGCTCTAGAAAATGGCGAGTATTACCATCATCAACTATTGGGTTTGATTGTCCGAACAGAGCAAGCGGAAGAGCTGGGGAAAATTACCGAAATCCTCGAAACCGGTGCCAATGATGTTTTCGTTGTGCAAAATGAAAAGGGGCAAAAAGTGTATATCCCTTATAGCGATGATTTCGTCACAGATATTGATATCGAACAAGGGACGATCACTGTGCATATCATTCCTGGATTGATTTGACGATCATGGCAGCAGAAACGCAATATTGGGTAGCTTTTAGTTTAATTCGGGGGATTGGGGCAGTCCGTTTTCGGCGTCTTTTAAGTGAATTTGGTTCACTCCAAGAAGCCTGGCAGGCAAGCCCGAAAGCTTTAGCCCAAACCGGGTTGAGCTCTAAATTAGTGGAAAATATTCTCGCAATCCGCCAACAAGTTGATTTGGATCAACTTTGGGAAAAAATTCAAAAGCTCGGGATAAAAGTGCTCACCTGGCAAGACACGTCCTACCCGCAGCGTTTGAAAGAAATCGATCAACCACCGCCAGTCCTTTACATCAAAGGAGAGTTAATTGATCAAGATGAATTAGCGGTAGCGGTAGTGGGTACGCGGAGGGTAACCCATTATGGTCGCCAGGTTGCTCAAGAGATCGCCAGCGGCTTGGCTCAAAATGGTGTGACCGTGGTTAGCGGGTTAGCCCGGGGAGTTGATGCAATTGCGCATGCTGCTGCATTGGATAATGGCGGGCGAACATTGGCAATATTAGGCTGCGGTGTAGATCGAATTTATCCATCGGAAAATCGCCCATTGGCGCAACGTATCCTTCACCAAGGAGCGCTAATCAGCGACTATCCCCCAGGAACTGCTCCTGATTCTACCAATTTTCCCCCGCGCAATCGGATTATTTCCGGGCTATCGTTAGCGGTAGTGATTGTCGAAGCCGGAGAAAAAAGCGGGGCATTAATCACTGCTAGTTTTGCTGCCGATCAAGGAAGAGATGTTTTTGCTGTGCCGGGCAATATCCACGCCCCCCAGAGCATAGGAACAAACCGACTGATCCAAAAAGGGGCTTATCCTTTTGTCAGTGTAGCAGACTTATTGGAGACATTGGATATTGTCATGGTATCTCGACAAACCGATGCGCGCAAAATGTTACCCGCCGATGCAACTGAGGCAAAGCTTATGAAAGCGCTCACTACCCAGCCGATTCATGTTGATGAGTTAGCCCAAATAGTAGAATTGCCAGTTGCGCAAGTTAGTTCGACACTGACGATCTTAGAATTAAAAGGATATGTTCGTTCCCTGGGTGGAATGAATTATGTTGCTGTGCATGAAGATGGCGGGGAGTATTATATCGAGAATGCTTGATGAGATGGAAGGTACGAGTATGAACCCGCATTACTATGCTGTAATCATGGCGGGTGGTGGAGGGACTAGGCTCTGGCCGCTCTCCCGACAGTCCCGCCCAAAACAATTATTGCCCATAATCGAACAACGCAGCTTATTCCAAATGGCGGTCGACCGACTAGATGGGTTGTTTACACCCGACCATGTTTTGGTTGTGACTGTCCAAAACCAGGTGAAAGACCTTCATGAACAATGTCCATTCCTGCCTATGGAAAATATCCTGATAGAACCAGAACCACGCGGAACTGCCTCGGTTGTTGGTTTAGCCGCGGTAGCATTAACCAAGCGCGATCCAGAAGCGATTATGGCGGTGCTTACTTCAGATCATTATATTGGCAATCAGGAGTGGTTTCAAAAACTTTTAAGAGTAGCTGCTGTGGTAGCTGAGAAAAATTATTTAGTAACCCTAGGGATTACGCCAACTTATGCGGCAACCGGCTATGGTTACATCCAGCATGGAGGGGTGCAAGGACGTTATGATGGTGTAGACGTTTACTATGTAAAACGATTCAAAGAAAAACCGGATGAATTACAAGCCCAAATTATGCTGGCGACTGGGGATCATACCTGGAATTCGGGTATGTTTGTTTGGAAAGCTAAAAAAATTTTGGAGGAGATTGACCATCAGATGCCAGCGCTAGGGAATTCCTTGCGTAAATTGGCTACCAAGTGGAATACAAACCAAAGGCAGCAGGTTCTGGAAAAAGAATGGCTCAATCTAGAAACCCAAACCATTGACTATGGGGTTATGGAAGGGGCTCGTGATGTGGTTGTTATCCCTGCGGGAAGCTTGCGTTGGAGTGATGTAGGTAGTTGGGATTCGTTATTTGATGTTTTGCCAGCGGATGCGAATGGAAACATCATTATCGGTGGTAAACATTTTGGACTAGATACACAACGATCTTTAGTATATGTTAACCAAGAGCATCGCTTGATTGTGACAATTGGTGTGCGTGACTTGGTTGTGGTGGATACTGGAGATGTGCTATTGATATGCCGAAAGGATGAAGCACAAAAGGTGCGGCACGTGGTAAACATATTAAAAGACAAAGGCGATGAGCATGTGTAAAGGAGGTATGGAAAATTGGATACACTCGAAGCATATTGTGTAAAATGTAAAGAAAAAAGGCCGATTAAAGACCCTCAAGCCGTTTTTACTGCTAATGGAATTCCAGCTACTCAAGGTGTATGCCCGGTTTGTGGGACAAAACTATTCCGCATGGGGAAAACCGCTGCCCACGAAAATCTCAGTGATGCAGAGGTGGCGAAAGTTAAGCCAAAGCGTTCCGGCAAGTTGGTCATTGTCGAATCTCCTGCTAAAGCAAAGACAGTTGGGCGATTTCTCGGAAAAGGATATACTGTAAAAGCCTCAGTTGGGCACGTACGGGACTTGTTACGGTCACAGTTATCGGTGGATGTAGACCATGATTTTACCCCGAAGTATCGTGTCCCGAACGAAAAGAAAGCGGTTGTAAAAGAAATCAAAAACCTCGCCAAAAGTGCTGAAGAAATTTACCTCGCAACCGACCCGGACCGAGAAGGTGAAGCGATTGCCTGGCATCTAATGGAGGCGGCTGCGATCAACCCAAGTATCTCGAAACGCGTCGTGTTCCATGAGATAACCGAGCCAGCGATTGCTGAAGCTTTTAACCACCCGCGTGGGATCAACACCGACTTAGTAGATGCTCAGCAAGCGCGCCGCATATTAGATCGTCTGGTGGGTTATAACTTGAGTCCTTTATTATGGCGCAAGGTACGAAGCCGTTTATCTGCCGGGAGAGTACAATCGGTTGCACTCCGCTTGGTTGTTGAGCGGGAACGCGAGATCCAAGCCTTTATCCCTGTCGAATACTGGTCCATCGCAGCGGAATTTCTGCCGCAAGGGGTTAAAGAAACTTTCCTGGCTAAATTAGCTAAGGTAGACAAGGAAGACCCAGTTTTGGGGAATGAAGCAGCGGTTAAACCCCTATTGGAGGATATGCAAGCTGCTGAATATGTCATCGCATCCGTCAAACAGGGCGAGCGGAAACGCAATCCCGCTCCTCCGTTTATTACCAGCACACTGCAGCAAGAAGCTTCGCGCCGCTTGGGCTACACCGCAAAGCGCACCATGGCATTGGCTCAGCAACTTTATGAAGGGATTGATGTTGGCAGCGGTGGTGTAGTAGGTCTGATCACCTATATGCGTACCGATTCGACTAATGTAGCTGAGGTTGCCCAGAAAGAAGCGCGCATGTATATCAAACAGCGTTACGGAGAATCTTTTTTACCGGCTCGTCCGCCCTTTTATCGTACTAAAACTTTAGGGGCTCAAGAAGCTCACGAAGCCATTCGCCCGACCTCGATATCTCGCAGCCCAGATTCCATTAAAGGTTTTTTGAACCGGGATCAATTTCGTTTGTATCAATTGATCTGGCAGCGGTTTGTTGCCTCCCAAATGAGTGCAGCAATTTTTGATACGGTTTCGGTAGAAGTGAAAGGAAGAGGAAATTCGCATGAATACCTGCTGCGAGCTTCTGGTTCAACGGTTCGTTTTATCGGCTATTTGATTGTGTATGAGGAGGCGAAAGACGAAGATCAACCAAAGGAAGAGGAAGGTGAAAGCCGCATTCCAGCAGGCATTTTTGAGGGACAACCCCAAAGGTTGGTGAAATTACTGCCTGAGCAGCATTTCACTCAACCGCCCCCGCGCTACACTGAGGCGACATTGGTGCGGACATTAGAAGAGTATGGGATTGGGCGGCCATCCACTTACGCGCCAATCCTCTCGACTATCCAGCAACGCGGGTATGTGGTGAGGGATAATAAGCGGTTAATACCCACTGAAACAGGAATGCTAGTGAATGACATCATCATCGAACATTTTCCAGATGTAATGGATTATGGCTTTACCGCCCAGATGGAAGAAGAACTGGATCGGATTGCTGCCGGTGAACAAAAATGGGTGGAAGTGATCCGCGAATTTTACGCGCCTTTTTCAAAGTCGGTCGAGAAAGCTGAACAACAAATTCCAGAAATGAAAGCAGAATTAGAGCCGATTGGTCGCCAGTGCCCAGAATGCGGTAAAGAATTAGTGATCCGTTATGGTAGATTCGGCAAATTTATTTCGTGTAGCGGATTCCCAGAATGTCGTTATACCGAGCCATGGTTAGAGAAAATTGGGGTAAAGTGTCCAAAAGATGGTGGTGAGATTGTAGAACGGAAAACCCGCCGCGGTAGAGTATTTTATGGGTGTGCTAATTATCCCCAATGTGACTTTACATCGTGGAAAAAGCCGCTTGCAGTGCCTTGTCCTAATTGCGGCGGATTGTTGGTTATCCAGGACAAACGCCATGCCCAATGTACCCAATGTGAGGAGCAATTTTTGCTTGAACAAGTCACTCAGGATGAAGTCGCGGAAACGGCATGAGTCTTGCACCATACTGATTGTTAGCAGAGTTGTTTATTTATTATTAAATCGAATACAATTAGATAAATTGAATAGGTGTTGTAAGAAAACAACTACAAATCAGATGCAGGTCGCATAATAGTGCATTCAGACTATAATGGATTGAGAGAACGGAGAGAGTAATATGGAAAAAGTCCGCGAATTATTCAAAAAGCCTGTTGTTATGGCTGGAGGTGGCTTTCTGGTTGGGTTAATCTTGGGTTGGTTTGTGATTGGCTGGGGGATCTGGCCAATTAAGTGGGTAGATGCATCGGTAAAGCAGCTCCGCCAGGACTTGAAAATGGAATACCTGAAGATGGCGGTGGATTCGTATGCGCTCAATAAAGATGCTGCATTAGCCCAAAAGCGTTTCAAGGAAATGGGGAAAGAAGGTGAGCAAATTTTAGCAGAACTCGAAAAAGAATCCCCAGAGGTTGTCCCGAATATAGTCGCTTTTCGCTTAGCGGTTGCAGCATTGCCCGCTACCCCTTCAGTAACTGAAGGTACGGCTGTGGTATCTCCTGAAGCAAGCCCGAATGTTCCAGAAGCCGGGCTTTTTCCAACCCCAGAGCCGAAAACAAAATCCTCCCCATTGAGTGTTTTACGGAGCATATTTATCGTTTTGTGTGTGGCGACGGTTATTATTATCATTGGTTTGGTTGTAATCTTATTCTTGCGTTCTCGAAAACAAGGCGGAAAGACACCCATAAAAACTACAACCACTCCAGCAGCGCAACCGCTGGCAGGTTGGGAAAGCGGGGCGGTTTCGACAACACCCAGCCCGGAACCGCCAATGATGCAATTTATGGCATCCTATAAACTGGGCGATGACTTATTCGACGACTCCTTCAGTATCGATTCCCAGAGCGGAGAATTTTTAGGCGAATGTGGAGTGAGTATTTCAGAGACGATCGGTGTAGGTGATCCGAAGAAGGTCACCGCTTTCGAAGTTTGGTTGTTCGATAAAAATGACATTCAAACAATTACAAAGGTATTGATGAGCGAACATGCTTATAATGATGAAGCCATCCAGCAGCGATTGGCTGCGAAAGGTGAACCTGTTTTAGTGCAGCCGGGCATCGAGACGGTTCTCGAATCACAGACTTTACAATTAGTGGTACGGGTTGTCGAAATGGGTTATGGAGATGGTGCTTTACCACCCCAGAGCTATTTTGATCATTTGATCTTAGAATTAGCTGTCTGGTCAAAGGGTTAGAAAAAGGATGGATTTTGCCATCAAGAGAGCGGGATTTCCTCCCGCTCTTTTTATTATCTATCCGCTGGTTTGGAGGTTACTTTGCGATGATTGCGAGGCTGATCGAAGGGTTAAGTAGTGCTATCTGCTCGGAGAAAAAGCCCAGAAAAACTCAGCGGTTCACGAATTATGAGAAAACATTAATGTAATATTAATACACAAAAATCAAATTTAGGGTATAGTGTTATAGTTAGTTACAGCCCGTGAGCAAAGCGCACGTGTCCGGCAACCAATCCGCCTTAGGGGGTTGATGAGTTGATTTGTCTCTTGCCTTCTTAGTGTGTCCAGCGTCAAGGCGGTATCTCAAAATATATTTTTATGGAGAAAAAAATGGAACCAAAATTATATGTTGGCAATCTGCCATACACCGTTACTGAAGATGATCTGCGCGGGTTATTCGCCCAGGCCGGAACAGTAAAATCAATTGCCTTGATCAATGATCGTGACACAGGGCGCTCGAAAGGTTTTGGATTTGTAGAATTCGAAACCAATGAAGATGCTCAAAAGGCAATTTCCATGTTCAATGGGACACAATTACAGGACCGTACGCTGACTGTAAACCAAGCACGCCCGCGGGAAGAACGCCCGATGGGTGGTTATCGCCAAGGTAACCGTGGCGGCCGCAGCGGTGGTCGCAGCCGTTCAAGCTGGTAAGATTAGCTGTTGAATTCGAAAAAAACAAGGCGCTAAGAAGTGCCTTGTTTTTTGTTCTACATAGAGGATGAATCCAGCAGATAACTTTCGTCAAAGCATTTCGGGAATATCAGGAACAAATAGAGAAAGGTTTTTCTTAGTTCCTCAAACGCATAAGCTAGACTAATTAATAATGTGACTACTCAGGTATTGTTGTTTCAAGCGAAAGCGAGAAACCTTAAACTGTTGGCTAAGATTTCTCAGTCGCTTACGCTCCTTCGAAATGACACCCGTCTGTCATTTCAACGAACGCAAGCCTTTGTCATTTCGACGAACGCAGTGAGGAGAAATCTTATTGCAGCCAATACGTAACGCGGCATTCATGCCGCAACCAAACGGCGACATCAATGTCAACAACATTTGCGCGTTCGATGCAAATGTTGCCCGGTAATACTATAGATTTCTCAATCGCTGACGCTCCTTCGAAATGACAGAACAGGCATTTGAATTCTATCAAAATTGACATGGCTGAGCAGTTATTTATTAATTATCAAAATAAAGCCATGTGTGTTATATTAATTTTATTCTGAAGGACGCAGTTGCTCGTTTATGATGAAAACAATGAGATGGCATTTTTTCCCGATATTCATCTTCCTGATGCTTCTTATTTTCATCCAAGCATGTAGTGGAATAATAAAGCCGTCCTTACAGCCGGGCCAACCCATCTATGTACCCCCGCCTCCACAAAAGAGTGTACCTACTCAATCCACCAGCATAGCCAGGATGGATGCAACCCGAACTGTAGTTTGCACCAACTCCTTGCGCTTTGTTGCCGATATCACCATTCCGGATGGCAGTCAAGTAAAACCGGGTGAGCTGATTGAAAAGATCTGGGAAGTGGAAAACGATGGTTCTTGTAATTGGGATGATGGCTATCGTTTAAAATGGATTGGTGGGACCGAATTAGGCACCCAGTCAGAATGGGCGCTTTATCCTGCCCGGAGTGGAAGCCGCGCACAAATTAGCGTGCATTTCACTGCTCCGGAAACGCCGAGCACCTACCATAGCGCTTGGCAGGCATACGATCCACAAGGGACGCCATTTGGCGATCCGATTTACGTTGAGTTTGTTGTTACCGCGCCATAACGGTTAATTGTGAACAATCATTTCGCCCGTAATTTTCTGCGGAGGTTTTATTGGATAATTGGGTTCTTGCCTCGTTTTAAATTGGCTGATTAATTCTTTTAATTGTTGTGCCATCTGATCTAATGCATTTGCAGAAGCGGATACTTCCTCCACTTGTGCGCTGAATTCTTCTGTGGAGGCTGAAATTTCTTCTAAGGCGGCGCTGTTTTCTTCGCTTACTGAAGCTATATTTTCTATTGCTTGGGTTATTTCTTGGGATCCTAAGGCGAGTTTCTCTGTTGCCGATGCATTAAGTTCGATCACACTAGACACCGAATCAACCGCGTTTACCAGTTTACCAGCCAACTGATTCATCTCATAGGCGGCAGCCATGGATTTTTTTGCTTGATCGCTCACTTTGTTAATTGAGGAGACAATATTTTGTAATGCACCGCCAGCTTCATGGGCTTGCTGAAAACCGTATTCTGCTTCTTTGTTTTCATCCTGCATTGCTTGGATCGTTTCATTTACAGCACGTTGAGTTTCTTGGATAATTTCACTGATTTGCCGAGTAGACGCACTGGAACGTTCTGCTAATTTGCGGACTTCATCTGCTACGACTGCAAATCCTTTTCCATGTTCTCCTGCCCGGGCTGCCTCAATAGCCGCATTTAATGCGAGAAGGTTAGTTTGGGAAGCAATTTCTTCAATTGTGTCGAGGATAATTGATATTTGATCGGAGTAACGCGCCATTTGGGCAACTTTTTCAGTTGACAGATTCACTTTTTGCCGAATTGCCTCCATTACACTTAAGGTGCGTTGGACTTGTTTTGCACCATCAGCGGCTGTTGAGATGGCTTGATTTGCCTCTTGCGTAACCGATTCGGCGCTTTGGGTCACTTGCTGTATTGCTGAATTAATTCTAGTGGTCATCGAAACTGCTTGTTCAACTGCTCGAGATTGATCCTGTGCTCCTTTAGCAACGCCATCAATCGCGGAGGTTATTTGTTCGACTGACCGGCTCGTTCGGGAAACCGATTCGGTTTCTTGCGTTATCCCTTTTGACACTTGCTGGATCGTTATGGAAATTTGGTTGGAAGCTTGTTCGGCTTCTTTAGAGACATGAGCAAGCTGAGCGGAAGAAACACCAAGTTGATTGGCATTATCCGCCACTTTCCGAATCATGGTGCGTAAGGATTCAACCATGTTTTGGAATGCTTTTCCTAATTGATCTTGTTCACCTTTTGGTTGGACAGTTATGCTGATATCCCCATCAGCTATTGAGCCAGCGACCTGCGTCATTTCGGTTAGATATGCTTCAACTGAAAATAAACTTTTCCCCAATAAGCCAAATTCATCTTTACGGTTGGCAAATTGATCATTAAGAGTATGATCGCTGGTTATATTGCCAGTGCTTAAATTAATCAGAGCCGGGGTCACCAGGCCTAACGGAAAGGTAATTGAACGGGAAATGAAAGAGACCAGTATAACGGCTAAGAAGATGCTCGTTAGAGACCCTCCGATTAATAAAAACAAGAAACGATGGTAGGTATTTTCTCCGCCAGTTTTTAACTCTTCGGCGATTCCCATGTTATTTTTAATGATATTGTCCATGACAGCATCAAGTTCTTTACGTGCATTGGCAATCTCGCCACCCTCATGAACACTCATCACAGCTTGTTCTTCATTGCCTTTATCCACATATCCAATCGCTCGGTTTACTTTGATAATATAATCAGAATATTTTTGATCGAACGTGGATAAGAATTTTTTCTCTTCCTCACCGAGAGAGGTTGACCGATATTTATTCATTTGTTCTTGAATGATGGAAATATCTGCCTGAATGGCTTGTTTGGTACTATCTCGGCCGACAGGATTAAATATATAGTAATATAAATCCCCGCGTAGTTTAGATAATGCAGATTGCGCTTCTGCGACTTGATAAATGGGAACAGCCCGATTTTCATAGAGGTTGCTCATATTTCTATTTACATTATTTATCCCAATAAAACCGAGAAAGGTGATCGCTATGGATATGAGCACTAATAAACCAAAACCAATCGTTAACTTAGTTGCCGTTTTCAGATTATTTACTTTTTTGAAAGGAAGCCATTTGGGAAACTTGATCGAAATATTTGGCTTTTGGATATTAAATTTGAATCCGCTTAGTTTCCAAGCCATTTGACGATGCTCCTTTTTCGATAAATATTTTAATGTGAGGTCTATGGGATGATAACAAAATTTTCATCTTTTTTATTATCGAGATAATTCTATTGAATACCATAAAAATAAAATAAAAACTTGATAAAAAAGTAACCGTAGAATATTTCCTCTCCATGAATGGTCAAAAAAAAGAAGATGATGCTCTTCTGCTCGCATATTTCATCTAATTGTTATATAATCCGCTTAGGAGATTCGTATGCACATATTGGTTACCAACGATGACGGTGTTTATGCACCAGGTTTATTAGCTTTGGCACAAACATTAAGGAAAATAGGAAAGGTTAGTATTCTCGCACCAGATCAAAACTGGTCGGCTTCTGGGCATGTTAAAACCATGCACCGTCCATTAAGGGTAAAGCAAGTGGTACTTGCGGATGGCAGTCAAGCCTTGGCTTCTGATGGAGCCCCTTCGGATTGTGTTGCCTTAGCTTTGCTTGGTTTGATCGAAGAGAAAATTGATTTAGTAGTATCTGGGATTAATCCGAACGCCAATATCGGCCACGACGTTACTTATTCTGGTACGGTGACGGCAGCAATGGAAGCAGTGATTAATGGGATTCCAGGGATTGCAGTCTCATTGGACAGCCCGGAAAATCACCATGCCCATCTTGACTATCAACCAGCAGCCAATTTAGCAAGTCAGATTACCCATCATGTTTTACAAAAACCTTTACCCACCGGAGTCCTTTTGAATGTCAATGTTCCATATCTTCCTTTAGACAAGATTAAGGGGATAAAAATTACTCGGCAAGGCTTACGGGTTTATCGCGATTCACTGGATAAGCGAGTCGATCCGCGCGGACGTCCTTATTACTGGATTGGAGGCGAAGCGCCAACAGCGATCCCGGAGGAGGGCACCGATTATGGTGCAATATATGCCGGATATGTGTCCATAACGCCTTTACAGCTAGACCTAACAGCTTGGAATGTCATTTCTGAGTTAGAAAGTCGAAACTGGGCATGAAAAAATTAAAAGCTGCCTAACAACTTATGCAAGGGACACAGGTTCAGGTTGGTGACATATATTTTTAAAAGTATTCTGCGAAGGGACAGCCCAGTTACTTTATGCTCTTTTTATGCCCTGATTAATTTCCTATGGGCAGTTAGAAAATAATTTATTTAAGGTTGACAAGAAACATTAATCAAATTCTCATATTTGATGTATAATATATTTACTCAGTTATCAGCCAGCGGGCGAGACCACGTTTCCGGCACGTGACCGGGCGGGGGGGAATTATAGCTGCGATCTGCTTTTGCCTTTTGTGTGTCGTGCAGCAGGCCGGTATCTCAATGATTTATTTTATGGAGATGATATGGAACCCAAATTGTATGTAGGCAACTTGCCGTACACCGTCACCGAAGATGAACTACGTGATTATTTTGCGCAGGCTGGGACAATCAAGTCAGTAGCGTTGATTCGCGATCGCGATACTGGCCGATCGAAGGGATTTGCTTTCGTGGAATTTGAGACTAACGAAGAAGCCCAAAAAGCAATCAGTTTGTTCAATGGCACACAGCTTCAGGAACGCACGCTGACTGTAAACCAAGCACGCCCGCGCGAAGAGCGTCCTGCTGGTTCAGGTGGATTTCGTCGTGATGCTGGCGGTGGCAACCGCAATCCACGCGGTGGCGGCAGCAGTAACAGCAACCGGCGTCGTTCCAACTGGTAAATTTATCATTATAATTACGCTAAACAGGGCTTCTTTTCGATGCTCTGTTTAGACGCGCATGTTTATGATGGCAATTAAACCGCAATCTTCATCAAAATCTCGTATTTTAGCTGATATCTCTTTACTCACGGCAGCAGTGTTATGGGGAAGTTCTTTTGCAGCCCAACGCGCTGCAGCTTTATCTGGGGGGGTTTATTTTTATAACGGGACGCGGTTTCTGCTTGGTTCACTGTTTCTGCTCCCATTTTTAATCTTTTCGAAGCCCAATCTTAAACGAATTACTTATCAGGGTTGGGTAGGTGGCGCTATTGCTGGAGTCGTATTGTTTGCCGGAAGCTCTTTTCAACAATTTGGGCTACAATTCACCAGTGCAGCGAATGCGGGGTTTATCACCGGCTTATATGTGATTTTGATCCCATTCTTTATGGCAATTCTTAATAGAAAGCCACCCCGCACCCTAATTTGGGGAGCTTCATTAATATCTGTTACCGGGATGTTCTTGCTTAGCACGGGTGGAAAGCTGGCTCTATCGGTTGGCGATAGCTGGGAATTAATTGGAGCGTTGATGTGGGCAGCTCATGTGTTGGTCATTGATCAGGTTACCCATCATCTCGATCTTCCGATCTTAGCTATTCTTCAGAGCAGTGTGTGCGGTATCCTAAGTTTATTGTTGGGTATCTTTTATGAACACTCCACGATTAATACGCTCAACGGGATTTGGTGGGCTGTGGTTTGGACGGCGATCGCCTCGATCGCCCTTGGTTATACCCTGCAAGCGGTTGGTCAAAAAACAGCTCCGCCAGCGGATGCCGCGATTATTTTATGTCTGGAAGCTGTTTTCGCTGCACTTTTTGGTTGGATAATTTTGAGAGAGAGCCTGACCCTTATCCAAATAATAGGGGCAATTCTTATGCTCGGTGCAATGATAATGGTGCAGGTTTCAAATTACAGCGTTAATGCAAATCGGATTGAGGATGTTCCACTGTCATGATCACAATTGATGACCTTGCAGCAGTTCTGTTTGATTTAGATGGGACGGTTTATCTGGGCGAGTCTGTCTTACCCGGGGCAATTGAGTTTATTCATGCATTACGACGACGGGATATAAAAACCCTTTTCGTCAGTAATAAGCCATTGTATCCTCGTAAGGTCTATGCCGAAAAATTAACTAGGTTAGGGATTCCTACGCCAGAAGATGAAGTATTGACATCTGCGTATGTTTTAGGGCAATATCTCATTAAACATAACTCCCAGTTGACTTATTATGTTGTTGGTGAAGAAAATCTACGCGAGGAATTGCGTCAGTATGGACTAACCGTCATAGATGAATTGCCCAATCAAGATCCAAAAGAGGTGATTAACCCAACCGGAATAGAAGCGGTAATTGTTGCCTTCGATCGCACGGTAGACTATCGTAAATTAAATACAGCATTTCAGGCACTCAAGCAAGGAGCCCGCTTTTTTGCCACCAACTCCGATAAAGTATGCCCAATGCCTAATGGAGCTCTCCCCGATGCTGGTGCGATCATCGCCTATCTGGAACATATTACTGGACGAAAAGTTGAGCTTTTAGCTGGCAAGCCCTCACCATTGATCACCCAAGTTGCATTAGAAAAGCTGAACGTCTCACCCCATCATTGTATTATGGTGGGAGATCGTTTAGAGACTGATATTCGCCTTGGAAACCAATCAGGGATGAGAACGGTTTTGGTTTTGAGCGGGATTACTACCCAAGCCATGATTAGCGAGTCAGTTGATCAGCCTGAATGGGTTGTGAATAATTTAGCTGAATTAGGCATGCGCTTGGGGATACTTCCTTGAAAATAATACTTTATAACCTAACCAATCCGATGGTAAGATGGTTAAGATGTTTTTTCGGTTGTATCTATCCAATGAATTAACGTAACTGCT
>DYKV01000378.1 GCA_020722415.1 Anaerolinea sp.
CGGTTGTCTTATCGACAGAACCGGGTTGTTTGAAAACGTTGCGCACTTCACCTGTGACTAGAAACATGCTCATTTATGGTTATCCTCTGTTTGGGTAAAAAGATCGGTCTGTTCTTCCTTCAAATCCGCTGCCATTTGGCTAACTTTGGTGATTTCTTCCAAAACTAATTGCTTCAATTCTGTTATGCCTTTCGTGTGCTTTTTTTTAGCAGTGTTAAGGGCTTTTGTTACTGCATTCATGGTTGGATACATCTCACGCAAAAGATCAGCAGCGACCGTGGCGGGCGGTTTGCCCATGAACTCTGCGTAACCAACAAGTGCTTCGTACTCTTCGATGCCAAGGCTAACACCGAAGCGATGATTATATTTTGTGCTTTTATCTGCCATTGTGACCACCTTTTAGGCGTGTTAAAGGGTTATTAATAGAGGCTTAGATTAGTACCAAAATCGCATTATTACAACATCTTTTAAGATGCCTTCGGCGACGCTTCGCGGACGTTCGCCACGAGGCAGAGGGGCAGGCGGTCGCTACGCTACTTCTGCCCCTCATGCCTAAGCGTATTTCTTTTGGTGAGCTGTGATTGAAAGCATCAAGCGCACCCGTTGGGTGCGAGTTAAGACCGTGCCACCAACCACCGCCCAACGGATACTAAAGTATCCGATGGTCGATAGTTGACAGGGTGAGAGTTTAAGAGGTAGCACCGGATAGCTGGATATTATTGTAACCATCGTGCGGACTGTATTTGTAGTATGTAGTATTTTGTACGCTACTACATGCTACATTCTTGATTCCTGTTACCGGATTCAAAAAAAACCCGCCAAGAGGCGGGCAAGGTCAAGGTGACTTGGAGTTTTATTATGCTGCTGAAATGCGTCCAGCCTCTCACACGGTCGCCGCGTCTGCTCCGTCAACTACGCAGCCCGCAGCAACCGTGTTAACGAGGCTGTATCCATAAGCCGTGTGCCTGTAAAACAGTTCTATATAGGGCAGGTCATCCAGTGGCTCATCTTCGAGTTCTTCGGGAACTTCCACGCCACGGAACGCGCCACCAGAAAACAAGAGCCGCCTTGCTCGCAATACGTCCCAAGCATGGATATTCTCCAAAGGCTTCAAATCCGAAAACTTCACCGCGTACTTGAATACCTCAAGAAAGTCTAATTCGGGTTCGTCTGGATGCTTGGCGGGGGTAACGTTCAAAACGTGGCTATCGCCCGTGATTTCCTTCCATTCGGCTTGAAGTGCTACATAGTCGAAAGTCGTTGTATGCAATACCATGATGTGTGCGTGAGGATGCCACCCAGTTTCTTTTACTTCCCCCGCGCCGTTGTCCTTGGTTACTTCGTAAGTACCAACATAACCATGAATCTTTCTAAATTCAGTCTTGCCTCTCCCTTTCTTCAAGTAATCACGACGACGTTCAAAAATGCGAGATACTGACTTCTGCAAGTGGTTAAAACGCTCTTGCAGATCGTCCCCGTTCTTTACCGTCAAGGTGATCATGGAAAGCCGCCAGGTCGGATTCTCCGACATGATGAAACGGTAACGCTTCAAATAAGCGTCTAGCGTCTTCGCCCCGCGCCGGATCGCACACAACGGACAAATCAAGTGCTGCTTGCAAAAACCAGCCTTATGCAGTCTGGTTTTGCCCACGGTGTAATACTGCCTGAATAATAGGTAGTTCCCGCAATCCGCCAATCGGAAAGCACCAGCACGGTAACGAGTCGCGGTGAAATCATCCGCAGGTTGCAGAATTTTCAACGTTTCAAGATTTACCAAAGCGCGTTGTTTTGCGCTATGATACCGAGCAAGACGAGCACCAAGCTTGTCTGTTTCATCTGAGCCTCTGGATACCTCTTCCGCCAAGTTGACAGTATCTAGGGGCTTTTTCGTTTTCGTGGTCATCGGTTTTTTCCTCCCGTGTCCCCACTTTGTTTCTATGTATAAATATATACTGTCCCCTTCCCCACCCTTCGCCCCCCCGCCTACCGTCAGGGGGGGGTCGGGCAGGGCTTGGGACAGCCTACGACGTGAACGGACTTTTCACGGCGGGGTTACGATCAAGCGGGCTTTTAATGGCGGGAATCTCTAAATTGGGTGTATGGCGTTCTGGGTTGATCTCAGAGCCTTTAGGAATGAAATACACTATCGAACCCTTGGCGGGAGACAGAAAGCCAATAGGGACGCTTACACGCTGTTTTAGATAGGGCGAAAAATCCAGCCCTTCAGGAATAGTAAGGGTAATGATGTCTTCACGAGTACCACCACCCATAACGGGAAGTTCTCCCAAGATTTGCACCTTATTGGAATCGGGCCGTTGTTCTCCGGTTGTCTTATCGACAGAACCGGGTTGTTTGAAAACGTTGCGCACTTCACCTGT
>DYKV01000379.1 GCA_020722415.1 Anaerolinea sp.
TCCATGAACAGCAAGGGAGGAGACCTTCGATCGGGAAAAGGTCGGGGCCAGGAGACCCTCGACCAGCGAAAGAGGAGACCTTTTATTTCCTTAAGGTATGATTATTGCATCTGGTAAAATAATAGGCAAGCATGACCAACTTCATCTATAAAAATTTCAATTCGAATAGAAAATATGCCTTCCGGTGGGAATTATTAGGCAATTTGGATATCGGGAGACCCAACCTGGGTCCTCTAACTCGTTTAGAGAACTACCGCCTGATGCAATTCACTTTCCGGGATGTCCTCGAACAAGAATTTGGAACAGAGAAAACCGATGAGCTTTTTTATCGGGCAGGCAAACTGGCGGGGAATGCTTTTTACCAACACTTGATTAGCGATCCAAAGGATTTCAATGATTTGGTCCGCCAATTGCAAGGGCTAATGCGTGATTTAAGTATGGGTATTCTCCGCATCGAACAAGCGGAATTAGAGTCAGGCATTATTGTTCTTACTGTTTCAGAAGATTTAGATTGTTCCGGATTGCCAGAAACGGGAGATGAAATCTGTGTATATGATGAAGGTTTCCTTTGTGCCTTATTCGAAAACTTTACTGGTAAGCCTTTCAATGTCAAGGAAATAGACTGTTGGTGTACCGGAGACCGAACCTGTCGTTTTCTAGCGAAAATGGTTTCGATGGGTTAGTTTCCATGAACGATCTTCAGCATTCTATACCGCCAACTATCGAAACGACCGCCCGCTGGGTTGATCGGTTGGCTGATATCATCTTTTCTCCCCAGATCGAGACAGCAATCCAAGCCGATCTCGTTCCTACTCCTCAAGCGGAAGAGATTGAGCAGAACTTATTAGAAGTACGTCAGGCGTTTCTGGCTTTAGCAAATGGTGACTTAAATTTCGAGCTGAATGCCAAGGGGATTCTGGCTGGCGCTCTAAAAACGTTGCAAGCTAACCTAAGGCACCTTACCTGGCAAACTCAGCAAGTAGCTAAGGGAGACTTTAGCCAACGGGTTGATTTTATGGGAGAATTCTCCACTGCCTTTAATTTAATGGTGGAACAACTAGCTGAGATGACCGTTGAATTGCAAGTGCAGCAGGATGAATTAATCCGCCGGAATGACAGCTTAATTTGTGAAGTGGAAGAAAGGGAGCGGGCCGAACAAGCTGAACGGGAACAACGTCAATTGGCGGAGACGATGGTCGCTGCCGCAAAAGCATTAAGCGCTACGTTGGATTTGGATGAGGTCATGGATATCATGTTGGAAAAAATTGCGGATATTGTCCCGTATGATTCAGCAGTCATTATGCAAGTCGAAGGGACAACCGCTTTTACCCGTCGGGCAAAGAATTATCAGCGTTATGGCAAGGAAATCGAGGACCGCGTCAAAAACGCCCGCTTTAATTTGTTAGAAACCCCCAATCTCGCTAGTTTACTCACTACATTACAGCCTTTTGTAATTGCCGATGTTAATCAATATCCAGGTTGGAACAAAAAAATAACCGGCAACCCGGTTCAATCTTGGCTGGGAACGCCGGTAATTGCCCGTGGAAAGGTGATTGCTCTATTTTCTCTCGATAAACTGGAACCCGGTTTTTACACGGATAAACATGGACAAAAATTAAAAATGTTTGCCAGTCATGCCGCCCTGGCATTGGAGAATGCACGCTTGTATCAAGAGGTTCAACGGTTGGCGATCACGGATGCATTGACCGGGCTCTATAATCGCCGTTATTTCTTTGAACGGGCAGTTGATGAGATGGATAGGTCTCGTCGCTACCATCACCCTCTGGCAGTTATTATGATGGATTTAGATCACTTTAAGAAAGTAAACGACCAATATGGCCATCCTGCTGGCGATTTAGTCCTCTCCACAATTAGCCAAATCGTGAAAAAACAGTTACGGCAAAGCGATATTGCGGCTCGTTTCGGAGGAGAGGAATTTATCTTTTTGCTGCCTGAAACCACTTTGGAACAAGCGGAGCAAATTGCTCACCGTTTACGATCCATTATTGCAGAATTTCCCATTCCTTATGAAGGGAAGAAAATCAAGATAACCGCTAGCTTTGGAGTCAGCAGCGCTCAGGGTAGTAATCCTTTTATTGATGTAGGAAGGGGGATTGAGCAGATCATCGCTTTATCCGATGAGGCGCTCTATCAAGCTAAGCAAGCCGGTCGCAATACTGTTCGTGGGCGACTGATTGCCAGTTAATCTCAGCAATTCTCATTATGTATAACCATTCAGTCATATTGCTTGCTGGCTGTAATTGATTTATGGCAAATCAGAGATTTGCCCAACAGTGGCGCAAGTCTCCGCCTTGCGCTTATGGCAAATCAGAGATTTGCCCAACAGTGAAGCAAGTCTCCGACTTGTGCTTA
>DYKV01000380.1 GCA_020722415.1 Anaerolinea sp.
GCATGCAAAGAGGGTGTAATAGGGTGGCAGACACAACGCCACAATTTAGGGAAAATAGTTGATCCGGTGGACACGAGCGAGGTGGTAATGGCTGTGAATGCATTATTGAAGAAGCTATCTCAGAAGCCATATGATGGCAAGTACACTAATGCGTGGAGGCCACCAGAATTCTCCGATGCATGCGATACCCTATCTCAAGCCTTAATGAATATCTAGTATTATGGAAATTACATCACGAAACACTAGCTTTCCTTTGGAGAAGACCATTAATTCTCGCCAAATGAACCGCCAGAGACGGATATTGACTATCATGTTTATCGCAGCGTTTGCTAATACTGGTTTTCAACAATTGGATCGGGTGCTCGTCGGGTTTACGCTCCGCCCGGCAATGGGAGGTGTTTATTCGGTAGGCACCAGTATCGGTTTGCGCATGTCCATGATTACTGGCCAAATCACACAGCTCATGTTGCCTTACGCCAGCCCGAAAGATTCACTCCAAGATCACACACGGCTATTGGCTGTTTTTCGCCAGGTATCACACTATACAAGTCTGATAATAGCAGGCATTGGAGGATTATTGATCATATGGATGCCGGAAATATTGACCGTCTGGATTTCTTCGGATTACGGCAACCATTATGAAGGTCCGTTTAGGCTGGCCATTCTGGCTTATAGTTTGTTGAGTCTCAGCCGAGCGGGGCATCAAACTTTGACAGGGTTGGGAAGAGTTAAATTTACCTCTTTGATTTACATGGTATCCACGGTGATTATGTTGAGTGCGGTATACATGTTCTCACGTTTCTTCGGTTTTTACGGTGCTATTGCAGCGAATGCGCTGATGTTCTTGTTGTTACTATTCAACGTTTATGCTTACCATGTTTTGGCAAAAAGATTTTCCTGGAAGATGGTTTTCACTGACCTGCAATGGGGCATCTTCCTGCCCATCATAACTTATGCATCGTTGTTTTTGACTCAGTCTTTGTTGTTCAGACTAATCTTGACCCTCGCTTCAGGAATTATCATTGTAGTTGTTCTGATGCGAGATGATTGGGCCAGACTTTGGCTTATCAATCAGGCTGAGCATATTTGGGTGAAGAGAACAGGACATTGATGCCAAGCACATTTTTCTTTAGACGGGTATTTTACTTGGAAGGAGTGCAATTTTGAAACGATATCCAGATTTTTTGATTGTAGGGGCACAAAAATGTGGTACGTATACCCTACATAATTGGCTAGGTTCTCATCCTGAATGCTTTATGTCCTCTATCAAGGAGCCTCACTTTTTTGCACGGTTTGAACCGTGGGATAAACTCCTTCAGAGTGGATCGGTTGTCCGTAATGTTGATGATTACAAACAATTATTTGCAAAAGCCACTAACGAACAAATTTGTGGTGAATCTAGCCCTTCCTATTTGTTCGAAACGGGAGTAGCAGAACGCATCTTGCAGGTTATCCCAAATTGCAAAATTATTATTCTAGTGCGCGACCCAGTGGAAAGAGCTTTCTCTGAATATAAGATGAATCTCATGGGGGGGTATGAAAAACGCTCATTCCTGGATGCAATCAAAGAGGCAGCAAACGGCCGCGAAAGAACATCTTGGGCAGATTTTCCACTGTATATCGAGCTATCCAAATATGGAACACAAGTTGCGAGGTACTACAATATTTTCCCAGAAGAACAGATTTTACTTATGACCTTAGATGAGTTGGCACAATTTTCTGTAAGGACTATGAAAAAAGTCTCCCGATTTTTAGGTATTCAGGAAGGGTTTTGGGATGTATATAATTATCAGGTATTCAACACTGGCAAGGTTCCCAGGAACAGGCTGTTTCATTTTCTTGTAACATCTGATTTCGCTCGTTTCACTGGACGATTGGTTATCCCCAAAAAATATAGACCTTACGTCGCATTGAATATCCTTGGTCGCGCTAGCACTAAAAAAGAAACATCATTTTTGATAGACTCTAAAGCAAAAGAAATAATTTGGAGTATTTGTAAAGGAGAGATATTATATTTAGAAAAGATTGTCGGTCGTAAAATCCCAGCACTTTGGAAAAGTTATCCTGATGAATTGTCATGACAAAAGAACTTTGGTACCCCGAGCGTCCCCAACAGGAAATTGTCACCGTTCGTTACCAAATGACGGCCATTACCCGCCAGGAAGAAGCTATCGCCGCTCTGCACAAAACCTTCGGCTGGCGCGCTTACGCCACTGATGCTCCGGTCGAACAATTGAGCCTGGAGCAGGCCGTCCTGACTTATCGGGATGAATGGCTGATTGAGCGTGGTTTCCATCGTTTGAAAGGTGTGCCGCTTTCGGGTAGTGTCCCTTGACAATTGAGATAAATTCTGAAACGGCGCTTTGAACCGCC
>DYKV01000381.1 GCA_020722415.1 Anaerolinea sp.
AATCTCTGATTTGCCATAAATGAATTACAGCCAGCAAGCAATATGACTGAATGGTTATACCATAATGAGAATTGCTGAAATTAGCCCGTCAAAATGGCAAATAATGAATTTATAATTAACTTATCCATTTCGAATAAGGTTACCATGTTCAAAAAGATTTCCCGCTGTCTACAAATTCTTCACACCAGGAATATAGACGAATTGCACGCTATGCAAGCGTTTGTACAACTCCTCGGCAAAGACTGTTTTGGCCAAGTCCTTCTCCCGTCTGGACGAGAAACCCTTCGAGGTGCTGCGTGCTGATTTTGCTTGGCGACCAAATATACCAATCAACCAGTTAATTGGATAGGTGTTTTTCAAAAGCATAAAAGATAAGACAGACGAGGAGATGGACGACTATGATTACTGCGGTGTTCCGGTGTGCTTTGCGCTGGAGTAGCGCCACTTAGATGAAAGACACTTTGATCTACGCAGGCGGTATCATTTCCATGGACAATTGTGCGCTTTGTGCGGGTAAGTGGAGGCAGAGAACACACCAAAAAACTCATTGGAAGGATATAGGCATTTTTATCGCCGAGGGTTCCAGTGGTATTACGCTGGTGCTCACCCGCCGGCTGGCGACGAACAGCACGCCCGCCTGGCTAGTCACACCTGACCACGCCAGACCAGAGTCGGAGTCAGGGAATGTGGCATCATCCTGCGCTGCGGGCGCGCAGCAATCCGGGTTCGTATATGCCCGAAAGCGAATCAACAAAAAACGAACGGAGGAATAATATGGATATTTTTGATAAGTGTCACAAGTATACAATTGCAAAGGAAGCCATGGCAGGGGGTTATTATCCCTACTTCATCCCTTTGACGGATAACGAAGGGAGCGAGGCAGTTTTTCAGGGTCACCGCCTGATCATGTGTGGCTCGAACAATTACCTGGGCTTGACCACCCATCCGAAAGTGCGCCAGGCGGCGATCGATGCCATCTCCCGTTTTGGAACGAGCTGCACCGGCTCCCGCTTTCTCAATGGTACTCTCGAATTACACGAGCAGCTGGAGGGAGAACTCGCTCAATGGACGGGCAAGGAAGCTGCGCTGGTTTTCTCGACCGGGATGCAGACTAACCTGGGGGTTATCAGCGCTATGGTAACCCATGATGACGTGGTGGTTTTGGACAAACAGGATCATGCCAGCATCGTGGATGGCGCAAAACTTGCTTGGGGTGAAACCAAACGCTACCGTCACAACGACATGGCTGACTTAGAACGTGTGCTGTCGAAAATTCCTTCCGAAAAGGGCATCTTGATCGTGGTGGACGGACTGTACAGCATGGAAGGGGATATCGCCCCCCTGCCGGAGATCATTGCCTTATGTCGAAAATATGGCGCACGCCTGATGGTGGATGACGCGCACGCCATGGGGGTGCTGGGCGGGGGACATGGTTCGGCAGCGCATTTTGATGTTACCCAAGACACAGATCTCATTATGGGTACGTTTAGTAAATCCTTTGCCTCTTTAGGCGGTTTCATCGCCGGGGATGAACCCGTCATTCATTATATTAAACACCATGCCCGCTCGCTAATCTTCAGCGCTAGCATCCCTCCCTCGAACGCCGCAGCGGCATTAGCAGCCCTCGAAGTGATGCGCGAAGAGCCGGAGCGTATCCAACGCGTTAATGCCAACGGTGCATACATCCGGAAAGAACTCCGCCGCCTAGGATTCGACATCGGCGCTTCAACTACTCCGGTTGTCCCGATCATTATCGGCGATGATATGCGCACGATTTTCGCCTGGAAGGCCCTGTTCGAGGCTGGTGTATTTGTCAACCCGGTCCTTTCCCCGGCCGTCCCCGAAGGACGGCAATTGCTGCGCACCAGTTATATGGCAACGCATACCGACGATCAATTGAACCGTGTGCTGGAAATTTATGAGCGTGTCGGGAAACAAATAGGGTTGATTTAGGCTTCACAGGAAAATGCTCTCCTGCTTAGCATTATCTATACAGCACCGATCCGCTCCGATCGGGTTTCCAGATAGATTGCTGGGCGATGAGTAACTCAACGAAGGCATCGCTTCAATGCCGTTTCCTTTTCACCTGATGGCAGCCAGATTGTCGCCGGTTCGGGCGAAGAATGAGCAGCACTGATCTTCGACGCTGGCAGCGGAGCAATGGCTGCCTCCGCGAGCAATTCATTGCTGATCCCGCCCGAGCGCCACGATTTTACTATGTTGGCACGTTTTTTCCACTGGACGGTTTGTGGCAAGGCAATACAGCGATTCTCAATATGAGCATTTCTTTTCTTAATGGGAGTTTGGCAGGCTAACCACTCGCTCCAGCCGACTGCTCCTTCGCTTCGCACGGTCGCAGCGGCTGAGCTCG
>DYKV01000382.1 GCA_020722415.1 Anaerolinea sp.
TGACAATATCTTCGTGGAACGCCTTTGGAGATCGGTCAAATATGAAGAGGTTTACATTCATCAATACCTGAGAGTCTCTGAAGCACGTAGAAGTCTTGAGAAATATTTCATGTTCTACAACAGAAGAAAGGATACATGAGTCACTGGGGTATAAGATGCCTTATGAAATTTATTTTAAAGAACCATTAAAACGAGGTGGCTTGACAATGCACCTAAGACGTGCCCTTTTTTTGGATTGACAAAGGGGAGAGGTTCCATATACCGTTTTAGCCAAGTTGGTATATCGTGGAAAATCTGCCGTCCTGGCCTCTGCGCACTTCTATCGGAACTCAGTGAATTCGATCTAGGAGCTACAGTGAAGATTTGTATTTGAAGTTTTGAATGATTAGAGAAAAAGTCTACCGCTTTCAGGAAGGTAGCGACACCACCTTCCCTCCCCAAAACCATGGTTAAAAATCTGTCCTTTTCCTCCCGAAGTCTATGACTATGAGGGCAATCCCCGTGCGGGCCTTCCTCCTTCACGCCGCTGTTTTCAGTCTGACATGCATGCCTGCCCTCGTGGCAAGAGTGACAAGCATTTCCAGACTGAACCTCTCCCATTTCCCTCTAATAAGGTCGGATATTCTCGATTGGCTGACACACAGAATTTTCGCGGCATCGACCTGTGTAAGTTTCTTGGCCTCAATAAACTTGCGGAGTTTAGCCATGAGATCAGCACGCATCTGAAGAATTGCTGCCTCTTCCGGAGAATACCCAAGATCAATAAATACGTTTCCGGACGACCTAATAATTGTCTCGCTCATAGATTATCCTCCAATTTGCTTGTAACGTTGGCGGGCCAAATCAATCTCTTGTCTACTCGTCTTTTTCGTCTTCTTTTGAAATGCATGAAGCACATAAATCGCTTCGTGATGCTTTGCGACATAAATAACCCGCCACTCGCCAAGTATATGAATCCGAATTTCCATTACACCAGATCCTACAACTTGCATCGGTTTCCAGTCACTCGGCTCAAGTCCTGACTGAACCGCGTGAAGCTCAAAGCCCGCAGCCCGTCTTGCTTCATCAGGAAAGTTACGAAGATCATCGAGGCTTGATGCGATGAATTTGAGCGGTTTTATCTTCATGAAGATATTATATAAGTTTTTGTATATTTGACAAGGGGAAATTTCAAGGTATTTTTAAATCGATGAATACCTTTCGAAAACAAGCAATTTTGTCAAAGCCAATGTTTTATTGAGTTCACGAGGAGGGTTTCTTTTCCAAGAAAGATAAATTGGATGGATGGCGCATACTTGCTTTCGAGCCGAATTTAGTGATTTTGGCCGATCAGCCCATGTGTAGATAAGTATTTGTTATACATTAGATTTTTTATTAGGAAATAATCCAAGAATTGTTTGGTGGGGGATCATCAGGGAAAAGGGATTGTCCTTCAGTGGGATAAAGCCGAATTTTTTGTAGAAAGCTGCAACTTCCTGATTTTTCGCATCTACGAACAAGCCAACAACACCTGCGGTGTTCCTGATAGCAGTGGCCACTCGGCGCATGGCATCTACCAGAAGAAGTCTGCCATAATGCTTACCCTGGCAGTTCTTGTCAATGGCCAGCCTCGCAAGCTTCACTGCGGGGAGATGTGATTTTGGAAGTTTCTTTCCGTATTCTGCCGGAACTTCTGACAAATCCACCTCCAAAAAAGAGAGAGTAAAGAATCCCAGAATTCTATGAGAGTCTGCCAGGCTTACCAGTACATAAGTGTTGGCGATCCCCTTTTTCAAGTGCTGGCTTGCCGTCCTTTGTAAATACTCGTTGAGGACCAGTTCCCCACAGTCGAAGGCATCGCGGTCATGATGGCCGGTGTCCAGCAGACAAATGATTAAATCCACGCCCATCTCAATCTCTGGATTCTACAAGTTGTTTGTGGGCGCGTACAGCTTCCTGCAACCTCTTGTTCGGTGCCGGCGGATTGGTCAATGCGTCAATGAAAATCTGGGCATCCTGTGACGAGAGTTTAACCATTTCCATGCTCTGCAAGACTTCATTTGCCCGCTCCACGGAGGCCTGAATGACAAACTGGCTGATCGTCGATCCATAAACCGCCGCTGCGCGTTCTATGATTGTCCGTGTGGAATGAGGTACCCTGGCCGTGATTCGATCATCGGCCAGCCCATTATTTTTTGCCTGCGCGGTTCCCATAATCAATTTCTCCTTTCGGAAGCGATATATCACCGTGGTGCCAAAATGGCAACAATAATTTACGGAATAATCGTGTTCGCGTGTCTTGTACCATAAAAGGTAAACCCGAAGCTTTGCTACCTTTTGAACCGGATTCAATGATCTGGTCCGACTTCCGAAATCAATGACTTGTATTTG
>DYKV01000383.1 GCA_020722415.1 Anaerolinea sp.
GCCCTCTCTCACGCCTTGACCAACCCCATCTCCCTCGGCATCTCATCCCACGTCCGACCATCGAGCAATCTGCCTGCTTTTTTCTTCTGCACGCCGCCCCACTGCTTGAAAAAGAACGGAACTTTTGCCTTCAGGCACTGATCCCGCACACCAACCACCCACTCCCTCTCCAGCGGACGCGCCCCTGGACCCGACTCGCCGCCCACGATGACCCAGTTGATTCCCCTGAGATTCATCTTCGGCATGGGACCCAGCAACGGCTCAACGGACAAAAACTTGATCTTCGCGCCCGTCTTCCGCAAGTCGTCAATTCGATAGACATAATCCTTGTTCTCCACGCTGACGCCCATCCAGATATTCTCCGCCCACTCCAAAAGCGGACTGAGTTCTGCAAGCCGTTCCGAGCGTTTCGTCAACACCTGGAACTGGTGCCAGTGAGCACGCTTCATCACATCAAACACGCGCCGGATGAACTCCAAAGGCACATCCTTGTGGAACAGATCGCTCATGGAATTGACAAAGATGACCTGCGGGGTCTTCCACTCCAACGGCTTTTCAAGGACATGCTCGTGCATGGTCAACTTGAACCCGTTGACATAATTCGGCTGTCCCATCGCCTGCAGACGCTTCGCCATCCGCTCCGCGTAGCAATGCTTACAGCCGGGACTGATTTTCGTACAACCAGTAAGCGGATTCCAGGTGGATTCTGTCCACTCGATCCGAGATTGGGTAGCCATTTTCTCCTCCGAGAAAAACACTTCAATTTCAATTATAGAACAAGCGTTCAAAAATGTCCACCGTCATTTCAAAAGTCTGAACGCCACAAGTCTTTCTGAATTGTAGTCGATGTAATACCCACGCACTGGTTTATTGTCCAAAGAAATCACTTCAAAATTTGTGCCTTTTTTCTTCCATCCATCTAATACGCCTTTTGTGTGTTTTGGGAGAAAACAATTTTCTAGTCCGAACAAATACAGTTCTTTATTTGTTCGATAATCAGCGCTTTCAATGAAAGCTAAAAGTTTTTGATGATAGCCAGAGAGTTCAATTTCATCAAATAGCGAAATTGTTTTCTCAATAGAGTGCCCTTTACCGCGACTTGGATCGGCTGCCCACTTTGCTTCCAGTATTTTTTCGTATCCTCTGACATTGCGAGTAAAGAAAAATAGACAGTAAACATTGCTGGCATCTCTTTCAAGAATAAAAGTGTCAACGAAAACATTTAAATCTTTTAGATATGCCCTGAACCTCGCTTTCAATTGTTCAATGAAATCCTGTGCAGATCGAAAGTCTGGGATTGTTTTCCCGAACAGTTCATTCAAGAATGCCTTTAGCGGTTCACTGCCTGGAAATCCTGAACGCAATGCAGAATCGGCGAATCTGTACATTTGAGCAATTGGTAACCACAGGAAAACTTCAGTCTTTCCACTTACGAGCATTCCTCGAATGTCGTCAGGTTTGATGGCTTTGTAACCAAAAGGATCAATGAAGAACAATCCTTTTGCATCTTCGGTTTGCGCGACCAATTCAATCGCCTTTGGATATATATCCTCGTAGTTTTCTTTACGAAACTCGATTTTCACGTTATCTGGTTTGAAAATTGTGGTGCTTATTTTCTTGACCCTATCAACTTTTGAAACTCCCTCCTCAATTTCAGATATCCCGTTGTCATTAAACCACACAGTCATGTTTGGGCAACTATTTTGATTGGCAAAATAATGATTTCGAATGCAATCTAACGCGATTATTGGACTGCCCTTTGCTCCGTTTTCGTATATTCCCTCGCCGCAAAATAGATCGAAGACAAAAATCCTTTTTACAAACTGAGCGCGATGTAAGACATTGAGATAGACGGAAAGATATCTTCCATAAAGGTTGACTTTAGCTTCAGAATGTTCCAACAAATATGTTTTTGGATTGACTCGTTTCATGATTGGTCTCCCAGAAGGTAGAGTCTTTGCTCGGAAGTAATTTTACACTCTTCGCGCTTTTCGTGGTTAAACCTATCCCCCCGCGCCATTGACCAGCCTCCCTCCCGCGTGGACTCTCCCTCCCAAAAGCAGACATCCGACCCCGCCGCGCGAAGCGAACCCATCCGCCTCCATCCGCATATCCGTTTCCCAAATCCGTTACCTCAAACCTCCCTCTCATCCTCCTCCGCCCATCCGCTTATCCGTTTCATATCCGTTGACGAATCTGCCGACAACAACCTCAACCCCCCTCCGCCCTCCCTCAACAAATCTCTCGTCCTGCCTCCAGCACCGCCTTCGCCGCGTCGATACCCAAAGCAACAAAGTCTATACCCACGCAATCTTAATAGAGTTGTTCCTGAATAACGTCAAAGTAAGAAGAAATTCCATAGGCCAGC
>DYKV01000384.1 GCA_020722415.1 Anaerolinea sp.
GTTTAAGGTTTCTCGCTTTCGCTCGAAACAACAATACCTGAGTAATTACGAAACAGATATAGATAGGTGCTAGATATCAGATAAAATCAAACTATTATCTTGCAATCCCAATGAGCAAACACGCTTATAATGAAATAAAAAAAGCAAATTAGCAAGGAAGCAGCTTTGCCACAATACTCGTAAAATCGTACTGTTTTCATCTTAAAAAGGATATTACTATGTCTAAATTAAAAAGTTACCGATGGTATATTTTCATCCTAATGATATTTGCCGCAATCTCACCTGCATGTTCCTTATCCAGCCTGGTTGGTTCTACAGCTCCAACCCCTACCCCGTCAATGGAAAAGGTTGAGGGACCCCCTCCAACCGCCACCACAGACTTCGCAGCTGAAACGGCGGTTGCCCAAGCAACCCAATCCGCTAGCGATGCCGCTGCCACCCAAATAGCTCAGCAAACTCAGGATGCGGCGAGCGTCCTCGGTGCAACCAAAACCGCAATTGCTCCCATCGAGATCATGTTGTCAGGGTTGGGAATTATGACCAGTGAAGGAAAAATTTTTGTCGCCGATCCAGATGTAACTCAGAATGGGAGTGGCTTCCAGCAGCTCTTTTATTCTGACCAATTTCCTGGCGTTACAGGAAAGGATGTCGCAATCCAATCAGATATCGTTTGGGATTCAAAGTATGGAGATGCAGGATGTGGATTTGCGATCCGCTCTAATGGCACTGGACCCAAAGCGACTCAATATGTTCTCCTCGCTATTCGCGAATTGGGCGGGTATATCAGTTTTCGCATCATGAACGATGGAAATATCATCAATAAAATTGATACCTATCCCCAGATGTATAATCCGAAATTCAGTTGGGCAAACGGTGTAACGAACCGTTTATCGGTAGTGATGCGCGGCACTAAGGCGCAGGTTTTCTCCGATGGGATTGTCATTGCCTCGCTTGATGTTACCCAGCCACCGGCTGCACCGGTTTATCCTGAACCACCTATTCCTCCGATAAACAATAAAGATAAATCAGCCATGGATGAATACAAAAAGGAATTAGAAGCCTATAATAAACAGCGCGCTGAAATCACCCAGCAGTATCAATTGATGATGTCAAGGTATAAATCTGGGGTTACCGATTTGCCAGCTGGATATGCCTATCTGGTTACCTATTCAGGCAGCGGAGAAGTCACCTGCCAGTTCAAGAATTCATTTTTATGGGTTAGCAATAACCAATAGGAAAGGTTTACTCCCCTTCCATTACATATTTGGTTAATTCGGTAACACTCAATTGGTTAATGCCTAGACTTGCCATCGTCCGACCCCGCCGATAATAATCGGTGCGATGGATAATGCAAGCCAGTCTAATGATAGCGTCTATTCCCCGCACCGAAACGCCATACTGCTGTCCTAACGATGCAATTGGCACCAGGCTCATCGGCACATCTTCGGTTATATAGCGATGGCTCAAAACTGCCGGCGCCTTGATTCCATAATAACCCGGTTGGTTATGAATCGCCTCATGTAAATCTTCCCCGGTGGCATCGTAAGCCATCTTTAACCATTCCAAAGCCGTACGCGCCCGAATACCCAATGATGACGCCACCGTTACTCTTTCACGATCTAATACCTCTAAGACCCGAGCAACGGAAGGTGTGACACCCTCAATATAAAACTGGAAATCTCCCCTGGTAGATTCAATCCGCCCAGCATTTAATAAAGTTAATGCAGGATGGAAAATTGCTCCCATATTGTTCAAACCAGTATGCAAAACGCTCGTCCCATTGATGAATTGCGGATAAATTGGGTGGAGCGCTTCTAAGACCTCCTCTGTGCGGATAGCTGGTAAGGCAGCCATTGGCACAGTTTCTTTAATACTAAATATCCGGGCTTGGGCTGGTCCATCCGAACGGCTAGCGTAAATGAGCGTTTCTGCTTCAGCGATCAATGGATCGCTCCCACATCCTTCTTTGCGGATCACCCGGTCAAATTCAATCGCACCAAGGGTACGGCCAGGGTTCAGCACCACAATATGCTCCTTCTTTAAGTGCGCAGCTGCTCTGCGAGCAATTTCCGCATGAGCAGAAGAAGGCACAACCACCATCACCAGGTTTGCAAACTCCAATGCTTGTTTTATATCATCTGTGACCAGCGCCAGTTTACCAAAGCCTGAAGGACCGTGTTCGCTACTTTCCAACTCTATTCCGCCACGCGCTTTAATCACCTCAATATTTTCGGCAGTGCGGTTCCATAACCCCACTTCATAATTCATCAATGCCAAATGAGCTGCCATAGCTTTACCACCATGTCCCGCTCCAAGAACGACGATGCGTTGATTAGATGTCATTTTAATCCTCCTTCTCGTTCAGTAA
>DYKV01000385.1 GCA_020722415.1 Anaerolinea sp.
AAGGTGACACATCAATAAATATTCTGAAAAGAGACTAGATAATGAAAAATATCCTAATAAAGTCAATCGTCATTATTGGTGTTTTCCTCGTTGGGTTGGTTGTTGGTGCATCTGGATTGTGGTTCATAGCTCAAAATAATATCGAACTACGTTATTATTTATTAGAGCATGCAACAGTGAACCAGCCGCAAGCACAAGTCGCTCCATTTGTGCAAGCCATTGTCCAGGGTGACCGCACGCGAGCTTTGGAATTATGGGAAATCTACAACCCAGAAACAAAAAGCGAATTGACGACCAGACGCGAAACCGTAATATCCGATTTAATCAATGCGGGAATCAGTCCTGATTATCAGGTGCTTGAAGTTGAATGGTGGGGGACATGTTGTGAACCTTCTGTGATATGCGATTCTCGAAGTGCAGGAGGAGCGAGACTGAGAGTACAATTTATTGATCCAAAGGGACAACCAATGCTCTACATCTTTGATATTTTTGCCCGAGAGCAACCTTATTGCGGCGCTGCCATGGGTTATCCACCGCGGGAATGGGTAATTCGGGATGTATATCCCTTCACCGAAGAGCCTTTATTTTGGAAGATGCACTATGAGTGCCAGGTTCATTCCTTACTTCCGTGAACAAATAAACCTAAATTTCAAGAAGTAAGCGAAAGACTTGCAAGCCTTGCTTATTTATTTGCGCATGGAATTAGGGAGATCCCGTCACTAAGCAAGAACAGCGAAATCACGCTGCTTACAGAATCAGGACGTTCTATCCAATTTGATCTACCAGAAGCGATCATCATCCGCAAAATGCTTACAGTTTGCTGCTCTTTTGAGCTGATAACAATCGCACATAACCAAGGTAGTGCGGGTAGGTATGAAACTCATCAAAACCGTGATCACGCAAGACGGACTTGATATCTCGGGCAATAAAATCATTTGCCAAAGGACATTCTGCCTTGAATGCGAGACGAACCAGAAACGGTGAATGTTCTAAATCAAATTCATTGTAATCCAGGATAAAAAACTTACCGCCCGGGCGCAGGGCGCGCCATGCGTTATCAATGATCTGCAACCGTCTTTCCTGTACAAAGCCATGCAATACAAAGGAGATGAATACCTTGTCAAATTCATTTTCATATTGCAGGGGCTCATCAATTCTTTGTTTTTTAAATGTAACGTTAGAGTAATTTTTACAACGTTCCTGAAATATTTCCAACATCTCCTGACCAATATCCAAGCCCAATACCCGACCTTGATTGGAGAGATACTTCGTCATTAGACAAACATTCCGACCACTGCCACACCCGAAATCTAAGATTTCATCCTGTGGTTGTATGTTCATCTCCCTGATTACCCGCCGAATAAAGAATGGATAGGTTCCACCCGTAATTGTGTTCATTAATAGGTCATAGTGACGGGCTTCAAAGCCCTTAACCTCTACTTTAGAATCGGATTGTTTATAAACAGTCGGTTGCATGTTTTCCTCTTGATGAATATATCTGATTATTCATGAAATAGGGAGTGATTTATTTAAAAACCCTTCTACCTTTCCCCAAACCTCAGGATGTGTTTCACAATCACTATGTCCCTTATCTGGAACGATCCAAAATTGAACTTTATTTTTATTTTCAAATTTCTCTAACGCTTGCCCTTGTTCGAGAGAGACGGTTGTATCCTTATCGCCATGAATAAGGAGTATATCTGCTTCTGCGTTACGAATATTGTTGATTGGTGCTGTTTTATCGAAATCAATTCCTAAACGGACTTTCATATAACCAAATAGCAAACGCAGAATAAAGCTTGGAATTTTTCTTTTCTGAAATTCGTATTTCATCAATTCAAATGGATGAGAAATCGCTCCTACAGTAATCAAGCCTTTGACCTGGTGGTCCAAACTAGCAGTATCTATAGCTGCTCCGCCTCTAATTGATAGTCCCACAATGCCAGATTCATGGTTTGAAACCAAGCTCGAATCACAGAGAAAGTTCATCGCAGCCTGATATCTTCGGTAAACGTCCATACCGATGGGTGTTTCAATGGCGAACTTCCACCATGCTTGCGCGCATCAATTGCAAACAAATTATAACCCAATTGATGGAGACGGGGAATATATGGCAGCATTCGGGATAGACTCCGTCCCCAACCATGCAGTAAGAAGATCGTTGGAGTATTCACAAAACTGAGAATCCACTAAGCATATAGGAGCGCATTCTCGAATTGAACACTAACTTCTTAGAAGATAATTCCATATTTCCGCGGGGTTACAACATGGAGTCTTCCTTTATTACGAAAAAAGTATGTTATCAGCAAATCTAGCAATAATGCTAGGAGTAGTATGCCAATAATTATGTACAGAATGT
>DYKV01000034.1 GCA_020722415.1 Anaerolinea sp.
TCCGCCAATATGTATCAGATTTATATAAATAATTAACCTCTCTCGATGGGGAGGGTTGGATCGGTAATCCATTCACTCCACGATCCAACATATAAAAGTGCATTTCCTAATCCAGCATGGGCAACCGCGAGCACATTCAATGCTGAGGTCAACCCTGAACCACAATAAAAAATTGCTTTCGCAGGAGTGGTATCCCCCAATAAACTTTCAAAACGTTTCCGAATCTCCTCTTTCGGTTTAAAGCGTCCGTTTGGGTAACAATTATCCAGATAAGGAGCATTAATAGCGCCAGGAATTCGGCCAGCAATTGGGTCAATGGTTTCGTTTTCGCCTCGATAACGGTCAGCGGTACGCGAGTCAAACAATTTCCGAGCAGGGTAAAGAGAAGCTGCCTTTGTATCTGCAGTACTGGCATAGATCTCCAGATGCAGTTCGGGGATAAAATTGCGCGGTTTTCGTTTTATTTGCTCCTGAGTAACCGGAAAGCCCTCAGATAACCAAGCATTCCAACCGCCGTCAAGCACAGCTACCTTTTTATGTCCTAACCAGCGTAACATCCACCATAAGCGAGCCGCAACCGCTCCACTCGCAGCGGGCCAGTCATCGTACACAACAACCTGAACGTTTCGGTCAATTCCCAAACGGGAAAAGAGTTGAATGGTATCTGCGATAGGTAATAAGGGGTATCGTCCCGTTTTGCCAGGGATCACCTTGCCGCACATTTCTTCTTCAATAGGGACAAAAATAGAGTTCGGAATATGAGATTTATCATAATCAAGCTTACCTCTAGTTGGATTGCCCAATGTAAACCGAACATCGAAAATTGACCAATCTTCATCTTCTAAATGCGGCAATAAATCAGCTGGTGAAATTAAGGTTGTGAAATCCATTTATCCTCCGTGTTTAACCATGGATTAAACTTTATTATACATTGGATATACCCCGTACTTAAAACTCTGGTTATTCTTGTAGTAGATTTGAGATTAACCCATCCGCGTTGATTAGGATGAATGTCCGCTAGTTAGATGATGTTCATCGGATACATTCCTATTTATTAAAGTGTAAAATATGGAAAAGAACGGAATCGGCTCCTGGCCTAGATAGACAAACGATCATTTATCGAGTTTTGGGTGGGTATGAGGAAATTTGAGCTGACAAGACCTGGGCGGAGGGTGCAGTACGTGTTCGCTTTGAGAAGCCTGACGCAATCCCTGGTATTTTTGAAAAGACAAAAAAACCGAATAAATCATTATGTCTATTTACTGGAGCTTCCGCATTGCCTAGTTATGAACGAGGAGGTATAAAAATGACTAATGATACCAAAGAAGTGAGTGTAGAGGAGCTTTTAGCCAAGGCGAAAAAGCCTTCTGCCGATGCCATGGTATTGCATCCATTCTATCGGGGCAAAATCGAAACCACATTAAAATGTTGTGTGCGCGATTTCAATGATTTTGCCATCTGGTATACCCCAGGTGTAGCTGCACCCTGTCGAGCTATAGAAGCAAACCCTGAATTGATTTATGAACATACGAACAAATGGAACACCGTGGCAGTTGTTTCTGACGGTACGCGCGTTTTGGGGTTAGGCGATATCGGACCGAAAGCTGGTTTACCTGTTATGGAAGGGAAGGCATTGCTATATAAATATCTAGGGGGCGTTGATGGCATTCCCATCATGATTGACACAAAGGATCCAGAAACGATTATCAACACTGTTTTATTATTACAACCGGGTTGGGGCGGTGTCAATTTGGAAGACATTTCTCAACCGAAATGTTTCCGGATTCTAGATACTTTACGGGAAAAAGCCGAGATTCCAATTTGGCATGATGACCAGCAAGGCACCGCTACGGTAACCTTAGCTGGATTAATCAACGCATTAAAAATCGTTGGAAAGAAAATTAGTGAGGTAAGCATTGCCTTTATTGGCGCTGGAGCATCGAACGTTGCTATTTCACGATTAATCTTTAGCGCAGGTGCGGATCCCTCTCGATGTTACATTGTGGATAGTAAGGGTATTTTAGGCAAACACCGAAAAGACTTGGAAATGCGCAAGGCTGAATTTGTGGATAAATGGCGTTTATGCCAAATCACCAACGCTGTTGGCCGTCAAGGTAATATCCCCGATGCGATTAAAGGCGTGGATGTGATGATCGCGCTTTCCCGCTCAGGTCCAGGCGTGATTGCCGCAGATTGGATTTCCACAATGGCGAAAGATTCGATTGTATTCGCCTGTGCAAATCCAGTTCCCGAAATTTGGCCCTGGGAGGCAAAAGCTGCTGGAGCGCGAATTGTCGCAACTGGTCGTTCGGATTTCCCCAATCAGGTCAATAACTCCCTTGGCTTTCCAGGGATTTTCCGAGGAGCATTAGATGTGCGCGCTCGGACAATCACGGATGAAATGTGCTTCGCGGCAGCGCATGCTTTAGCTGATCATATTGGTGATCGTTTGGATGAGGAACATATCTTACCCAACATGGATGACTGGGAGGTGTTCCCCCGCGAGGCAGTGGCAGTGGCAATGAAGGCTCAGGAACAGGGTGTTGCGCGCATATCCTTAAGCGAGGATGAATTGTATAAGCACGCTCACCAAATTATCAAGCGCTCGCGTGATTTAACCCACATGATGATGAAAGATGGTTTTATTCCCCAGCCCCCGGTTTAATGGATGGGTTTGAGATCAATCGGGTGATATCAGTGGATTGAGCTTTTTGAGGTTTTTACGGAGGATAACACTATGTATGATTTGATTATCGTCGGCGGAGGTCCGGCAGGATTAACAGCAATGATTTATGCGATTCGGAAACGCCTGAATGCCCTGCTGATCTCGAAAGATTTAGGCGGAAAAACGATGTGGCGATTGGAGTTACCCTGGGTGGAAGAATACCAAGTTATCAAAGGGTTAGAAGTGGTCAATAAATTCAAAAGTGAATTGGAATATTTAAGCTTTGCCCGCCACATGGAAGCGGTTGAAAAAGTGGAAAAACGCGGAGATGTTTTTACTATTCACACTAAAGGTGGCGGGGAATTAACTGCCAAAGCTGTCATTATTGCGAGTGGTACAAAACAAAAGAAGATCGGTGTGCCGGGGGAGAAAGAGTTTCTCATGCGTGGGTTATGTTATTCCGCGCTATCTTACGCGCCTTTGTTTATTGAGCGAAGAACTGCTGTTATTGGAGATGGAGATCTTGCCCTTCGCTCAGCTGCAGAATTAGCCACAGTCGCTCAACATGTCACCCTAGTGGGGATTTCTGCCGCAGCCTTAAAGACAACCCTAGGGCAGAAACTACAGCATTCCGAAAATGTCCATATTCTCCAAGATTATCAGGTTGTCGAAGTCAAAGGTGAACGATTTGCGGAGAAATTAGTGGTGAGAAGTCCTAAAGGGAAAGTCGAAGAACTAGATGTAGAAGGGACATTTATTGAAATGGGATTGATCCCCAACGCTCAAATGGTCGAAGGACTAGTCGAATTGGATGAACAAGGACGTGTTCGGGTAGATTGTTTCTGCCGCACGAATGTTCCGGGTATTTTTGCAGCTGGGGATGTGACCGATATTTTTGCGGAGCAGGTATTGATCGCAGTTGGAGAAGGCGCAAAATCTGCGCTAAGTGCGTATGAATATTTATTGCCACAGTTGTAATGGTACTAGAGTTAAACAGATACGGGCTGCCTCAGGGGCAGCCCTTATTGTTCGCAGTTGGTGAGATCAAGGTTCGTGGTTAATATGTTGAAAGCCTTTTTAGGTTAAGATTGGGGCTAATCTGGTCCAGATCGCTAGATGATCAGAAAAACGATGGGCAAGATCAATTCCAGATTCGAGAACTGCCCATTTTGGTTCCCTTTGAATGAGAAAAATGTAATCTAAGCGCTGTCGAAGCATTTTCCCAAAAGGAAGATTAATTGAATGGGTAATAGGCTGGCGGAGAGTGGGATTGAATCTCCGCAAGGTATCTATCCATTTGTGTTGCATGTCAGCTATCCGCCGGGTGTGTTCCGCTGCATTAAAATCTCCGCCAAGAACAGTGCTGTGCGATTGTCCTTCGATCCAGGTTTGGATTTGGTCGAGTTGACGTCGGTTTTGCCAAGGAGTAATGCTAAGGTGTGCAGATATTGCTAGGATTTTCCCACAAGGCGTTTCAACTTGCGCTGCCAGTGCCTGCCGATGGACAAAGGGATGGAAGGCTGATTTTAGAATTCTTTGCTCAGCTTGCAGAATGGGAAAGCGGCTGAGCACTGCTAAACCTTCTTCAAAGTTGATCAGTTGTCGATCTCCATTGGTGCGAGCATAGGCTGCATTCATATTCAATTGGCTAGCTAACCAATCATGCACATGATCTCCACTAGTGCGCATCACCTCTTGGAGAAGTAGAATATCGGCTTGCTTTTCGTGTACCAGATCAACGAATTTTTGTAAGCGCTCTAAAGGAAAATCCCTTTTCGGCCAGGTATGACATAGGTTAGCTGAAAGGATGGTAATGGAGTTGCATGGATCAGATTGGGTGATTTGGTTCTTCAGTTCAATCGAATTGAAGGGGTGGAGAATGGAATGAATTTTTGTAAACAAATGACATTTCCTTTTTCGATGGATTAACAACAATAGTGAGCTGGCAATAAGGTTGATTTATACCACATGATGAACCATTCTAACTTTCAACATTGAAAGAATGAGAATAGATTAACCTATTTGAACGTTTGGGAGGAGTGATAAAAAGGGGGGATGGATAATTGTTTTTGCTAAAGAGCAATAATCTGTATAGGTAATTTACGATCTGTAAATAAAGAAACCTCCCTGAATTTCGAGGGGATCAGGGAGGTTTGGGAATCTATTTCTGACGATCTTTCTTTTCAGGAATATGAATTTCTCGAAAGCCAAGCAAAAAGTTGGGTACGACCGTATGGGGAAACCTTGGCCAGGTAATAACCACAACGGTAATGATCCAAACAATCAACCAGATTCCTTGATGGGGAGCTTCGGTTAAGGCGATCCAGAGTAAATATCCATAAACTGGCGCTTGAAATAAATTGCCCAATGAACATGGGATACCGATCCAGATAAACACAGAACTCCAGATCACCAGATAAATCCAACCGATCCAGGGGTTAATGAAACGGGCTGCAATCAGGTAGATCAGTAAACCAGCTGCTACAGACATATCCACGATTAAGTCGTGATCGCCAATCCAAGTATTGTATTTTCGGCTACTACGCCGGGCTAGATTTCCATCTAAGAAATCTCCTACCCAATCGGTTAACATCAACCAAATAATGAACGGGAATGCATCACTCCCATGGCTAATCCCTAGCCAAACCATTAGAAAAGCGATCCCCAAACGGGTAAAGGTAATTAGATCAGCGATTTGTTTTGCTACGATCATGTTTCACCTCCTGAACTTTTTGGGAATTATCCAGTGAGTGAATTACCGATTTGAATAAATCCTATCAAACCTGAGAAGTTGTGGGAATTACCTCCTTTTCTTTTGAAGGTTAGCGGACGACCAAGACTGAGCATTTCGCATAGTGAATTAATTTCCGTGAGACACTCCCAAGCAACCACGCGGAGACACGGCTCAAACCGCGCGAACCGGTGACGATTAAATCTACTTGTTTCTCTTTTGCAAATTGCAATATTTCTGTGGCTGCATCCCCTCGCTTTAAAGAGGTTTGTACTTTAAATCCACTGGTTTTCAGGATATTGGCTGACTTTTCTAGTAATTCTTCTGCTTGGATTTCTTCCTCGCTTTTTTCTCCTGATTCTGAAAGCCGGCGGGGAGGAATCGGTGGCAATGGAGCGCTGCCCATTCCCCAAGCGGCAGTCACAAAATCTTCCGGGTACCATGGAGGAAGGACGTGGATAACCGAAATGCGCACATGGGTGGGAATAGGAAATTTCGATAAGAAATCTATTGTTTTCCAGCCAGCCGGAGACCCATCATTGGCAATTAGAACATGGTGGAGCCCTTCATAGGGAGCTCGAACAATTAACACTGGATAGGTTCCATATTCAACAACCTTCTGGGCGACACCTCCTAAAAATACCCCCAGTGTTGCCCGCAAACCCACAGCGCCTAATACAATAAGATTAACTTTATTCCTTTCTGCAATATCGAGGATAGTTTCAGCTGCATCGCCAGCTTTAATTTCTGAATCGACTCGGATATCGCGCCTCTGTAATTGCTGGCAAGTGATTTCGAGCTGGTCTTTTAGCGAGGGGTAATGATTGATTTGAGTTGGTGGAAAAACCGCCAGAGCAGTGATATGGCTTTCGGCTGGAAGATTTAAGTCACAGATGAACTTTGCAGCGGCATACGCATGTTCTGAGCCATCATCCCCCAATAAGATATTCCAAGTAGAAATGCCCACATTCTCGCCCATCGCCAACCTCCTTTCTAAGAAATATGGCAGAATTGGTTGAGGTTTATTGGCAATCTTGTGAAAACGATTGGTTTACTAATACTATAGCAAAAAAAAGCGAAAAATGCAACACCGTCCCGACAATTATCTTGGAAAAAAGATAGGTATTTGGGTGACAAAACTCACTAGTCAGTAACGAACAAAGTAGATATATTGCTATGTGAGCTAATATGGCTCCCTTGTATTATTCCATTACGACCGAGGAGCAGAATGTGAGCCTTACGATACTTTCAAAATCAGCCTTCCAAGAATTTGTAGCCCGTCTACTCCCCCACTACCGCGTCGTCGGACCAGTGCCTCACGATATCGGATATTCATTTGAGGAAATTCAGGATGTAACTGAATTAAGAATGGAATATCCAACCACGATTTTGCCGCCAAAGAAGTGGTTCCTTCCCCCAAAGGAAACCCTCTTCAAATTTACGCGGAAAAATGGTGGCGTGATTCAAGATCCTCCTGAGACACCTCCGACAGTGATCTTGGGTGTCCACACATGCGATTTACATGCCATCCAATTACTTGACACTGTGTTTTCGAGTGGGCAGTATGACGTCCATTATATGGGACGTCGTAAAAAAACCTTGATAATCAGCATTGAATGTCTTAGCCCATGTGATGAACATTCCTTCTGCAAAGACATGGGAACATTAACCGCTGACGAAGGGTATGATCTTCATCTTACTGATTTAGGCGATTCCTATGCAATCGATGTGGGAACCCAGGCAGGGGCAGATTTACTGCAGAATTATTCATCTTCTTCCGTGGCAACGAAAGAAGAAATCCAGAAACTAAATGCTGTAATCAATGCGAAATGGCCTAAATTTTCTTATCGGCTGGATTTCGATGTCAGTGAGCTTTCCTCAATTATGGAGCTCAGTATGAAGAGTCCCTTATGGGAAGAATTGGGTAATCGCTGCTTAGCATGCGCCTCCTGCACGAATGTATGTCCGACCTGTTTTTGCTTCGACGTAAAAGATGAAGTTGAGTTAGACCTGGTAACTGGCCAGCGAGTTAGAAATTGGGATTCATGCCAATTGGATGATTTTGCCACCGTGGCGGGTGGGCACAATTTCCGCGCTAGCCGGGCTTTGCGACAGAGGCATCGCTTTATGCGCAAAGGGAAGTATATCCTCGATGCACATAAGCACCTTGGCTGTGTTGGCTGCGGTCGTTGTGCGCGGGCCTGCTTGGTAAATATTACACCGGTAAGTACCTTTAATGAGCTTTACCGACAACAAGAAACTGGGAGTCATTAACCATGGTAACCATAGCAAGTTATCCCCAAATGCAAACCGGAACAATTATGGATCGAGATATATATGCTCCGGGATTAGGTACTATAGTTAACATACGTCCATTGACATCTTTAGAAAAAGTTTTTACCATTCAATTGCCAGAGGGACAGTCACTAGGTCATCGTCCTGGTCAATTTATGGAGGTTTCCGTCTTTGGTATCGGAGAAGCCCCGATCAGTATTAGCAGCTCACCAAGCCGCAGCAATGGAACTTTTGAGCTGTGCGCTCGGAAGGTTGGTGATGTCACCACGGCACTACATAATTTGAAGGTTGGCGATAAAGTTGGTTTGCGTGGACCGTTCGGACGTGGATTTCCGTATGAAAATTTTCGTGGAAAAGACATTTTGTTTGCACCAGGTGGATTAGGTTTAGCCCCCTTGCGCTCTTTGATTAATCAGGTTTTAGATGAACGCAACCTCTATGGAAGGGTGATCATTTTATACGGTGCACGAAATCCTGGTGAATTGCTCTTTAAAGATGAATTAAAAGCATGGAGCGAACGTGACGACGTTGAATTAATGCTAACAGTTGATCGAGGTGATGAAGCTTGGACTGGCAATGTTGGCGTGATCACTACCCTCTTTAAGTTTATTTCAATTTATCCTCGTAACACGGTTGCTATCACCTGCGGTCCACCAGTGATGTATCGTTTTGTCTTGATGGAGTTTATTGGAAAGGGAATTTCTGAAGGTAATATCTATCTTTCGTTGGAACGGAAGATGAAATGTGGAGTGGGTAAGTGTGGACATTGCCAAATAAATAATATTTATGCTTGTCAATCTGGTCCAGTATTCCCTTATAAAGAAATCAAAGGACTGGAGGAGGCATTATGAGCAGCAACGGAAAGCCAAAAATTGCTTTTTTTGATTTCACTAGCTGCGAAGGCTGCCAGCTCACAGTGATAGATTCGCTTCAGGACCATCCTGAGTTGTTGAATGTGGTGGAAATCGTTCAATTCCGGGAAGCGATGACTGAAAAAGGTGAAGATTACCAAATTGCTTTTGTCGAGGGTTCTTGTAGCCGAGCAAGCGATGAACCACGATTAAAGAAAATTCGCCAACAGGCTGCTATCGTAGTCGCTCTTGGCGCCTGCGCCCACCTTGGAGGAGTGAATGCCCTTAAAGCGCTTCATCCGCTAGATGAAGTTCGAAAATATGTCTATGGCGATAAAGCTGATTGGTACGAGACTTACGATGCTAGGCCAATTAGCGCGGTGATCGATGTAGATTATGCCATTCCTGGTTGTCCGATTGACCGTAACGAGTTCATTTCAGTTGTGAAGGCACTTTTATTAGGCAAAAAACCGCCGATACCAGACTACCCTTTGTGTGTTGAATGTAAATTGAAGGGCAATGTGTGTTTGTATACCAAAGGACAAGTATGTTTAGGTCCCGTTACTCGGGCGGGTTGTGGTGCGATTTGTCCAAGCTTTGGTGCTTCTTGTGAGGCGTGCCGTGGGTTCATTACTAATCCGAATGATAATTCCATGCGCGAAGTATTAATAGAAGCCGGGTTGACAGTGGAAGACATCACATCCATATATACGATGTTTACCACATACCAGGTACGTGAGAAAATACAGCAGAAAGGGTAATACTATGTCTAAAAGAATCGATGTTCATCACGTCACCAGGGTGGAGGGGCATGGAAATATTGTTGTCGAGGTTGAGAATGGTAATTTAACCGCTTGTCGTTTTGAGGTGGTTGAAACACCCCGATTTTTTGAGGCAATGTTGCTCGGCAGACCTTATCGTGAAGCTTCTCATATTACCAGCCGAATTTGTGGGATCTGCGCTACCGGCCATGCAACTGCTTCCTTGCGGGCAACCGAGAAAGCTCTGGGAGTCACATTAAGCGAGCAGAGTTGGTTATTAAGAAAACTAACTTTTCATGGCGAGATCTTAGATAGTCATATTCTGCATGTTTATATGCTGGTTGCCCCAGACTTTTTAGGTGTAGGCAGTGTGATCCCCTTAGTCAATACCCACCCAGAGACGGTCCTGAGGGCATTGCGGATGAAAAAATTGGCTGGAGATATTTGCGCTACAGTTACCGGGCGGCACACACATCCCATTGCCATGACTGTCGGTGGCTTTACTCATTTTCCAACCATCGTAGAATTGGAGAACTTGTACCAACGATTAATCGAATCCCGCAAAGATTTAGACGCCACTGTGGAGTTGTTCTCAAAATTACCATGGCCAGAGTTTGAGCGCGAAACTGAGTATGTGTCTTTGAGTAAACCGGACGAATATGCTTTCATTGATGGTGATATTGTTACAACTGATGGAGTGCGAATGCCGGCAGAACGATATAAAGAAGTTACCAATGAATTTATGGTGCCGCATTCGACCGCTAAATTCACCCGCAATAAACGCGAATCACTCATGGTTGGGGCTTTAGCCCGTTTCAATAATAATTATGAACAATTACACCCCAAGGCAAAAGAGGCTGCTGCGGCATTGGGAATGAAACCCAAAGTTACCAATACATATCTCAATTCAGGAGCGCAAGTGGTGGAAATTGTCCACTCTACCGAAGATGCGATTCAAATCGTCGAAAAACTGCTTGAGCGTGGTATTCAACCAGAAGAACCAGCACATGTTACCCGCATGCCCGGCGAGGGAGTAGGGGTTGCAGAAGTTCCGCGGGGATTGCTGATCCATCATTATCAAATCGGAGAAGATGGCTGTATCACTGGGGCAAATTGCATTATCCCAACTAACCAGAATATCAACAATTTGGAACATGACATGAGAGTGTTGGTACCCCAGGTGATGCATAAAAATGAAGATGCGATGCGCCTAGACTTGGAGATGCTCGTGCGGGCCTATGACCCGTGTATCTCTTGTAGTGTGCACGTCTTGACAATTAGATAAACTATCATTAAATTTGGTAATTCGAACGTGCCTCAAGATCCATTGTCTTCACTTAACCAGAAAAAAACCCTTGTCATTGGCGTAGGCAATATTTTGAAAGGAGATGATGGACTTGGGGTACGGATAGCGGAGATTTTGTCTCAGAAAAAAATCCCGCCTGGCGTCAAGGTTGAGGAGGCTGGAACACCCGGAATCGATTTGCTTTATTCTTTTGAAGGATGGCAGAAGGTAATCATCGTAGATGCGGTTCAAATGGGTGAGAAACCCGGTAGCTGGAAACGCTTTTCAGGGCAAGATGTCAGGTTAATAGCTAGCGGAAGAGGTTTGTCGTTACATGAAACCGATATCCCCAGTGTCTTAGAGCTGGCTCAGGCGTTAAACCTGCTGCCAAATGAAATGATAATTTATGGTGTTGAACCACAAGACTTGAGCAATGTAGAAAAATTAAGTCCACCAGTTGAAGCTATAATAAATGTTGTAGCTGACCAAATACTATCAGAGATATGGAAGTGAAAAGCATGAGCAAAAAGCATATACTAATCATTGATGATGATCCCGATCAGCGATTGACTGTCCGTTTACCTTTAGAAGCAGCTGGCTATCAGGTCTCTGAAGCAAAGAGCAGCGAAGAAGGGTTGGGGATGGTTAAGCAGGTCAGACCAGACTTGATAGTGCTCGATGTGATGATGGATACCACGACGGCTGGTTTTCAAGTTGCCCTTACATTGCATAGCCCAGACCCGAATTCGGAATATAAAGAATTTCGCCACACTCCAATTATCATGTTGACGGCAATTCATTCCACCACGCCGCTGCGATTTGCTCCGGATTCAGATTATTTACCAGTGGAAATATTTTTGGAAAAACCGATCGACATAGAGGTGTTGCTCGCTAAAGTCAAGGAACTCTTGCCGCAATAATAGTTAGGGGTATAAATGGGAATTTCCCATTTAAATGGAGATCGTGCTTACCGAACGGTTTCGAATTCTACCAGAGCAGGTAACACTCGTAATCTGATAAATGCGGAGCTGGTCGTCAGTGTATCCTGGCTGATTAAGCTGCGTTGGATTGCGGGTGCAGGCGTACTTATTGTAACTGTTGTCATAGAAAATATTTTCCATTTAGGAGCGCCGTATACTATGTTGTATGGTATCGGCGTCTCTATTTTGCTTTATAACCTGTATTTTTATGTAAGCGAACAAAAAGCGAGCAAAAGCAACAGGTCGGAAATATATTATCAAAGGTTGACCATCTGGCAAACCGTATTAGATTGGATTGCCATGACCTTGCTTTTTCATTACTCGGGGGGAATTGAGAGTCCGGCAATTTGGTATTTTATTTTTCACATTATCATATCGGCCATATTTTTCCCGCTAAACATAGCTTTTACCATCTCAATCTTGGCAATTTTATTGGTGAGTGGAACGACGTTTTTAGAATACGTGGGTATATTAACTCATCAACCTTTGAGCGGTTTTTTGCCCCAGCCATTATATCAACAACCGTTATATATTTTAGGTGTATTAGGCTTTTACTCTAGCACTGCTGTCATTGTAACATTCTTGGTTGGGTCAATCCAAAATCATTTGCGACAGCGGGAATCCGAGATCATCGAATTGACCGAGAATTTGCAACGGACAACCAAACGCCTGCAAGCGCTTAATGAATGCGCCAAAATAGTTGGATCAACCCTGGAATTAAAACAAGTATTGGAACGAATGGTAGAAACCACCGCTAAAGCGATGGAGGCTCGCGCTTGTTCCATTCGGATGCTCGATAAAAGCGGGCGCTACCTTGAACCAGTGGCTGTTTATGGATTGAGCCAAACTTATATTAATAAAGGTCCTGTAGATGGATTAACTAATCTGCTGGCTAGGGAGACCCTTTCTGGGAAAGTGGTTAATATCCCAAATGCGCCAGAAAGCCCGTTATTGCAATATCCTGAGGAAGCCCGCGCAGAGGGGATTAAATCGATGTTATCAGCTCCCCTTTTAGGTAAGAATGGACCCATGGGCATTTTGAGAGTTTACGCAGTTGAACCGAATCGCTTTAATCAAGAAGACGAGGAATTCATTAGTGCGATCGCCGCTCAGGGGAGTATTGCTATTGAGAATGCGCTGGCATATCAGGGGATACAAGAATTGGATAAGATGAAAAGCCAATTCATCCAAATGGTGACACATGAACTGCGTTCACCGGTGAGCGTAACGCGAAGTTTATTGCGCACGATAACTGCGGGTTATGCAGGTGACTTGAATGAACAGCAACGCGACATCTTAGATAGGGCTGTCCGGCGGATTGAGTTTTTACAGAAATTGGTGGATGATTTATTAGATCTGGCAACCGGGAAAGCCCAACCGAAACTCGACGAAAGACCCGTGCCAACAGAATTAATCGCGGTTATCCGCCGAGTAATAGCCCGTTACCAAATTCCGGTGAAAGAAAAAGGGATAACGCTGGAATTCTTGAATAAATGCCAATGTGAGGAAATAAGGGTTTATGCAACCATAGAAGGTTTGGATAGGATATTAAATAACCTCTTATCCAATGCAGTCAAATATACTTTGAAAGATGGAAAAGTCACTATCTCTTTGGAACGCATGGATGGCGAAGTCCATCTAGCGGTTCAGGATACCGGTATCGGAATTCCAGAAGAATCTTTGCCAAAGTTATTTCAGGAATTCTACCGCGCTCCGAATGCAAAAGAAATAGAAAATGAGGGGACAGGTCTAGGTTTATCTATCATAAAAGACATCATCAATCGTTTTGGGGGAAGGATTACTGTGGAAAGTAAACTAGGGAAGGGAAGTACTTTTAATGTTTTTCTTCCATTAGAGGGTGTGGAAAAACCATAAAATTTAACGCATTTAAGATATCCTTGGCTCTGAATTGATCCCAAAACCGATTCCCTGGGCATTCTTCTATAGGTTATTCATTCGTTTTTCGTATCTTTTCCTTCATTATTTAGCCTAATTTCGGTCTTATGACGGACTTCACCCTAAGTTATGCGGCAGCCGATTAGGTCTTAATGCATAATTCGCTGAAATCGCACAGGAAAACGGAGCGTGGCGCACAAGAAGGAAAATGCGTTGGGGGGATGATTATACATCAAGTGTGCGGCATGGACCTAATTGCGGGTAACTTCCTTAGTGACTTCCCAGCCAGTTTAAGCCGGTAGGTGATTAACATTAAACGCGATGAAGATTTAAGCGCGTGCCAATTGGGGAAGAGGAAGGTTGTTAAAGAGAAACTTGATCAACCAAGAATTTTCCAATCAAACTAGCGGATGAATAATTGGACAACTGGTTTGAACCCTCTCTTCATTAGTTCACATCTCGCTGTGGAAGGTGAGGCGGAGTAGACCTGGAATGCTAACCAAAATACCCGCCCTATCGAGGGCGGGTGAAAGCAATAATTTTTAGGAAGGTTATAATTTACGGAAGACCTTATCCATTCGTTCTAAGGCAATTTGAATATTCTCATAAGAATTGGCAAACACAATGCGTAAATGACCTTCGCCATATTTTCCAAAGGCAGAGCCGGGCAGCACAGCCACTCCGCCATCAAGGAGTAAATTGGCTAATTCATTAGAAGTCATTCCGCTGGCTTTGATGTTGGGAAAAGCATAAAATGTGGCTTGGGGTTTAAGGCAAGAGATTCCCGGCATCTGGTTGAGTGCATCTACCAGTAAATCCCGCCGCCGTTGATATTCCTTCACCATCATCGAAACATAATCTTGCGGACCGGTGAGAGCCTCAATCCCGGCTACTTGAGTGAAATGAGCAGTGCAACCAATTGAATGGGTTAGTAACAAGCTTACCCGATTGGCTAACCCCTCGGGCATGATGCCATATCCGAGCCGCCAGCCAGTCATCGCGTATGTTTTGGAAAAACCATCCATTATGATAGTACGCTCCGCCATACCAGGGATGGAAAGAATACTGGGGGCTTTATAATCATCAAACACCAATTGATTATAGATCTCGTCCGATAAAACCCAACAATTGTAGCGGATGGCAACATCTGCGATGTGTTCCAGATCCTTTTGTGGGATGATACCTCCAGTTGGGTTTGAAGGAGAATTTAAAATGATCAATTTTGTTTTTGGATTGACTAACTGATCGAAAACTTCCAGGTCAAAGGAGAAACCATTTTTTTCGAGGACCGGCACAGCGACCGGAATGCCTCCGGCAACGCCGATCATTGCTTCGTAGGTTGGAAAACCGGGGTCGGGATAGATCACCTCATCACCAGGATTCACCAGCGCTAGAGTAGGGAAAAAGAGGTTCGGTTTAGCACCAGGACTAACGACCACTTGAGATGGTTTAATCTGCACACCGCGTAGGCGGCCGGCATATTCAGCGATAGTTTCCCGTAGAAAAGTCATTCCTGCTGGCGGATTGTAACGTGTCTGTCCATTGGCAATGGCTCTGATACCAGCCAAGCTGACATGAGAAGGAGTATTGAAATCTGGCTCTCCAATTTCAAGATGGATAATATGTTTTCCTTGGGATTCCAATTCCTGAGCGCGGGCGAGGACTTGATATGCCCCTTCCGGGCGCAGGTGATTGGTTCGCTGGGCATAGGTCATAAGTTTTTTCTCCTTGGGTTTAAGGTAGAATAGCAAATACACGGGCTGGAAAACCCGAACCATTTTTCGGTTTGGGGAATGCCGCCACGACAATGGCGCCAAATTCGGGGACTTGATCGAGGTTGGTGAGTAATTCTATTTGATAATGGTTTGTCCCAAGAATGTAGGTCTCCATGGAGTAATCACCTTTAGAGCAGTCTAGCCCTGGGTTAGTGTCGGTGGTTTCGTGTCCAGAAGCGGTAATTTTTCGTTCTTCAAAAAGATATTTGAGTACTTCATGACTCCAACCGGGAAAATGTTTGGTTCCGTTTTCATCTTCATTTTGCATGGCTTTATCATCTGGCCAGCGTTTCGACCAATCAGTTCGTAAAGCCACAAAACTACCTTCCGGAATTAATCCGTATTTCTTTTCCCATTCTTTGACGTCTTCCATAGTAATAGTATAGTCCGGATTCTTTTCCACTTTTTTATGAATATCAAGAACCACTAAGGGGAGTATCATCTCTTTTACGTCAATTTGATCGAGTGTTCGAGTGCCTTTCACGAAATGCGCCGGGGGATCAGCATGAGTGCCCCATTGACCGACATGTGAATAGAGATGGACATAAATTCCTGTACCAAAGGTGCCAACGCCTTCATCGTAGTAATACAAAGCTTCGCGATGCTCGTTGGGAAAGCCGGGCCAGTGGGGAATTCCCGGTGCAAAAGCATGAGTAAGATCAACCCACTTTTTTGATTTCAAGAATTGATAAACTTCTAAGAGAGATATTTTTTGTTCTGACATATTGTGACTCCTCCGATTGGATATTAGG
>DYKV01000386.1 GCA_020722415.1 Anaerolinea sp.
GCAGGTTCACCCAGGCGGATACGATCATCCCTGAACAGACCCAGGGCACCCAGGCGTGGGATCGCTTCGCTTACACCAACAATAATCCGGTCAAGTATGTGGACCCGTCGGGGCATTTTGCCAACATATTAATCGGAGCAGCAATTGGTGCAGTAGTAAATGTGGGCTTATATGTGTGGAATGAAGCAGCCAACCAAGATGGGCTTAGCAAGTCTGACTGGGGAGATATCGCCGTTGCTGCCTTACAGGGTGCCGTAGTTGGGGGTTTGATCGGGAGTGGCGTAGGTGCGGGTGCGGGTGTCTCGTTAGCGATGTCCGCAGGGTTAGGGGCAGCCTCAAGTTTAGTCAGTACTCAGGTGGGCAATTTAATAACTGGAGAGGATTACAATGCTGCAACATCATCTATTGATGCGGCCACAGGAGCGGTTTCTGGAATGCTAACTGCAGGAAGAGGTAGTCAAGCCGTTAAGAATGTTGTTGCAGGTGGATTAGATACCGCCAACTATGCAATCGATTCTCTGGTTACGGGTGAAGATATAACTCTAGCGGGGCTAGGAGGCTCATTTGCTTCTGGATTCATCGGTCAGGCATGGCAGACGGAAGGTGTAGCAAGATCACTCCAACCTACGTACGAAGATTTTGGAACGGGCGTATTTAGAATGACAAGACCTGGTTCTTCTCTGCAGGATGCAATGATCGGGACCTCGTTGACGATACCCGCCTTACAAGCATTGCCAGAATCTCTTATCGGTTGTATGTATGATGAATGTTGGGAATAAACAAAAAACATCAACTGTAAAAGGCGTACAAATTTTTACCGAAATATCGGCGAACAGAACATCTGAAGAGATCAAGAGGCAAGCGATATGACCAAGTGAAACAAAAATAAAATTCTCTTTTTGCTAACCAAACCCAAAAAACGCACTACCGCAAAAGTCACTATTGCATGCCAATTTGTCTATGCGGGCACCTGCCTGTCCACTGCCAGATATGGATTGGATAGGTTTCTACGTGTCTGTTTAGCCCATATCTGGATATGTTTCAGCGAGTTTTCAAGGAGCCAAAAAGTGAGTTTTGCGGTATTGCCAAAAAACAAATTTGGGACAATATCTGTTTGCTCAATCCAAAAGTTATCGTTTCTATGAGTGAAATTAAGGCGAATTGACCAATGTCAATAGAATTTACATTTTGGTTTCATGTAATGCATAAAAGTGCTTGGGCTTTTCCTTGGAGCATTCCACAACAACTTGTTAAAGTTGTTGTTAGCGAGAGCGATATTAGCTCTGATGGCCCAATCTGGATAAATAGCCAGGATATCTTGCATATCCCTTTATCTAGTATTGCAAAAATTAAACTGCTTATTTCAACAGGACAAAACGGTACTTTAGAAATCATCACGCAAGAATCAAATCACTATCTTCTCGTCCCTATTAATCCCTTTGATCCAACATCGCTTTCCCACAGTAATGTTGATGAAGCAATGGCGTTTATTAGTGTTGTAGATGCATTAAAAAACAATCGCTTCCCTGAGTTTGATGAAAACCCGTATAATAGGCAATTCCAAAAAAAGGATAAGCCAGCCTATCTTAATAACAAGATAGATTTTCTTTGGGATAAAAATATTTCTCCTTGGAAGTATTATTATGAATTCGTGCCTGCAAGTTTAGATAAAAAGAAACATATCATGGCCAAGGTTTACGAAATTATCGCATTGTGTGCGTTGAGCGTTATAATTTTGCTTGCCTTATACGCAATATATGTTCAATTCGCATGGTAATCTTACTCGGCTGCTCGGCCTGGGTCTTTGACCCCGTCGAGCCGTGATCGCAGGTCTCTAAATTCTGGCATTCTTCCAAACCGACGCGCGCGCTTGCGTGACGAACCTGAGTTACGATGCCCTCAATCGTCTCACCGGCAAGACCTACTCGAATTGCCCCTCCACGCCGAGCGTGACCTACACCTACGACGCGGGGACGAATGGCAAAGGTCGCCGCACCTCCATGGGCGTTTCGGGCGGCGATTACACCTCCTGGAACTACGACGCGCGCGGCCGCCCCCTTTCGGAATCCAAACAAATCCCCGGCGGCGGACAGTTCGTCACGGAATGGACCTACAACTCCGCCGACCTGCCCGTCACCATGACCTATCCCGACAGCGAGACCGTGCAATACACCTACAACGGCCAGATGCTGCTCGAAACCCTGACCGGTGACGACACCTACGTCGCGGCCACAACCTACGACCTTGCCGGGCGGCTGGAGGCACGGACCCTGGGCAATGGCTTGGAGCAAAATTACACCTACTACGACTGGACCACCCAGGGCGGACGGCTGCAAAACGTCACCGTCGGGACCCTGC